>NZ_JAMYKV010000044.1:0-60678 GCF_040317535.1 Mesorhizobium sp. M1409
GACCAAGAGACCGATCCTCCCTCAATCAGATGGCCTTCATATATGAATAGATTTCCCCGGACAGCCCTGCCGTTTACGGGGAGAAGGTGGCACGAAGTGACGGATGAGGGGCGGCGCGACGCTTCCAAAGCTGGCTCTGCCCCTCATCTGCCTGCCGGCATCTTCTCCCCGTAAACGGGGCGAAGACCGCTACTCCACGATTCGGTAGATGTTCCACAGGCTGGTGCCCGACACGACGTAGGGCTCGATCTCCTTGCCCCATTTGGCGTGCGCGTCGATCTTGCTGATCTTGGCGAAGAACGCCTCCAACTGGGCCAGGCTCTCTACCTGGTGGTGCGACTCGACCGTCGCTTCCCGGGCGCCGATCGAACCGGTCATGATCTGGAATTCCAGCTCGGCGAGGCCGACCTGCGACCCGATCTCGCGTTCCCATTTCTTCAACAGGTCGAGCACGGTCTGCTTGTGTCCGAACTTGGCGTCGATCTGCCATCTGGCGCTGAACATTGTCTTCTCCTCCAGGGTTGCGGCCAGAGCATGATCTCGAAAAAGGGAAACCGGTTTTCGGAAAAGATCATGCCCCAGCACGGAAACAGAGCTATCCCGCTTCAATCGGGATGAATGAACAGGCTCTGCGGTTGACCTACTCGTCCCAGGCCTGCACGACGGTCTGCCGTGCAATCAGCCCATTCTTCAGCTCCAGCATCGCGGCGCAGAACACCTTGGTGCCGTCCGGATAGGCGCAGGCCTGGGTGAAGGCCAGGCTGTCGCCGTCGGCGATGGTGGTGTCGACCTTGTGGGTCATCGCCCGGCTGCAGATGTCGTCCCAGAATGTGCTGATCGCCGCGCGTCCACGAATCTCGCGCGGCTTGCTCGGCGGGTTGTTGCGGTCGATCACCCGCACCAGCGCGTCGTCGGCGTAGAAGCTCGACAGCATCCTGCCGTCACGGCTTTCGATCGCCTTCTTGATCGCCGCGCCATTCACCATTTGGGTCTTGGTCAGCATTTCATCCTCCATTGGCCCGTCTTCCGACCGGGCGGTTGATGGTCGAAGTGCTGCCCGGCGCTCATCGCCGGGCAGTGATTTCTTCACTGCGACTTGGCCTTGACGGCCGCGAACACGTCGCCGGTCTGCTTCTTGAAGGTCGTCAGATCGAACTGGCTGCCGTTGAGTATCGTCGACCAGTGGCGCACGATCGCCGCCATAGCCACCGCCTCCACGCGGTCCACCTCGGCCACGGCTCGCCCACCGGTCAGGAACTCCTCGATCAGGTTGGCTACCCGATCGACATCGCCGGTCCAGATCGGATGATCGCGCCCGGGAATCTCGACCAGCCGCGCATTCGGGATCTTTTTGGCCAGGTAGCGGCTGGCGTCAGGATCGACCCGCGCATCGTTGCGGCGATGAATGAGCAGCGTCGGCGCGCTGATCGCCGCCAGCACGCCGCGCACGTCGATCCCGGCGTTCATGCGCGCCAGCGCCGCCGCCGCCGTCGGGCTCGCCGACAATCGTTCGAAGCGTGCCCACCATTGGGCGAAATGCGCGTCGTCGACCCGGCTCGGCGCGAAATTGGGTAAAGTTGCGCCGGTACCCCAGGCTGTCTCCGCCATCTCGATGAAAGCATCGAGGCGTTCGGGCGACATCACCCATTTGTGGAAATGCGCATAGCCGCCATAGAGCGCCAGCGCCCGCGTCCGCTCCGGATACGTGGCGGCGAACAGCATCGCCATCGGCGCGCCTTCGGAGGCGCCGAGCAACGCTGCACGGCCGCTGCCGGCGGCGTCCATCACCGCGCGCACATCGTCCATCCGAGTTTCGAGACTGGGCAGGTGGTGGGCGTCGACTCGATCGGACAGACCGGTGCCGCGCTTGTCGAACAGGATCAGCCGCGAGAACGCCGAAAGCCGCCTCAGGAGCCTGGTATAACCTTCGTCTTCCCAGTGCAGGTCGAGGTTGGAAATGAAGCCCGGCACGAAGACGAGATCGAACGACCCCTGGCCGACCACCTGATAGGCGATCCGCACATCGCCGCTGTGGGCGTATCGGGTCTCGATCGGCCTCACGAGGTTTCCGCCCGGCCTGACGATTTCTGGTCGTCAACCATAGCAGAACAGCGTCGATCGCGGCAGTTTAAACTTTAGCGACAGCGAATATAGGCCGGCAAGACTCGACGGCTACTTTTGCGAGGCGGCGACGTCGGCGGGGAAGGCCTTGAGCCCGAGTTTGAGGTCGGCTTCAGCCGGGGTGATCGGCCGCTTGATCTTGACGGAGGCGGCCACCACCAACTCGTTGAAGTTCTCGGTGCCGGCGTCCAGCATTTGGAACAGTTGCAGCCGCATCCTCGGCTCCCAGAACTTGTTGATGTGCTCTGCGACGCCGGCAATGCCTTCCTCGCGTGGCTTGGAGTGGAAGAAATCGGCGATCTGGTTTGCCATGCGCACCAGCTTCTCGCGGGTGCTCATGATGTGTTCTTCGTCATGCGACATGCTTGGCAACTCCGCAAACCACCCGGCCGGGGTGGGTGAAAATATCAAAATCGTCGCCGCGAACCAGCGCCACCAGCGTCATGCCGGCCTCTTGCGCCGTGCGGATGGCAAGTGCGGTCGGCGCCGAGACGGCGATGATCAAGGCCGAGCCGATCGCCGCCGTCTTCTGCACCATTTCGACCGACACCCGCGACGTCACCACGACAGCACCGGATGCGCCATCGATGCCGGCCCTGGCAAGCGCGCCGGCCAGCTTGTCCAGCGCATTGTGACGGCCGACATCCTCGCGCGCCATGACGATGCCCTTGCCCGGTACATAGAAGCCGGCGGCGTGCACGGCTCCGGTCTCGGTGTGAAGCGGCTGCACTTTCGACAGAAGCTTGACCGAGCGAACGATATCGTCGGCATCAAGTGTAAGTTTCGACGCACCGACTTCGTCGACCGAGCGCATCGCTTCCTCGATCGATTCGATGCCGCAGAGCCCGCAGCCGACCGGGCCGGCCAGTCGTCTGCGCCGCGCCTCGAAGCGCGTGTTGGCGGTGTCCTTCAGCCTGATCTGGATGTCGATACCGGCGCCATGATCCTCGACCTCGATGGCCTCGATCTCCTCCGGCGTAGCAATGATGCCTTCGGTCAGCGAGAAGCCGAGCGCGAAATCCTCGAAATCGGCCGGGCTTGCCATCATCACCGCATGGGTCGTGCCGGCAAAGGAGAACGCCACCGGCGTCTCTTCCGGCACCATGCGGTCGGCAGCCGTCGTCCCGACCGCGCGGCGCGCCAGCCGCGATACCTGCGTCGTGGCTTTGCGACGCGCGCTCAAGACTATTCCGCCGCTTCCAGCTTCGCGATGCGACGGCTGTTGCGTGCCTGCTCGTCATAATCGCGCTGCCATTCCGACGGTCCGTTGGAGGCGCCGACCTGCACCGCCGTCACCTTGTATTCCGGACAATTGGTCGCCCAGTCCGAGAAGTCGGTCGTGATCACGTTGGCCTGCGTGTCCGGATGATGGAACGTCGTGTAGACGACGCCGGGCGACACCCTGTCGGTGATCAGCGCGCGCAGCGTCGTCTCGCCCGAGCGGCTGGTCAGCCGGACCCAGTCGCCGTCACGCAGTCCGCGATTCTCGGCATCGTGCGGGTGAATCTCCAGCCGGTCCTCGCCGTGCCACATGATGTTGTCGGTGCGCCTAGTCTGCGCGCCGACATTGTACTGCGACAGAATGCGGCCGGTGGTGAGCAGCAGCGGGAAGCGTGGCCCCGTCCTCTCGTCCGTCGCCACATATTCGGTGCGGATGAACTTGCCCTTGCCGCGCACGAACCCATCGATATGCATGATCGGGGTGCCGAGCGGCGCCTTCTCGTTGCAGGGCCATTGCACGGATCCGACACGGTCGAGCAATTCGAAGGAGACGCCGGCGAAGCTCGGCGTCGTCATCGCGATCTCGTCCATGATCTCGGAAGGATGCTGATAGTTCCAGTCCAGCCCGATCGCGCGGGCAAGCTCCTGCGTCGCCTCCCAATCGGCGTAGCGCGCCTTCGGCTCCAGAACCTTGCGCACCATGTTGATGCGACGCTCTGCGTTGGTGAAGGTGCCGTCCTTCTCCAGGAAGGTCGAGCCCGGCAGGAAGACATGCGCGTAGTTCGCCGTCTCGTTGAGGAAGAGGTCGTGCACGACGACGCATTCCATCGCGGCGAGGCCGGCTGCGACATGCTTGGTGTCGGGGTCGGACTGAAGAATGTCCTCTCCCTGGATGTAGATACCCTTGAAGCTGCCGTCGACGGCGGCATCCAGCATGTTGGGAATGCGCAGGCCGGGTTCGTCGTCCAGCTTCACCCCCCACAGGGTCTCATAGATGTCGCGCACGGCTTCGCCGGAGATATGGCGATAGCCGGGCAGTTCGTGCGGGAAGGAGCCCATGTCGCAGGAGCCCTGGACATTGTTCTGGCCGCGCAGCGGGTTCACGCCGACGCCTGGCCGGCCGATATTGCCGGTGGCCATGGCGAGGTTGGCGATCGCCATCACCGTGGTTGAGCCCTGACTGTGTTCCGTCACGCCCAGGCCGTAATAGATCGCGCCGTTGCCGCCGGTAGCGTAGAGACGCGCAGCACCACGGATAAGTTCGGGATCGACGCCGGACAGCTTGCCGACGGTTTCGGGGCTGTTTTCCGGCAAGGCGACGAAGGATGCCCAATCCTGGAATTCCGTCCAGTCGCAGCGTTCGCGGATGAAGGCTTCGTCGAACAGGCCTTCGGTGACGATGACATGCGCCAGGGCCGTCAGCACGGCCACATTGGTGCCGGGCTTCAGCGGCAGGTGATAATCCGCTTCGATATGTGCCGACTTGACCATCTCGGTGCGGCGCGGATCGAGCACGATCAGCTTGGCGCCCTGGCGCAGCCGCTTCTTCAGTCGCGAGGCGAATACCGGGTGGGCCGAGGCGGGATTGGCACCGATGACGACGGCGACGTCGGTGTAATCGACGGAGTCGAAATCCTGCGTGCCGGCCGAGGTGCCATATGTCTGGCCGAGCCCGTAGCCCGTTGGCGAATGGCAGACGCGCGCGCAGGTGTCGACATTGTTGTTGCGGAAGCCCTGCCGCACCATCTTCTGGACGAGGTAGGTTTCCTCGTTGGTGCAGCGCGACGAGGTGATGCCGCCGATCGCGGTGCGTCCGTACTGATACTGGATGCGGCGGAATTCCTTTGCCGTATGGGCGATCGCCTCTTCCCAGCTCACTTCGCGCCACGGATCTGTGATCTTTTCGCGGATCATCGGCGACAGGATGCGGTCCTTGTGGGTGGCGTAGCCATAGGCGAAACGGCCCTTCACGCAGGAATGGCCGTGGTTCGCCTTGCCCTCCTTGTAGGGCATCATGCGAATAACCTCGTCGCCCTTCACTTCGGCCTTGAACGAACAGCCGACGCCGCAATAGGCGCAGGTGGTGACAGCCGAGCGTTCCGGCAGGCCCTTGGCAAGCACCGTCTTCTCGCGCAGCGCATCGGTCGGACAAGCCTGCACGCAGGCACCGCAGGACACGCATTCCGAATCGATGAATGCCTCATGCATGCCCGCCGAGACCCTGGATTCGAAACCACGGCCCTCGATGGTCAGCGCGAAGGTACCCTGGACCTCCTCGCAGGCCCGCACGCAGCGCGAGCAGACGATGCATTGCGAGGCGTCATAGGTGAAATAGGGATTGGATTCGTCGCGCGCGATATAATCGACCGCCAGCGAGCCATGGCCGGGCGCCACGCCGTCTTCCGGCTTGACGTGGTTGCGACCCTCGATGCCGTAGCGGTTCTCGGTCAGCCCGATCGACTTCGCCACCGCATCGAATTCGCTGGCGCCGGTTCCGGCCTTTTCGTTCCAGCCGGTCGGATGGTCGGAGACGTAGAGTTCCATGACGCCGCGGCGAATGGCGTCGAGCCGCTCTGTCTGCGTACGCACCACCATGCCCTCGCCGACGGGTGTCGTGCAGGATGCCGGCGTGCCGCCGCGCCCTTCGATCTCGACGAGGCAGACACGGCACGAACCGAAGGAGTCCAGCATGTCGGTGGCGCAAAGCTTCGGGATCTCGACCCCGCCTTCCATCGCGGCACGCATGATCGAGGTGCCTTCCGGGACGGTGATGCTGCGGCCGTCGACATTCAGCGTGACCCGCTTCTGCGCCTTCGATTCCGGGGTTCCATAGTCGATCTCTTCGACGAGGGATGGGAAGTCGGCCTTGATGTTCATCTGCCAGCTCCTATTCAGCAGCCACGCGCACGGGCGCAGGCTTGAAGTCGTCGGGGAAATGGGTGATCGAGCTCATGACAGGGTAGGGCGTGAAGCCGCCCAGTGCGCAGAGCGAACCAAACTTCATCGTGTTGCAGAGGTCGGTGACCAGAGCGAGGTTCTTCTCCGGTTCGATGCCCGCGGCAATTCTGTCGATGGTCTCGACGCCGCGCGTCGAGCCGATGCGGCACGGCGTGCACTTGCCGCAACTTTCGATGGCGCAGAACTCCATGGCGAAGCGCGCTTGTTTCAGCATGTCGGCGGTGTCGTCGAACACCACGATGCCGGCATGGCCGATCAGCCCGTCCTTGGCCGCGAAGGCCTCATAATCGAATGGCGTGTCGAACAGCGCGCGCGGGAAATAGGCGCCGAGAGGTCCGCCGACCTGCACCGCCTTGACCGGGCGCCCGGTGGCCGTGCCGCCGCCGATCTCGTCGACGATCTCGCCCAGCGTCATGCCGAAAGCGGCTTCGAACAGGCCGGCATATTTGACATTGCCCGCGATCTGGATCGGAATCGTGCCGCGCGAGCGGCCCATGCCGAAATCCTTGTAGAAGGTCGCACCCTTGTCCATGATGACAGGCACCGAGGCCAGCGAGATGACGTTGTTGATCACCGTCGGCTTGCCGAACAGCCCCTTGTGAGCCGGCAGCGGTGGTTTTGCCCGAACCATGCCGCGCTTGCCTTCGAGCGAGTCCAGCAGCGCCGTCTCCTCGCCGCAGACATAGGCGCCTGCGCCAACCCGGATCTCCATGTCGAAAGCATAGGCCGAACCCAGCACGCTGGCGCCAAGAACACCGGCCTTGCGGGCGATCTCGACGGCCTTGTTCATCACCGCCACCGCATGCGGATATTCCGAGCGGACATAGACGAAACCCTTGGTCGCGCCCGTGGCAATTCCGGCGATCGTCATGCCTTCGATCAGCACGAAGGGATCCCCCTCCATGATCATGCGGTCGGCGAAGGTGCCCGAGTCGCCTTCGTCGGCGTTGCAGACAATGTATTTGCGGTCGCCTGATGTATCGAGCACCGTCTTCCACTTGATGCCGGTCGGGAAGCCGGCGCCACCGCGCCCGCGCAGTCCGGATTCGGTCACTTGGGCGACAATGGCGGCAGGCGTCAGTCCCAACGCATTCGTCAGTCCATTCAACCCGCCATGTTTCTTGTAGGATTCGAGCGAAAGCGGATCCGTGACGCCGCAACGTGCGAAGGTCAGCCGCGTCTGCTTGGCCAGGAAGGGGATTTTGTCAGGCGCGCCCAGCCAGCGCTTGTGATGGCCGCCGGTGAGGAAGCCGCCGTCGAACAGGCTTTTGACGTCGGACGGCTTGACCGGTCCATAGGCGACGCGGCCGTTGGAGGTCGCCACTTCGACCATCGGTTCGAGGAAATAAGCCCCGCGCGAGCCGTTGCGCACGATCTTGGCTTCGATGCCGCGTTCGGCAAGCTCACTTGCAATCGCCTTGGCGACTTTTTCGGCACCCAGCGCCAGCGCGCCGGAATCGCCGGGAATGTAGATACGCGGGATCATGAGCGCACCTCGGCAACGATCTCGTCGAGCTTTTCGTCATCGAGCCGCCCGATCACCTGGCCATCGAGCATTGCGGCGGGCGAACAGGCGCACAGGCCCAGACAATAGACCGGCTCCAGCGTCACCGAACCATCGCCGGTCGTCTCATGGAAGCCGATGCCAAGCAACTGCTTCAGTTTGGCGGCGATGGCGTCCGAACCCATCGACTGGCAGGATTCCGCCCGGCAGAGCTTCAGCACATGCCGGCCGGCCGGATGGCTGCGATAATCATGGTAGAAGGTGACGACGCCGTGCACCTCGGCCCTGGAGATATTCAGCGCCTCGGCGATGACCGGCAGCGCATCCTTGGGCACATGGCCGAACTCCTCCTGGATGCCGTGAAGGATCGGCAGCAGCGGGCCTTCGAGGCCCTTCAGCTCCTGGATGATCGCGGCCGTGCGCGATGTGATCTCGGTACTTGCAGGCTGCATCGTCACGCAGCGCCCTCCCTGGTCGATAGCTTTTTATCGCTAAGTCGTTACAAAATCAGAGGAAACCCGCTCAATCAATAAAGCTGTTTCGTTACTCGATAGAAAATTTCTATCGAGCTCGGTCATCCAGCATTGTTTAGCCTAGCGGTGGGCGTGGAAATCGTCCGCCAGCGCCATTGCCTCGTCCAACAGCGCCGAGACCAGCGGCGTGTGAGGTTCGCGAGGCGCCGCCACCAGGCCGACCGTGTGGCTGGCGTCCGGTTCGACAATCGGGATGGCGCGGATCGGCTCGGAAAAGCCGAATGTTTCCGCAAGGTTGAGCGGCATGATCGACGACCATTTGCCGGTGCGGATATGCGAAAACAGCACGATCATCGAGTTGGATTCCAGCGTCGGCCGCACCTGCACGCCGGCTTCGGCCAGATGCTGGTCGATGATGCGGCGATTCTGCATATCAGGCGTCAACAGGCACAGAGGCAGGCTTGAGAGCTCCGCCCATGTCACTTTGTCGCGATCGGAATAGGGATTTCCCATCGCGGTGATCAGTTGATAGCGCTCGTCGTAGAGCGGCACGCTGGTGACCCGCCCCAGCGGCTCATTGTCGAGATAGGTGATGCCGGCATCGATGTCGAAATTGCCGAGCAGCGACAGCACCTCGATCGAGGTCCGCGACAGCACCGAGAAGGTGACGCCCGGATGCTTTGCCCGGAACGGCGTCGTCAGCCGCGCCACCATGGCCAACGCCGTCGGGATGGCGGCGATGCGGATGCGGCCCGACAGACCGTAGCGCGCGGCGCGCATCTCCTCGCGCATGGTGCGGGTGTCGCCGACGATGCGGCGCGCCCAGGCCAACACCTGCTTGCCCTCCGGCGTCAGTCCCTGGAAGCGCGAGCCGCGCAAAACCAGCATCACACCGAGCTGGCCCTCCAGCTGCTTGATGCCGGCCGACAGCGTCGGCTGGGTCACGCCGCACAATTCCGCCGCCCGGCCAAAATGCTCCTCCCTGGCCAGCGCGATGAAGAATTCCAGCTTGTCGATCATGCGATCTTTCCGGTCGTTCGGCGCAAGGTCGGGGAAATTGCGTTTCATCGCAAGCGCCATGCGCAATTGGCCTGCATCCACATCTTTAAGCCGGCTACCTGTTCCCCCCGGCTGAATGCGGCGCTATGTGAATGAAACCTGGGAGATCGACCATGCTGGGCTGGTTCCGCAAGCTTTTGCCGCGCGAAGATCGCTTCTTCGAACTGTTCGAACGACATTCCCGCACCGTGGTCGGTGGCGCCGAGGCACTGGAGCAGCTTCTCCAGGGCAAGGACATCGACCGCTGGGGCCAGAAAATCATCGATCTCGAGGACGAGGCCGACCATATCACCGCGGAAGTCCTGCTGGCGGTGCGGCGCTCCTTCATCACGCCTTTCGATCGCGGCGACATAAAGGACCTGATCCAGTCGATGGATGATGCCATCGACATGATGCACAAGACCGTCAAGACGGTGAAGCTGTTCGAAAAAAGGGAATTCGACCCGCTGATGCAGGAAATGGGCGGCATCATCGTCGCCGCCGCCAAGCTGGTGGCCGAGGCGATCCCGCTGCTCAGCAAGGTCGGGGCGCACACGGTGCGCCTCAATGCCATCGCCGAAGAGGTCATGCGCGTCGAAAGCCGGGCCGACGATCTGCACGAGCAAGGGCTGAAGGATCTCTTCAGGAAGCACGGCCGCAGCGACCCGATGGCCTACATGATCGGCAGCGAGATCTATGGCGAGCTGGAAAAGGTGGTCGACCGCTTCGAGGACGTCGCCAACGAGATCAGCGGCATCGTCATTGAGAATGTCTAGGTGATGGAAGCCACCATCGCCTTTCCCGTGCTGGTCGGCCTCGTCGCCGTCGCGCTGTTCTTCGATTTTCTCAACGGCCTGCACGACGCGGCCAACTCCATCGCCACCATCGTCTCCACCCGCGTGCTGAGGCCGCAATATGCGGTGTTGTGGGCGGCCTTCTTCAATTTCATCGCCTTCATGTTCTTCGGCCTCCACGTCGCCGAGACAGTGGGAAAGGGCATCGTCGACGTCAGCATCGTCACCCCGGCTGTGATCTTTGCAGCCCTTGTCGGCGCCATCGTCTGGAACATCGTCACCTGGATCGCCGGCATCCCGTCGAGCAGCTCGCATGCGTTGATCGGCGGTCTGGTCGGCGCCGGTGTGGCAAAGGCAGGCGTCGGTGCCATCGTCTGGACGGGACTCGGCAAGACTGTCGCCGCGATCGTCGTTTCGCCGGCGACCGGCTTTATCCTGGCGCTTGTCCTGATCCTCGCCGTTTCCTGGCTCTTCGTGCGCCAGACGCCATTCGCCGTCGACAGCTCCTTCCGCGTCCTGCAGTTCTTTTCCGCCTCGCTCTATTCGCTCGGGCACGGCGGCAATGACGCCCAGAAGACCATGGGCATCATCGCCGTGCTGCTCTATTCGCAAGGCATGCTCGGCGCGACGTTCTATGTGCCGCTATGGGTCGTCCTCACTTGTCAGTCGGCGCTGGCGCTCGGCACCCTGTTCGGCGGCTGGCGCATCGTCCACACCATGGGCTCCAAGATCACCCGGCTGAACCCGATGCAGGGATTTTGCGCCGAGACCGGTGGCGCGATCACGCTGTTTGCCGCCACCTGGCTCGGGGTTCCCGTTTCGACCACGCACACCATCACCGGTGCCATCATCGGCGTCGGCGCCGCCCGCCGCGTCTCGGCGGTGCGCTGGGGCATTGCCAGCAACATCGTCATTGCCTGGATCGTCACCTTGCCGGCGACCGCTGTGATTTCGGCGCTCACCTATCTGGCGGTTGGGCTGGCGAGGTGACGTGAAGACATCTACCTGTCCACAAGGTTCAGGATGTTGCCGTCTGGATTCTTGAACCAGGCGACTTTCATTCCGGAGCCGACATGGATATCGCCCTCCAGTGTCAAGCCCGGCATCTCATAGTGCTCGAAGCTGACGCCCTTCGACTTCAGCGCCTTGACGACATTGCCGATCTCGTCGCCAACGGTCCACGTCACCGCTGTTGCCTTGTTGGTTCCGGCATATTGGGAATGATAGACGTTGATGGCTGTGTCGCCGCTTTTATACACGATCAGTTCACCGCCCTCATCGTGCACCTGCTCCAGGCCAAGCGTTCCCTCATAGAAAGCCTTGGCTTTCGCGAGATCCTTCACCGCGAGGTTGGCCGTTGCGTTGAAGTTTGCGAGCATGATGATCTCCTTCCCTGGTTGTCGTGCTCACCATGGTCATGCAGATAGGTCGCACCGGCAGATTGGCGACCGTCGACTTTATGGAATGATCGGCCACTTTGGCCGCCGTTTTCCGCGGATGCGTTCGGTCGGCGATCAGACAGGCTTCATCGTTTTTCCGGGCACGCCGAGGCACCTGTTGCTCCACGCCTTGGTTCTGTCCGGAAACTGCATTATCTGAAGCCCTGAACCGTCCAAGGAAAAAATCATGTCCGCCGTCCAGCAGAACGTCACCAAGGAAATCGTCATCGAGCGCCTGAAGACGGTCAACGGGCCGGATTTCACCGGCAACATCGTCGACCTCGGCATGGTTTCGGAGATTTTCATCGCCGACGGGAAGGTCTTCTTCTCGATTACCGTTCCCGCCGCCCGCGCCCAGGAAATGGAGCCGCTGCGTGCCGCGGCGGAACGTGTCGTCAAGGCGATCCCCGGTGTCGCCAGCGCCGTCGTCGCGCTGACGGCCGAAAAGAAGGGCGGCGGCATGGAGGCGCCGGTTCCGTCGCGCCCCGCACCCAGGCCGGCTCCGCCCGCTGCTGCCACGCCGCGTGCTGCGCCGCACGCGCCTGCCTCGCACAGTTCGGGAAAGCGCGGCGTGCCCGGTATCGAGGCAATCATCGCGGTTGCCTCCGGCAAGGGCGGCGTCGGCAAGTCGACCACCGCCGTCAACATCGCGCTTGGCCTCGCCGCCAACGGCCTGCGCGTCGGCGTGCTCGATGCCGACATCTACGGCCCATCCATGCCGCGGCTGCTCAACATCCATGGCAGGCCGCAGACCGTCGACGGCAAGATCCTGAAACCGATGGAGAATTACGGCCTGAAGGTGATGTCGATGGGCTTCCTCGTCGATGAGGAAACGCCGATGATCTGGCGCGGCCCGATGGTGATGTCGGCACTGACGCAGATGCTGCGCGAGGTCGAGTGGGGCCGGCTCGACGTGCTCGTCGTCGACATGCCGCCCGGCACCGGCGACGCGCAGCTGACCATGGCCCAGCAGGTGCCGCTGGCCGGCGCCGTCATCGTCTCGACGCCGCAGGACCTTGCTCTCATCGACGCGCGAAAAGGCCTCAACATGTTCAAGAAGGTCGATGTGCCGTTGCTCGGCATCGTCGAGAACATGAGCTATTTCATCGCTCCCGACACCGGCAAGCGCTATGACATTTTCGGCCATGGCGGCGCCCGCCGCGAGGCCGAGCGCCTCGGCGTCACCTTCCTCGGCGAAGTGCCGCTCGAGATGGGCATACGCGAAAGCTCGGATGCCGGTACGCCGGTGGTCATCTCGAAGCCCGACGGCGCCGAAGCGAAAATCTACCGCGACATTGCTTCGAAGGTTTGGGACCGGGTCAACGAAGAGCGTGGTGCGGCTGCTGCCGCCGTGCCGAGTATTGTGTTCGAGTAGGTTTCCGCTCGGTCGACGCCAACCCTAAACAAGCCCAAGCATTGTTCAGGCAGGCCTCAGCCTAAGCCGCGCCGACCTTCTCGCCGAAGCTGGAAAAAAACTGTCCGGCGAGTTTCTTCGAGGTCGATTCGATCAGCCGGCTGCCGAGCTGGGCGATCTTGCCGCCGACGTCGGCCTTGGCGGCGTATTTCAGCACCGTGGTATCCGGTCCATCTGATGTCAGCGTCACGTCGGCGCCGCCCTTGGCGAAGCCGGCAATGCCGCCCTTGCCCTCGCCCTGGATGGTGTAGGAGTGCGGCGGCTTCAGGTTCTTCAGCGTCACTTCGCCGTTGAACGTCGCCTTGATCGGTCCGATCTTCACCACCACGGTCGCCGCCATTTCGGTCGGCGATTTCATCTCCAGGCTCTGGCAGCCGGGAATGGTCGCCTTCAAGACCTCGGGATCGTTCAGCGCTTCCCACACTTTTTGCAGGGGAGCGGCAATGCGCTCCTCGCCTTCGATCACCAAAGCCATGAAAACCTCCCGGACAAGACTGAATGAAGCCCTAACGCACGGCTGGGTGCGTGTCTATCACACCAAAGTCCGGTTGCGACCGCACGCCCTCTTGCCTGCTCTCGCGCGTTGCCATATCGATTTGTCTTACAAATACGGAGACCACCAATGGCAGGCGCCCCCACCACTAAGAAAAAATTTCGCTCGCAGGAGTGGTTCGACAATCCCGACAATCCGGGCATGACGGCGCTCTATCTCGAGCGCTACCTGAATTACGGACTGACACGCGCCGAACTGATGTCCGGCAAGCCGCTGATCGGCATCGCCCAGACCGGCTCCGATCTTTCGCCCTGCAACCGGCATCATATCGAACTTGCCAAGCGCGTGCGCGAAGGCATCGTCTCGATGGGCGGCATTCCTTTCGAATTTCCCTGCCATCCGATCCAGGAGACCGGCAAGCGCCCGACCGCCGCTCTTGACCGTAACCTTGCCTATCTCGGCCTGGTCGAAGTGCTTTACGGCTATCCGCTCGATGGCGTCGTGCTCACCATCGGTTGCGACAAGACGACGCCGGCCCTGCTGATGGCGGCCGCCACCGTTAACATCCCGGCGATCGCGCTGTCGGTCGGCCCGATGCTCAATGGCTGGCACAAGGGCAAGCGCACCGGCTCCGGCACCATCGTCTGGGAATCGCGCCAGCGGCTATCGGCCGGCGAGATCGGCTATGACGAGTTCATGGATATCGTCGCCTCGTCGGCGCCGTCCACCGGCTATTGCAACACCATGGGCACCGCCACGACGATGAACTCTCTGGCCGAGGCGCTTGGCATGCAATTGCCTGGCTCGGCCGCCATTCCCGCACCGTACCGCGAGCGCGGCCAGATTTCCTATGAGACGGGAAAGCGCATTGTCGAGATGGTGCACGAGGATCTGAAGCCGTCCGACATCATGACGCGCCAGGCCTTCGAGAACGCCATCGTCGTCAACTCGGCCATTGGCGGCTCGACCAATGCACCGATCCATCTCAATGCGATTGCCCGCCATCTCGGCGTGCCGCTCGACAATGACGACTGGCAGAAGGTCGGGCTCAAGATCCCGCTCATCGTCAATCTGCAGCCGACCGGCGAATATCTCGGCGAGGATTATCACCACGCGGGCGGCGTGCCGGCCGTTGTGGCCGAATTGATGAAGGGCGGATTGCTGCCTTTCCCCGAAGCCATCACCGTTAACGGCAAATCGATCGGCGACAACTGCGAAGGGGTGGTCAACGAGAACATCGAAGTTATCCGCACCGTGGCCGAGCCGTTGAAAGCCAATGCCGGCTTCATCAACCTGAGGGGCAATCTGTTCGATTCGGCGATCATGAAGACCAGCGGCATCTCGCCGGAGTTCCGCGAGCGCTATTTGTCCAACCCCAGGGATCCCGAGGCTTTCGAAGGCAACGCCATGGTTTTCGACGGGCCGGAAGACTACCACGCCCGCATCGACGATCCGGCGCAAGGCATCGACGAACACACCATCCTGTTCATGCGCGGCGCTGGCCCGGTCGGCTATCCCGGCGGTGCCGAGGTCGTCAACATGCAGCCGCCGGCATACCTCATCAAGAAGGGCATCCACGCGCTTGCCTGCATCGGTGACGGTCGCCAGTCGGGCACGTCTGGTTCGCCGTCGATCCTCAACGCCTCGCCGGAAGCGGCGATCGGCGGCGGGCTGGCGCTGCTGAAGACGGGCGACCGTGTCCGCGTCGACCTGCGCAAGGGCACGGCCGATATCCTCGTCACGGATGACGAGATCACCCGCCGCCGCGCCGAACTGCAGAACAATGGCGGGTATCACTATCCCAAGCACCAGACGCCCTGGCAGGAGATCCAGCGTGGCATGGTCGCGCAGTTCTCGGAGGGAATGGTGCTGGAGCCGGCGGTGAAATACCAGGACGTCGCGCACACCAGCGGCGTTCCGAGGGATAATCACTGATTATTCCGGGATAATCACCGATTGTTCCAAGGGATAATCATCAATTATTCCTGCCGACAATCACAGGCGCTGCATCGACGACTGGCGGCCTGATCAATCAGGCCGCCAGTTCCGACCAGAAGGTCGAGAACGGTCACCATCCTTGACAAGTCCGCGCGATGTATCCACCATCATGACAAGGGGTGCATCGCGACGACCCCGTGAGGCGTCAGCCCAACGTTCGCGTCCAGGCTTCTCTTCCAGGAGGTGGACGCCATGCCGTCAACAACCGCTATCACTGTACCGCAATTATCCCGTCTGATCGGGCTGCCGGGTGCGCCGGTGATCATCGATGTTCGCATAGACGAAGATTTCGACGCCGATCCGCGCCTGTTGCCCGCTTCGTGCCGGCGCGATTTCAAAACCGTTTCGACCTGGGCGCCCGCGTTCGCCGGCAAGCCGGTGGCCATCGTTTGCCAGAAAGGGCGGAAACTCTCGCAAGGGGTAGCCGCCTGGCTGCGCCATGAGGGAATCACCGCCGAATCCCTTGAAGGCGGCTTTGAAGCCTGGCGCGATGCCGGGGGGCTTCTGGTCCGCACCGACAGATTGCCGCCGCGCGACGAAAAGGGTCGCACTATATGGGTGACGCGGACACGCCCGAAGGTCGACCGCATCGCTTGCCCCTGGCTGATCCGGCGTTTCGTCGATCCTCACGCGATCTTCCTGTTTGTCGAGGCGGCCGAAGTGCCTGATGTGGCCGACCGCTTTCAGGCCGTGCCTTTCGACATCGACAATGTGTTCTGGAGCCATCGCGGCGAACGCTGCACCTTCGACACGATGATCGAGGAGTTCGGACTGGAGTCCGAGGCGCTCGATCGCCTTGCCGTAATCGTGCGCGCGGCGGACACCGCAAGGCTCGATCTGGTGCCCCAGGCCGCCGGCTTTCTGGCTGCCTCGCTTGGCCTGTCGCGTATGTTCCGCGACGACCTGGAGCAACTGGAAGCAGGCATGCTGCTCTACGACGCATTCTTCCGCTGGTGTCGCGACGCCACTGAAGAAACGCACAACTGGCCGGCCGCCGGGACGGGTAAACCGACATGAGCGCTCTTGTACCGGCGGATGCGGCGGGAGACGTGCCGGTTCCGGCTGCGCCGACCTTCACCGAAGCCACGAAGGTCTGGGCGAAGATCGGACTGCTCAGCTTCGGCGGACCGGCCGGGCAGATCGCGCTGATGCACAAGGAACTGGTCGAGGAGCGGCGCTGGATCGGCGAGCAGCGTTTCTTGCATGCGCTGAATTACTGCATGCTGCTGCCTGGGCCGGAAGCCCAGCAACTCGCCATCTACATCGGCTGGCTGCTGCACAGGACGGCCGGTGGCCTTGTCGCCGGCATCCTGTTCGTCGTGCCGGGCGCGCTGGTCATGCTCGTCTTGAGCAGCCTTTACGTGCTCTACGGCGACATGCCGCTCGTCGAAGCGCTGTTTTTCGGGGTGAAGGCGGCGGTGCTCGCCATTGTCATCGAGGCAGTGATCCGGATCGGGCGGCGTGCCCTGAAGAACCGCGTCACGGTGTCGATCGCGGTCGCGGCGTTCATCGCCATCTATGCGTTGAATGTGCCTTTCCCGCTCATCGTCCTGCTCGCCGGCCTGACTGGATGGCTGGGAGACCGCGTTGCTCCCGGCCTGTTTTCCGGCTCCGCCCATGGCAAGGGCGATGTTGGCGACTTCAAGGGAGCGGTCGACCTGATGTTCGAACGCGGCGAACTGGCCCATGTCGAGCCGACCAGATGGCATGCACCGCGCACCGTCGCGATCTGGCTGCCGCTGTGGCTTGGGCCCGTTCTTGTGATCTGGTGGTTCACCGGCTCTGCAAGCGTCTGGACCGAGATAGGGGGGTTCTTCAGCCTGATGGCTGTCGTCACCTTCGGTGGCGCCTATGCGGTCCTCGCCTATGTCGCACAGGCAGCCGTCCAGTCCTTCGGCTGGCTCGCCCCCGGTGAAATGGTCGATGGTCTTGGGCTTGCCGAAACGACGCCAGGTCCGCTCATCCTGGTGTTGCAGTTTGTCGGCTTCATCGCCGCGTTCCGCCACGCCGGGTCGCTGGACCCGTTGCTTGCCGGATCGCTGGGGGCGTTGCTTACCCTGTGGGTAACGTTCACGCCCTGCTTCTTCTGGATATTCCTCGGCGCGCCCTATATCGAGGCCCTGCGCGGCAACAAGGCATTGTCGGCCGCACTGGGCGCGATCACCGCCGCTGTTGTCGGCGTCATCATGAATCTCGCTCTATGGTTTGCCTTGCATGTCATCTTCCACGAAGTCCGCAACATCGGCCTTGGCATGAATGTGCCGGTGCTTTCGTCGATCGACTGGCGCGCGGCACTGCTTTCCGTTGCCGCTATGATCGCCATCCTGAAACTGAAACTCGGAATGCTGCCAACGCTTGCCGCGTCTGCTCTTGCCGGTGTCTTGTTGCTGGCGGCGGGGGGATAATGCCATCCCCTTTTGTAATCCGCTTGCGAACCACCTAATTGGTTGGAAACGGATTGGAACCCATGGCGGGACGACGCTCTTCTCTCGGCTTCCTCGGAATGTTCGGCCGCTCGAGCGACTTGAGGCAGCTCGACGCCGCATTGCGTGGCGCCGACCTGCATCCTGCCCTTGTGCCGGAGGGCGTGAAACTGACCATCGTCAATCTGATGAAGGATCGCTGGCCCGACGAGCCGCCCGGCCAGGCCTATGC
The DNA here is from genome assembly GCF_040317535.1 of Mesorhizobium sp. M1409. NCBI lineage: Bacteria > Pseudomonadati > Pseudomonadota > Alphaproteobacteria > Hyphomicrobiales > Phyllobacteriaceae > Mesorhizobium > Mesorhizobium sp. M1409. The sequence goes on from NZ_JAMYKV010000044.1 coordinate 18,109, forward strand.
GGAAGTGGCGCAACTGTTCAGCTATTGCGTTGCCGGGCCCGAAATCTTCGAAAGCTCCCACGGCTTGCAGCAGCGGCAGGACGTGGAGCGCCGGGTCGAGGCCGCGGTGCAGGCCGGCGACAGCTTCGATGCGCAAATCGTATTGATGGCGCTGCACGCCAAGCTGATCGATGCCGAGGTCGTCGAGCGCTACGGGCTGAGCGCCGAATAACTGTTCCGGCGAGCGTTCCTTACCCGCCCATGCTGCCGCGCGGCAGTTTGATCATTTCGCCAAAGCGGGCGCGCAGCCGGTCGTCGATCTGCTTAGGCACATGGCGCGGAAAGCGCTCGGCAAGCACGCGCTTCTTCTCGATGATCGCCCGCTGCAAGATGTCGGGCCGGCCCTTCTCGTTCCATTCCTTGGGAGAAAAGCGATCGCCGACGGCGGGATAAAAATACTCCGTCTGCATCAGCCGCAGCGTCTGTTCGTTGCCGAGATAGTGGCCCGGACCCTTCAGGCAGACATCGGCGATGGTGTCGATCGACAGCGCTTCGTCGGTCACCTCGATGCCGCGCACACAGCGCAGGCAGTGGCCGAGCATGTCGTTGTCGATGATCAGGCTTTCGAGGCAAAAGCCGAGCAGCGAGGCGTGCATACCAGCCGATTCATAGACGAGATTGAGCCCGGCGAGACCGGCCATCACGTCGGTGATGCCCTTTTCGTAGCCGGACTGGATATCGGGCAATTTCGAATCCGTCATGCCGGCGGCCGAGCCGCCCGGCAAATCGTAGTATTGCGCCATCTGCGCGCAGGCCGCCGTCAGCACCGCCTGCTCGGCCGAACCGCCGGACATGGCGCCGGTGCGCAGATCCGACACGAACGGCCATGTGCCGAAGATCGCCGGATGCCCTGGCTTGATGGCGTTGACATAGACGAGACCAGCCAGCACTTCGGCTACCGCCTGCACCACGGCACCCGCAATCGCCGCCGGCGCCGTGGCGCCTGCCTGACCGGCCGAGAGCAGCAGAATCGGGATGCCGCCCTCGACACAGGCCTCGAGCACGCCGCAGGCGTCCTCGGCGAATTTCATCGGCGGCACGACGAAGCAGTTGGAGTTCGACACGAAAGGCCGGGCGCGGAAGTTTTCCTCGCCGCCGGCAATAGCATAAAGCATCTCCAGCGCCGGCTGCACATTCTCGCGCACCGTAAACGAGGTGCCGACATGCTTCGACGTGCCCATCACGCAGGCATAGAGCGTGTTGAAGTCCATTTCGAGCGGATCGGGAATGTCGCGCGGCACCATCGGGCGCTGGAAGAAATGGATGTTGTCGAGCCCTTCGACGAGGCGGGCGGCGTCATAGATGTCCTGCAGCAGCGACTCTCGATATTCGCGCTTCTCGACATCAACCAGATGCACGGCGGCTCCCGCCGTGCCGTAATGCACGCGCTTGCCCTTGATCAGCATATCGTGCTTGGGGTCCTGCCCGTGCAGGGTGAAATGCCGTGCCGCCTTCTTGATCGTCTCGAGCACGAGCCCGCGCGGGAAGCGGATGCGCCCATCGTCGCCATAGGTGGCGCCGGCCTCGGTCAAGGCTTCGATGCAGGAGGGAATGGCATTGGCGAAACCGACCGTTTCCAGGAGCGTCAGCACCGCTTCGTGGATGCGTTCCTGGTCGTTCTGGGTCAGCGGTCCGTAGCTGCCGCCTTCGAGGCCGGCGCGCACCGGCTTGATGTCGTCGGCCAAGGGCGCTGCCCGCATGGCGCGGCGCGCTTCGCGCCCGCCGGAGCGACGCGAACGTTGATCCGCCGCCGCTTCCTGCTTTTCAAGAACTGACATGGAGACACTCCAACTTTCCGAGAAGCAGGGCGCGGCGGTTGGTCCACCATCGGCTGCTTCTTCCCCTTATGTCTCCGACTATGCCGCCGGCATTGGCCCAGACTATGGGCCAGTCGGTCCGGTTGCATATGCCAGAGCTAATGGAGTCGGAGCCGCGCCTGCGCGGCCCCAGGGGGATGGCGATGGATCAGGCGGCCGCGGGCCTGCGTCCGGCGGCGGTGGCCAGTTCGCGGATGCCCGGCTCGATGTGCTGCAGCGCGATCGATGAGATGCCCAGCCGCATGAAACGCGAAGGCTTGTCAGTGCGATCGAAGAACCGGTCGCCCGGTTCTATGATGACGCTGCGCGAGGCTGCTGCCTCGGCCAGTCCGCGCGCATCGGTGCCACGCGGCCCTTCGAGCCACAGCGATGTGCCGCCGGCCGAATCGGTCGAGCGCCATTCCGGCAGGAAGGCGGAAATCGCATGGACCAGACGCTTGCGGCGCTCGTCGAAGGCCGACGACAGCCGCCGCACAAGCGCCTCGTGATGGCCGAGCGACAGGAAGAGCGCTACGGCGCGCTGGTTGTTGGCCGGCGGATGGCGCAGCATGAAGCGGCGTAGCGCCCTGAGTTCGGAGATCAGGCCAGCCGAAGCAACGATGTAGCCGAGCCGCAGGCCCGGAGCCAGCGTCTTCGACATCGAGCCGACATAGACGACACGGCCTGAGCGATCGAGGCTCTTCAGAGCCTGCTGCGGTGCTTCGTCGAGAAGCTGGCTGTCATAGCCGTCCTCGATGATGATCTGGTTGTAGCGGTTGGCCCGCGCCAGAAGATCCTGCCGCCGTTCCGCCGACAGCGGCACCATGGTCGGGCAATGATGGCTGGGCGTGACGAAGACGAACCCGGAATCATTGGGAATAGAAGCGGTTACGATGCCGGACTGGTCGACCGGCACCGGCTCTATCTCGGCGCCCGCAAGGCGGAAGATCGAGCGTGCGTCGGGGTAGCCGGGATCCTCCATCGCCACCTTGGAGCCCTTGGACATCAGCAGCGTCGCCAGCATGTAGAGTGCGTTCTGGGCGCCCAGCGTGACGATGATCTCGTCGGGATTGGCGAAGATGCCGCGCCGCGGCAGCAGCCGCGCCTGGATCTGCTCGATCAGCAGCGGATCGTCGCGGTCGACCATGTCGGACGCCCAGTTGCGGATTTCGAGCACGGCCAGCGCCATGCGGTTGCACTCGCGCCACTCGGCGGTCGGGAACAGCGCCGGGTCGAACTGGCCGTAGACGAAGGGGTAGGACGACTTGATCCAGTTCTCGTGCTTGGCCGGCGGCGGCATGTCGCTGGCGGCGATCTTGCGGCGTGCCTTCCAGTCGATCTCATTGGCCTGATCGGGCGCCTTCTGGTGTGGCTTGGCAGGCGTTGCCAGCACATCGGGATTGACGAAATGACCACGCCGCTCGCGCGCCACCAGGAAGCCCTGGTCGACCAGCTGCTGGAACGCCAGCACCACGGTTCCGCGCGCCACGCCGAGTTTTTCGGCCAGGATACGGCACGAAGGAAGCGGCATCGAAGCGGCGATCTGGCGGTCGAGAATGGCGGCCACGATGGCTTGGCGGATCTGTGCCTGCAGGGTCTGGCCCGATTCCGCCGAAATCCGGAACAGGCCGGACCATATGGCCGTGTCGTTACGCTGTGGCATGGGAGATGTTCCTCGATGGCCAGCCTTTTTCGCTTGGCTGGACCAGCCGAACGTAACCGTGGCACAAGGGGTTGCGCCAATCAATTTTTCTGATCGTTGGGATTTATGCCAGTGATCCTTCACGCCATTTTGATGCTGCGCTGCACCATCGCGGGGTGACGCGGCGCCTCATCCCGGCGATGACTTCGTGCGTCATCGCTGCGCATTGAAATGGCTGGAATTAGGCTCGATAGATTGTCGCGACGACACGCGCCGGAAACATCCGGTTCGTAATGATGGCTCTTAGGTCTCGGAGTTCGGCAGTGGATCAATCGTCCTTTCAAAAACAGCTCGCCGCGTTGCGCGACCATCGCGCGGCGGCGCCCGCCAGCATGCGCCAGGCCTTCGCCGCCGATCCCAAGCGCTTCGTTACATTCTCCGCCACCGACGGCGACCTTCTGCTCGACTGGTCGAAATGCGCGGTCGACGCGCTCACCATGGACTTGCTGGAAAAGCTCGCCAAGGCGGCCGATCTCGAAGGCCGTCGCGACGCCATGTTCGCCGGCAAGAAGATCAACCTCACCGAGGACCGCGCCGTGCTGCACACGGCACTGCGCAACCTGACCGGCAAGGGCGTCACCGTCGATGGCCAGGACGTCAAGGCGGACGTCATGGCCGTGCTTGACGCCATGAGCGCCTTTGCCGATGCCGTACGCTCGGGCAAGGCGGCCGGCGCCACCGGCAAGAAGATCACCGACATCGTCAACATCGGCATCGGTGGTTCCGATCTCGGCCCGGCCATGGCGACGCTGGCGCTGGCGCCTTATCATGACGGGCCGCGCGCGCATTACGTCTCCAACATCGACGGCGCCCATATCCACGACACGCTGAAGGGCCTGTCCGCCGAAACCACGCTGTTCATCATCGCCTCCAAGACCTTCACCACCGTCGAGACGATGACCAATGCGCAGACGGCGCGCAAATGGGTCCAAGAGGCGCTCGGCAAGGAAGCGGTCGGCAAGCATTTCGCCGCTGTCTCGACCTCGCTCGACTTGGTGGCCAAGTTCGGCATCGCGCCGGATCGTGTCTTCGGCTTCTGGGACTGGGTCGGTGGCCGCTATTCGCTCTGGGGCGCGATCGGCCTGCCGGTGATGATCGCTGTTGGCCCGCGGAATTTTCGCGCCTTCCTCGATGGCGCGCACGAGATGGATGAGCATTTCCGCACCGCGCCCGTGCAGGAGAACCTGCCGACCCTTTTGGGGCTGGTCGGCTGGTGGCATCGGGTGATCTGCGGATATCCGGCGCGCGCCGTCATCCCTTATGATCAGCGCCTATCCAGGCTGCCGGCCTATCTGCAGCAGCTCGATATGGAATCGAACGGCAAGAGCGTCACCCTCGAGGGCACGGCGGCGGCGACGCCGACCGGGCCGCTGGTCTGGGGCGAGCCCGGCACCAACGGCCAGCATGCCTTCTTCCAGCTCCTACACCAGGGCACCGATTTCATCCCGGTCGAGTTCCTCGCGGCGGCGGTCGGTCACGAGCCCGATCTCAAGCATCAGCACGATCTGCTGCTCGCCAACTGCCTGGCCCAGTCGGAAGCGCTGATGAAGGGCCGCACGCTGGACGAGGCCCGCGCCCAGATGCTGGCCAAGGGCATGAAGCCGGCCGAGGTCGACAAGATCGCCCCGCATCGTGTCTTCTCCGGCAACCGACCCTCGGTGACCATTCTCTACCGCAAACTCGACCCGCGCACCTTCGGCCGGCTGATCGCGCTCTACGAGCACCGCGTCTTCGTCGAGGGTACGCTGTTCAACATCAACTCCTTCGACCAATGGGGCGTCGAGCTCGGCAAGGAATTGGCCACCGGCCTTTTGCCTGTCGTGGAGGGCAAGGAAAGCGCCGCTAACCGGGACGCATCGACCGCTGGTCTTGTGGGATTCATCCACCATTTGCGTGGATCGGAGTGAAAAGCTTGGCAGACATCAAGGGTATATTGTTCGACAAGGATGGAACGCTTGTCGACTTCAACGCGACCTGGCTCGGCGTCGCCGATTTCATGGCCATGGATGCGTCGGAAGGCGATCGCTGGAAAGCCGACAGGCTGCTGGCCGCCGCCGGCTTCGATTTCGCCAACAAGCGCTTCAAGCCTGATTCCATCTTTGCGTCGGGCACCAATCTCGACGTCGTCGAATTGTGGTTCCCGCGCCTGTCCAACGAGGACCAGATGCTTGCGGTTGCCCGCTTCAACGAGATCACCTCGGTGCAGGGCTCCGCAATGGCGGTGGCGTTGCCGGGCATCGTCGACACGCTGACGGCATTGCACAGGAAATCCTATCGGCTTGGCGTCGCTACCAATGATTCGACCAGCGGTGCGGAAAAGACCCTGGTCACTCTCGGCGTCGCCCAGCTGTTCGACGCCGCCTATGGCTACGACGCGGTCGCCAACCCGAAGCCAGCACCCGACACGATCCTGGCCTTCAGCGATCTCACCGGGCTGAAGCCGGCGGAAATCGCCATGGTCGGCGATAACAGGCACGACCTCGAAATGGCGCGGGCCGGTGGCTGCGGACTAGCGGTCGGCGTGCTCTCCGGCACCGGCACCCGCGAATCGCTGGCCGGCATCGCCGACGCGATCCTGGATTCGGTTGCCGATTTGCCCGACTTCCTGTCGGCACGGGTCAAGGAAACGACCTGACGGGCAGCGGCCGGGGCAAAATCAACTTGGGCTTTCCCGCCAGCGGCTGAGATGGGGTGGTGAGCCGAACGTCTGCAGTTAGTCGAAACCGACGGTTAGCTGCCGTTTTTCACTTCACCCCGCGACATAAGATGTGCGGGATTAGTATCCTGCGTGGTCGTTGCCACCGTGCGCGGCGATGAACATGGCGACGGCCGACCGGCAATAGGATTCGATTTCGTTGTCGTCCTCTGCTCTCGCCTCATCGAAGCGTGCGATAATCAGGAGATCGGATCCTTTGATAAGCGCGGCAAACAAGCGGGCGGACCGGAGAGGATCGGGCACGTTCAGAACCGCCTTCGCGTGTAACTGACGCAACAGGGCCTCGATTTGGGCGATGACATGGGCGGGGCCGGCTTCGTAATGGAGCTTGCTTAACGACTTTTGATTCGTCTTGTCGGCCATGATCATGGCTTCGACACTGCGGGCGTCCGGGCTCAACAGCGTGCGAAGCAGGGATGATCCCATCGCCATGAGCTGATCTTCGGCCGAACCGTCGACGCCTTCAGAAAGAGCCAGTGGTGCAAACTGATGGCAGTGGGCCGCGATGGCCGCGCTGAACAGCGCCTCCTTGTTCTCGAAGTGCCGATAGATGCTGAGCTTGGATATCTTCGCCCGTTGGGCGACCTTGTCCAATGTCGTCGCTTGAAAACCCAATTCCACAAAGAGTTCGCACGCGGCGTCGACTATCGTTTGGCCAAGCGCCTCGTTGGCGGGCCGGCCGCGCCGGGCCTGGCTGTTTTCGGTCACGATAATTCCAGTCCTTGACAGTATCCTAATTCTTGAATTACGATACCATGCAGTTTCATAAATATGCAAGCCAAAGAGTGGATTTTACCCTGTCCTCCAAATCAAGCTTCCCTGGGCCGCCCGGCGATATCGAATGCGGCATCGTCCGGCCGGTCAACACGGTGATCGGCGACTTTCTCGTCGATGCCGAAGCCTTGCTCGCTGCCCGTCTCGAGCGCGTATCGCTGGACGCTATTTCGCGCCAGGCCCAGCCCACCCCCCTCCAACCACAACACGGAGCCCATCACCATGGATGACGTCATCATCATCGGCGGCAGCTTTGCCGGTCTCGCCGCCGCCCTGCAACTCGGCCGTGCCCGCCGCAAGGTCACCGTTCTCGATACCGGCCTGCCGCGCAACCGCTTCGCTGGCCACTCGCATGGCCTGCTCGGCCACGATCACAAGCCGCCGCTGGACATCCTGGCCGAGGCGCGGCAGCAGCTGGCGCGTTATCCCACGGTCAAGCTGGTCAATGCCCGGGCCGAAAGCGTCTCCGGCGCCATCGACGATTTCTCCGTCCTCGCTGGCGATGGCGACCGCCTTGCGGCGCGCCGCCTGATCCTTAGCTATGGCGTCGCCGACCAGATGCCTGATGTTCCGGGCTTTGCCGAAGGTTGGGGCACGTCCATCGTGCCCTGCCCCTATTGCGACGGCTTTGAAGTCGCCGGCCAGCATTGGGGCCTCATCTGGTCCGGCCCGCAGTCGCACAATCAGGTCAGGCTGTTCCACGATTGGACCGACAGGTTGACCCTCTTCGCCGATGGTCACGACATTTCACCCGATATCCGGGCCGATTTGGCGCGCCGCAACATACCTGTCGTCGATGGCCGGATCACCGAGATCGCCCATCGCGGGGGCCATAATGCCACCGTCAAGCTCGATACCGGCCCCAATGTCTCGGTTGACATCTTGTTCGCGCATCCGCGCAACAAGCCGTCCGCAAGCCTGCATGAATCACTGGGCCTCGCCACGGTCAATACACCCCTCGGCATCGCCCTCAAGGTCGATGAGCGCCGCGAAACCAGCATGCCCGGCATCTACGCCGCCGGCGACCTCGCAAACCCCCTCATGGCCTCGGTCACTACGGCAACATCGCACGGCGCGACGGCGGGTATCTCCGCTCAGCAGTCGATGCTGGTTTGAGAGCATAGATTCCTACTCCGGTTACCGCGGGCCATCACGGAAAACCTCCTTTTGGGGGGCGCCTACGCCAGCAGATCAGCGGTGGTGCGATAGAGGCCCGTGGCAAGAAGATCGTCGGCGCAACCGCATCTGTTAGACTTGGCATGGCGCGTGAGGACGACCGTGACGTAGGCGACGTTATTGAGCGGGCGACGGCGCGCTCTGCTCGCGGAGAGCTGCTTCGAGCGACTTGAGCGGATACATCTGTATGGCGAAAAGTACAGTGGCGAATTCGGGGACGCTGAGCTTAGAAGTTAGCGCCGTCACGACCGCTTTCTGAACGTGCCTTTGATTGGATGATCGTCTGCGTTGAGGTCGAACTCGGTCATTCCGAGTGACTGGGTTTTGATCTCAGCGACAGCGGTCATCCGCTTCAAAGGAAAACACACCGCTCGGCTTCAGCGCGCTGTCTTTCGTCTGGCCGAAATCCGGCACCTTGTATTCGGCGAGCAGGTGCAGCCGTGATCGTGGCAAATAGGCGCGGCCGGGGTCGCCGACTAGGACCTCGATGCCGGCATTCAGGCAGCGTTCGAGAAAAGGCATGACTCGATCGGCGACGTCCTGTCCATAGAAGACATCGCCGGCAAGCACGAGGTCGACCATGGGTGGCGAACCCCTGGTGACATCGTCTCCGATCACGGTGATGGCGACGCCGTTGGCCGCCGCGTTGAGGGCGAGCGCAGCAACACCGTTGCGGTCGATCTCCGCGGCGATAACTTCGCGCGCGCCAGCCTTGGCGGCGGCAATGCCGACAAGGCCGGAACCCGCGCCGAGGTCGAGCACGCGGCGACCGGCCACCATTTGCGGGTGGTCCAATATGTGGCGCGCAAGCACCGCGCCGCCGGCCCAGGCATAGGCCCAGTAGGGCGGCCGCGGCTCGGGTCCATCGTCGTCCGCCTCGATCGTGTCGTCATCGGCGTCGGAGCTTTGGTGCGGATCGGTAAGCCGCCTCAGGCCGCTGGCCGGATGCGGCGTATAGAGCCGGATCTCGGGGAGCGATGGCACCGGGGCGAGGCGCATGTTCGCCCTGATGAACTCTGCCGGGTCTGGACTGCAGGGTGCATCCACGGCCTCAGGGCCGTCGGCTATCGTCATTCGCGCAACGCTCGCCGCAGGATCTTGCCGACCGGTGTCTTCGGCAGCTCGGTCCTGAACTCGATATATTTGGGCCGCTTGTAGCCGGTCAGGTTCTCGCGGCAATAGGCGGTGATTGCCTCGGCGGTCAGCGCCGGGTCCTTCTTGACCACAAACAGTTTCGGCACCTCGCCCGAATGCTCGTCCGGCACGCCGATCGCGGCCACTTCGAGCACGCCCGGATGCATCGCCACGACTTCCTCGAGCTCGTTCGGATAGACGTTGAAGCCCGAGACCAGGATCATGTCCTTCTTGCGGTCGACGATCTTGGTGTAGCCGCGCTCGTCCATGAAGCCCATGTCGCCGGATTTGAAGTAGCCGTCCTTGGTCATCACCTTGGCGGTCTCATCGGGCCGGTTCCAGTAGCCCGCCATCACCTGCGGCCCGCGGATGCAGATTTCGCCGACCTCGCCGAGCGGCAAGTTGTTGCCGTCATCGTCGCGGATGGCGATCTCGGTCGAGGGCAACGGCAGGCCGATCGTGCCGGTGAAGTCGCCGGAGGTGAACTTGTTGGCCGTGGCCACCGGCGAGGTTTCCGAAAGGCCGTAGCCTTCGGTGACCGAACAACCGGTCAGCGTTCTCCAGCGTTCCGCGACGCCCTTCTGCACCGCCATGCCGCCGCCCAGCGTCAGGATCAGCGGCTTGAAGTCGAGCTTGCGGAAATCCTCATTGTTGAGTAGTGCGTTGAACAGCGTGTTGAGGCCCGGAAAGATGTGCACGGGGTACTTCTGCAACTCCTTGACGAAGCCGGGAATGTCGCGCGGGTTGGGAATGAGCACATTGCGGGCGCCTTGCTGCATGCCCATCAGCGCGTTCACCGTCAGTGCGAAGATATGGTAGAGCGGCAGCGCGCAGATGAAGTTGGGGTGCGCGGGTTTCGGCTTGATCGTATAGGCGTCCTCCATCCATTGCGCGTTCTGCGCGACGTTGGCGAGCACATTGCTGTGCAGCAGCGTGGCTCCCTTCGAGACGCCCGTCGTGCCGCCCGTATATTGCAGGAACGCGACATCGTCGGCTGCCACCCTGGCCGGCTTAAAACCCATACCGGCGCCGGCCTTCATTGCGGCATTGAACTTGACATGGCCGGGCAGCGACCATGCCGGGACCATCTTCTTCACGCGGCGAACGACGAAATTGACGATGGTGCCTTTCAGGCCGCCGAGCAAGTCGCCCATCGAAGCGACCACGACATGCTTGACCGCCGTCCTGGCGATCACCGCCTGCAAGGTGTTGGCGAAGTTCTCCAGGATGACGATGGCTTGCGCACCGGAGTCCTTGAGCTGATGTTCTAGCTCGCGCGGCGTATAGAGCGGATTGATGTTCACCACGACATAACCGGCGCGCAAGACGGCCATCATCGCCACCGGATATTGCAGCACGTTCGGCATCATCAGCGCGACGCGCGCGCCCTTCTGAAGGCCTTTCGATTGCAGATAGGCGCCGAAGTCCGCCGACAGCCGCTCGACATCGGTGTAGCTGATGGACTTGTCCATGCAGGTGAAGGCGGGCTGGGCCGAAAACTGCTTGCAGGCAGCGACGAGGAAATCGCCGATCGAGTTGTATGGCAGGGCGCCGATTTCGGCCGGGACGTTTTTCGGATAGCTCTTGAGCCACGGCTTTTCCGGCAGGCCGGCGGCAAGCGCCGTCAGTGCATTCGGCAATCGCTTGGCGGCGGCAGGCTTCGCTGCCGGCGGGGCCTTGGCTGCAGCAGCCTTCGCCACCGGCTTGGCAGCTGCCGGCGTTGCCGCCGACACTGTCTTTCCGGCAACAGTCTTGTTCAAGGCCTTCTTGGTCGAGGCTTTGGCTGCCGGCTTTGTGCTTGCCTTCGCCGGCACGGTGGCTGCCTTCGGCTTGGCCGCGGCGGCTTTGGCAGCGGGTGTTTTCGGCTTGGCCCTGCCGCCGGCTGCTTTTGGAGCCGCCTTGGCTGCCGCTTTTGCCGGCGCCGGTGTCCTTGATGCTTTTGCCACCCGTTCCTCCCTCGACAATTCTTGTTCGTCCGCGCCGCGCTCGCCCCTGAATTGACAGAGACGTCCTCCGCTGCCGCCGCTATGCACCTATGTATTGCCTCTATGTATTGCCTCCATTGGCGACCGTGCAAGTCTTGCCCCTGCGGCAAGGCTGGAAAGATTTGCCGTCGAAAATCTTTCCTGCCGCCGACACTCCCAACCGCTGTCCCGCCGCACTCTCGGCCGCTCGGAGGCGCGCGCGGCATCGATTATCGTCAGATCGGTGATCAATAAAAAAATGCGATCGTTAATAATCCCGTGAATGGAAGAAACTGCTAATTTTTTCTGTCATTTAGTAAAATCGCGGATTTTTTTCCTGCTTCCCAAGGGGTAAGCAAACGGGGTGTTCCAAAGCCGGAAAAACGGTGCTTATATGCGCGCTTCGCGAGCCTGATAGAGGGGCTTGGAAGAACATCAGGGAGTGCTCAATGAAGAAGAAACTGACTTTTGCAGCCGCGTTGCTGGCTGCAAGCGTCCTGGGCGGCGTGGCCAACGCGAAAACTCTGGTCTATTGCGCGGAAGCTTCGCCGGAGGGTTTCGACCCGGCGCCGTATACCGCCGGCCAGACCTTCGACGCGTCGTCGCGCACCGTCTTCAACCGCCTTGTCGAGTTCGATCACGGCAAGACAACGACCTCGCCGGGCCTGGCTGAAAGCTGGACGATCTCCGACGATGGCAAGGAATATGTCTTCAAGCTGCGCAAGGGCGTCAAGTTCGCCGCCACCGACTATTTCACCCCAACGCGCGACTTCAACGCCGACGACGTGGTGTTCTCTTTCGAACGTCAGGTCGACAAGAACGGCCCGTGGTTCCAGTACATCCCGGGTATTGCCTATCAGTATTACAATGACCAGTTCGGCGACAACATCACCAAGGTCGAGAAGGTCGATGACCTGACGGTGAAGTTCACCCTCAAGGAACCGGCAATCACCTTCATTCCGACGCTGGGCATGGACTTCGCCTCGATCGTCTCCAAGGAATATGCCGACAAGCTGCAGGCGGACAAGACGCCCGAGCTGTTCAACCAGAAGCCGATCGGCACCGGCCCGTTCATCTTCGTCGATTACCAGACCGACGCGGCCATCCGCTACAAGGCCAACCCGGACTATTGGGGCGGCAAGCAGAAGATCGACGATCTTGTCTTCGCCATCACCACCGACCCGGCGGTGCGCGCGCAGAAGCTGAAGGCCGGCGAATGCAACATCATGTCATACCCGGCACCGGCCGACATCGCCGGCCTGCAGGCTGAACCGAGCCTGAAGGTCGACGAGCAGGAAGGCCTCAATGTTGGCGCGCTGATGTACAACACCCAGCAGAAGCCGTTCGACGACGTGCGCGTCCGCAAGGCGCTCAACATGGCCATCAACAAGAAGGCCATCATCGACGCCGTCTTCCAGGGTGCCGGCCAGGTGGCGATCAATCCGATCCCGCCGACCATGTGGTCGTACAACAAGGAAGTGAAGGACGATCCGTACGATCCGGAAGCGTCCAAGAAGCTGCTCGAAGAGGCCGGCGTCAAGGACCTCAAGATGAACGTCTGGGCCATGCCGGTGTCGCGCCCTTACATGCCGAACGCGCGCCGCACCGCTGAATTGATCCAGTCGGACTTCGCCAAGGTCGGCGTCACCGTCAACATCGTCAGCTACGATTGGGGTGAATACCTCAAGCGCGCTTCCGCGGTCGATCACGACGGCGCCGTCATCGTCGGCTGGACCGGCGACAATGGCGATCCGGACAACTTCCTCGGCGTGCTCCTGAGCTGCGCTTCCGTCGGTTCGAACAACCGCGCGGAATGGTGCAACAAGGACTTCGACGCGCTCATCAACAAGGCCAAGACCGTTTCGGATCAGGCCGAGCGCACCAAGCTCTACGAAAAGGCACAGGTCATCTTCAAGGAACAGGCACCCTGGGCGACGCTCGCTCACTCCAAGGTGTTCATGCCGATGCAGAAGACCGTCACCGGCTTCGCGATGGATCCGCTCGGTATCCATCGCTTCGACGGCGTCGATATCGCCGAATAAGGTTGCGAAACGGGGGCGTCACCGCTTGGTGGCGCCTCCACTCGCCCGCCATGCTGCGTTATATCCTCGGCAAGATCGCCCTCATCATCCCGACCTTCATTGGGATAACCATCCTCGCCTTTGGCTTCGTGCGCATCCTGCCCGGTGATCCGGTGCTGGTGCTTGCGGGCGAACGCGGCCTGTCGCCCGAACGCCACACGGCGCTGATGCACCAATTCGGCTTCGATCTGCCGATATGGCAACAATACCTGACCTATTTGACCAACATCCTGAGCGGCGATTTCGGCACCTCGTTTTCCACCAAGACGCCGGTGCTCAAGGATTTCCTGGTGCGCTTCCCGGCAACGGTCGAGCTCGCCATTTTCGCGATGATCTTTGCCGTAGTCCTGGGGGTCGCCGCCGGCATCTTCGCCGCCATCCGCCGTGGATCCTGGTTCGATCAGCTGACCATGGGCACCGCGCTGGCAGGCTATTCCATGCCGATCTTCTGGTGGGGTCTGCTGCTGATCATCGTGTTTTCCGGCACGCTGCACTGGACGCCGGTTTCCGGCCGCATCGATCTTCTCTATTTCTTCAAGCCGGTGACCGGCTTCATGACCATCGACTCGCTGATCTCGGGGCAGAAGGGCGCCTTCCGTTCGGCGCTGTCGCACCTCATCCTTCCCACCGTCGTGCTCGGCACCATTCCGCTGGCCGTCATCGCCAGGCAGACGCGGTCGGCGATGCTTGAAGTGCTCGGCGAGGACTATGTACGCACCGCGCGCGCCAAGGGCCTGGCACCGCGCCGCGTCATCGGGCTGCATGCCTTCCGCAACGCGCTGATTCCGGTCGTCACCACCATCGGCCTGCAGGTCGGCACGCTTTTGACCGGCGCCATCCTGACCGAGAGCATCTTCTCCTGGCCCGGCATCGGCAAATGGATGATCGACGCCATTTCCAAGCGCGACTATTTCACCGTGCAGGGCGGGTTGCTTTTGATCGCGTTGATCGTCATGTCGGTGAACCTCATCGTCGACGTGCTCTACGCCGTCATCAACCCACGCATCCGGGCCAACTGACATGAGCAACGAAGGCCCAGCCACCATTGAAGCCGTGACCGTCGTCAAGCAGCAGGACGCAAGGCTGCAGATGTTCGGCGAGTTCTGGCACTACTTCTCCGTCAACAAGGGCGCGGTGATCGGGCTCTTCGTCTTTGCACTGCTGATCCTGATCGCCATCTTCGCGCCGCTGCTGGCGCCGCATTCGCCCGACGATCAGTTCCGCGACTTCTTCCTGACGCCGCCGGCCTGGCAGGAGGGCGGCAACGCACAGTTCCTGCTCGGCACCGACGCCGTCGGTCGCGATATGCTGTCGCGGCTGATCTACGGCTCGCGCTTCTCGCTCGCCATCGGCTTCGTCGTCGTCACTTCAGCGCTGATCTCGGGCGTGATCCTCGGCCTGCTAGCCGGCTACTGCCGCGGCTGGGTCGACACGTTGATCATGCGCATCATGGACATTATCCTGGCCTTCCCGTCGCTGCTCTTGGCCCTGGTACTGGTCGCGGTCCTCGGCCCCGGCCTTGTCAACGCCATGATCGCCATCGCCTTTGTGCTGCAGCCGCATTTCGCCCGGCTCACCCGCGCCGCCGTGATGGCCGAGAAGACTCGCGAATACGTCATCTCGGCCAAGGTCGCCGGCGCCAGTCATCTGAGGCTGATGCTGGTCACCATCCTGCCCAACTGCATCGCGCCGCTGATCGTGCAGGCGACGCTGTCCTTCTCCAACGCCATTCTTGAGGCGGCCGCCCTTGGCTTCCTCGGCATGGGCGCGCAGCCTCCGACGCCGGAATGGGGCACCATGCTGGCCGAAGCCCGCGAGTTCATCCTGCGCGCCTGGTGGGTGGTGACCTTCCCGGGCCTCGCCATCCTGATCACCGTCTTCGCCATCAACCTTATCGGCGACGGCCTGCGCGACGCGCTCGACCCCAAGCTGAAGAGGTCGTGAGCGTGCCTCTGCTCGAGATCAAGAACCTTACTGTTTCCTTCGATACGGCGGCCGGACCGTTCATGGCCGTGCAAGGCATCGATCTCGCGATCGAGCCGCGCGAAGTGCTGGCGATCGTCGGCGAGTCCGGCTCCGGCAAGTCGGTGGCGATGCTGGCGGTAATGGGCCTGTTGCCCGACACGGCAACGGTCAAGGCCGACCGCATGGCCTTCGACGGCGTCGATCTTTTGGAGCTCAGCCCGTCCGAACGCCGCAAGATCGTCGGCAAGGACATTTCGATGATCTTCCAGGAGCCGATCGCCAGCCTCAACCCATGCTTCACGGTCGGCTTCCAGATCGAGGAGGTGCTGCGCTTCCACATGGGCATGGATCGCGCCCAGCGCCGGGCGCGTGCCATCGAACTGATGAAGCTGGTCGGCATCGCCGACCCGGAGGAGCGACTGAGCTCGTTCCCGCACCAGATGTCGGGCGGCCAGTGCCAGCGCGTCATGATCGCCATCGCCATTGCCTGCAATCCGAAACTCCTGATCGCCGACGAGCCGACCACCGCGCTCGACGTGACCATCCAGAAACAGATCCTCGATCTGCTGGTTTCGCTGCAGGCCAAATACGGCATGGGCCTGATCATGATCACCCACAATATGGGCGTGGTCGCCGAGACCGCCGACCGCGTTATCGTCCAGTACAAGGGCCGCAAGATGGAAGAGGCCGACGTGCTGTCGCTGTTCGAGTCGCCGAAGAGCAATTACACGCGGGCCTTGCTGTCGGCCTTGCCGGAGAACGCCGTCGGCGACCGGTTGCCGACCGTGTCCGACATGATGTTCGAGCCGGCGCCGTCGGCTGCGGGAGCCGCCTCATGAGCATCACCGTTCTCGAAGGCAAGAACATCGTTCGCGACTACCACATCGGTGGTGGCCTGTTCACCGGGCCGCGCACGGTCCATGCGGTCAAGGGCGTCTCCTTCAAGGTGGACAAGGGCAAGACGCTGGCCATCGTCGGCGAAAGCGGCTGCGGCAAGTCAACGCTTGCCCGCATCATCACGCTGATCGATCCGGCGACGGCGGGCGAACTGTTCATCGACGGCAACAAGGTCGACATCGCCAGGAACGCATTGACGAAGGAGATGCGCCGCAAGGTGCAGATCGTCTTCCAGAATCCGTACGGATCGCTCAATCCGCGCCAGAAGATCGGTGACGTGCTGGGCGAGCCGCTGCTGATCAACACCGACAAGCCGGCCGCCGAGCGTCGCGACCTGGCGATGAAGATGCTGAAGAAGGTCGGCCTCGGACACGAGCACTACAATCGTTATCCGCACATGTTCTCCGGCGGCCAGCGCCAGCGCATCGCCATTGCCCGCGCGCTGATGCTCAACCCGAGCCTGCTGGTGCTGGACGAGCCGGTCTCCGCGCTCGACCTTTCGGTGCAGGCGCAGGTGCTCAATCTGCTCGCCGACCTTCAGGACGAATTCCAGCTGACCTATGTCTTCATCAGCCACGACCTGTCCGTGGTGCGTTACATCGCCGACGATGTGATGGTGATGTATTTCGGCGAAGCGGTCGAATACGGATCGCGCGACGAGGTCTTCGCCGACCCCAAGCACAGCTATACCCGGACGCTATTCGCGGCCACGCCGCGCGCCGACGTCGCATCGATCAAGGCGAGGTTGGCGAAGAAGAAGGCGGCTTGACGTCTCTTCGTCGTCCCAGGGCCTTCGCCGCGTCGCTTCGCTTCAGGATGACGACGCTGGAGTGGCCGCCTCACGACAGCTTGGCGATGATGGTGCGCAGCGCTTCGCCGAAGCGGTGGATCTCATCGACCGTGTTGTAGTGGACCAGCGAGGCGCGGATGGCGCCGCTGTCCATCGAGAGATTGAGGCGCTTCATCAGTCGCGGCGCGTACATGTGGCCGTCGCGGATGCCGATCTGCATCTCGGCCATTTCCTCGACGATCCGCTGCGGCGACAGTTTGCCGATGTTGAAGCAGAAGGTCGGCACCCGTTCCACAATGCGGGCCTCGTCGGCAACGCCATAGATGGTCGCGCCGCAACCTTTCAGCACAGCAAGCATCTCGCGCGCCAGCACCAGCTCGTAGTCGCGGATGGCGCTCATGCCGGCAACGATGTTGTCGCGCCGCGAGCGGTTGTTGGAGGGCGCAAGATTGCGGCCGATCAGTTCCAGATACTGCACGGCCGCATCCATGCCGGAGACGTTCTCGTAGATGAACGTGCCCGCCTCGACCTTGTAGGGCGGCTCGTCGGGGATGAAATCCTCGCGGAAGGTCGGCAGCCGCTTCAGCGTTTCGAAACGGCCCCACAGGAAGCCCATATGCGGCGAGAAATTCTTGTAGCCGGAGCAGACGAGATAGTCGCAGTCCCAGGCCTGCACGTCGATCAGCCCGTGCGGCCCGTAATGCACGCAGTCGAGGAACACCTCGGCACCGGCCGCGTGCGCGATCCTGGCCACCTCGGCGACATCGACGATCGAGCCGATCGAGTGCGCGGTCACCGTGCACGCGACCAGACGGGTGCGGTCGGAAACGAGCGGGCGCAGATCGTCGACATGCAGATTGCCGTCCTCGCGCATCCGCCACCATTTGAATTTCGCGCCAGC
The DNA here is from genome assembly GCF_040317535.1 of Mesorhizobium sp. M1409. NCBI lineage: Bacteria > Pseudomonadati > Pseudomonadota > Alphaproteobacteria > Hyphomicrobiales > Phyllobacteriaceae > Mesorhizobium > Mesorhizobium sp. M1409. The sequence goes on from NZ_JAMYKV010000044.1 coordinate 36,044, forward strand.
GGACTCCAGCGCCAGCCATGTCGCGATGTTGGCGTCGTGGTCCATGTCGGTGATGACGATCTCGTCGCGCTCTTGAAGCATCTGGCCGATGCCGAGGCTGACCAGGCGGATGAACGAAGTGGCGTTCATGCCGAAGCAGATTTCCGCTGGGCTGTAAGCGTTGATCAGCAGCGCGACGCTTGTCCGGGCATCTGCGACCGACTGGTCGACGGTGACGCTGCGGCCATAGCGGCCGCCGCGCTGCACATTGTGCGAAACCAGATGGTTGGTCACCGCGTCGAGTACGCTCTGCGGGATCTGGGCGCCTGCGGCATTATCCAAGAAGATGAAATCGCCGGCCCGTTGCAAGGCGGGGAACATGGCGCGGATGGTGTGGACGGGAAACGCGGTTGCGCTCGCATTGTCGGTCTGGTGCTTGTTCACGGGTAGGCTCCTGCGAAGGACTTGGAGGGATCGGTTGGCGAGGTCAGCGCTTCTTTTCGGTCTTGAAGCGCTCTTCAAGCAGGCTGACGAGGCGGACCATCGGCCAGAGGAAGATGAGATAGACAAGCGCCGCGCCGATCAGCGGCGAGGGGTTGGCATAGAGCGACTGCGCGTTGGTCGCTTCCTTGAGCAGTTCCGGCAGCGCCACGGTGGAGGCGAGCGAGGTGTCCTTGAACATCGAGACGCAGTTGCTGGTCATCGGCGGGATGACGACGCGGATCGCCTGCGGCAGCACCACCTTGCGCAAGGTCAGCAGGAACGGCAGGCCAAGCGCCTGCGACGCCTCGAACTGGCCACGCGGAATGCTTTCGATGCCGGAACGGAACACTTCCGCCGAATAGGCCGACATGATGAAGGCGAAGGCAGTCACCGCCGATGCCCAGGACGACAGGCGGATGCCGAGGAAGGGCAGCGCGTAGTAGATCAGGATCAGCACGACCAGCACCGGCAGGGCGCGGAAGATGTCGGTGTAGCCGACCGCGAGCCAGCGCAGCGGCTTCGGCGCATAGAGTCGCACCAGGCTGATCACCAGGCCGATGGGGATGCCGATGCCGATGCTCAGAATGCCGAGCAGCAGCGTGTTCAGGAAGCCGCGCAGCAGCGCCGGCAGGCTGGACATGATGACATCGGGGTTGAAGAAGGTGTCGAGCAGCGACATAGGAGCGTTCCCGAACCCCAGAGCAAAGAATGCTCGCGTTAAAATCAATTGACCTCACCGACGGCGGGGTGTCTGCGGCGGAAGCCGGCGCCAGGGCGTGAAATGAATCGTGCCGGCCTGGAAAGCCGGCACGATGTCAATGCATTGCCGCTCAGGCCTTCGGCAGCGGCATTTCCTTCATGGTCGAAGAGTCGGCGGGCGCGTCGCTGCCGAACCACTTCTTGTGGATCGCGGCCAGCGTGCCGTCCTTCTTCATCGCGGTCAGCGCGTCGTTCAGCTTGTCGAGCAGCGGGTGGTCCTTGGTCAGCATCAGGCCGTATTGTTCGCCGGTCTTGATGCGTTCCTTGACGATCAGGTCCTTCATCTTGGTGAAGGAATATTCCATGCCCGGAATGTCGCTGACGGCGGCGTCGACGCGTCCGGCGCTGAGGTCGAGCAGCAGGTTCTGCTGCGTGTCATAACCCTTCACGTCGCTGAAGCCGTCGGCTTCCTGATGCGCCTTGACCCAGGTCTCGCCGGTCGAGCCGGACAGCACGCCGACGATCTTGCCCTTGAGGTCGGCTTCGGCCTTGATCGCGCTGTCGGTCTTGGTGGCGATGCCCATGTCGGAATCATAGTATGGCTGGGTGAACGACTGCGACTTCAGCCGCTCCGCCGTGATGGTGATCGACGAGATGGCGACATCGATGCGCTTCGACGTGGTGGCGGCGAACAGCGCCTGGAAGCCGAGATCGGTGATGTCGGTGGTCATGCCGACGCGCTTGGCCGCTTCGTTGACGATGTCGACTTCAAAGCCCTCGAAGGTGCCGCTCTCGTTCTTGTATTCGAACGGCGGATTGGTCGGGTAGGCGCCGACATTCAGCACATCGGCGGCATAGGCGGTGGCGGGGCCGGCGGCGATGCCGATTGCGGCGGCGAGAAGAAGCAATTTGCGGCGAGTGAAGCTCATCTGTGTTCCCTCTGTTGTTGATCGGGCGGGTTGCTCCCGCACGGTTTTTTGCCGCCCCGCTTCAGGCAGGGCGTCAATTCATGGCAGCGACCATGCGGTCGAGCGCGGTCGCTATCTGGTCACGTTCACGGCAGACGCACATCCGGAGGAAGGCCGTGGCGATGTTCTCGGTGTGCAGGTCGCGGATCTGGGCGCGCGCACCATCGAAGGCATAGCGCGCGCTAGACGATGACTGGGGCACTATGAACGACAAGGACTGAAACCCCTCCCACCACGATGGACTGGCAAGCAAGCCCCTCCGGCACGGCAATCGCCATCGATTTTGGAATGCTTATCCAAAGTGCCGCGGTTTTCAAGGCGAAAGTTTTAAGCTTAAAAAGTTTGACCGGATTGTTGCCCGGCCGATACGCCCTTGGCCGTGCTTGTGTCGCGCAAGTTCGGCTACGCGTCGTAGAAAGAACCTTCGGCCGCACCAGCCTCGAGAACCCATCTCCCTTTTTCGTCCTGCCCAAATCCATATCCGCAAACCATCGCAAGGCGAAGCTATTTCATGCTTGAAATATTTTTGCGGGGCCGTAGCGTGCGATCTTCGCCGGGAGGTCGCGACATGAACAAACCACATCCCTTGCACGGCCCGAACAGACTGAAGCTCGGCGTTTTTTCGACCAATGCCGACGGCGGCCTTGCCATCACCGATGTGCCGGAACGCTGGACGGCGAGTTGGCAGGACAATCTGGCGGCGGCGCGGATTGCCGACCGTGCCGGGCTGGAGTTCATGCTGCCGATCGCGCGCTGGCGCGGCTTCGGCGGCCGCAACAAGGTGCGCGAATGGTCGTTCGAGACCTTCACCTGGGCGGCGGCCCTTGCCATGGCCACCGATCGGATCGGCCTGTTTATGACCGTGCACGTGCCGCTGGTGCATCCGCTCTATGCCGCCAAGGCGCTGGCGACGGTCGACCATATCAGCCAGGGCCGCGCCGGCTTGAACATCGTCTGCGGCTGGAACCCGAAGGAATTCGGCATGTTCGGTACGCCCCTGGTCGAGAAGGGCTACGACCAAGCGGCCGAATGGATCGAGATCCTCGAAAAGCTTTATGCCTCGGCCGAGCCGCTCGACTATGAAGGCACCTATTATCGCCTCAAGGAAGCCGTCAGCCGGCCGGCCAGTCTGCAGGTTCCGCGCCCGGTGACGATGAACGCCGCTTTCGGCGGACCGGGCCGGGATTTCGCCGCCGCCCGATGCGACTATCTCTTCACGACCTTTTCCGAGATGAGCGATGCCGGCAAGCATGTCGCCGATATCAGCGAGCGGGCCGACAAGGCGGGCCGGGATGTCGGCGTCTACACCGTGGCGCATGTCGTCTGCCGCCCGACGATGGAAGAGGCGCAGGCCTACTATACGCGCTACGCGGTTGAGATGGCCGACCATGCTGCGGTCGATGCCCATATGGCGAGCAAGAAGGAATTCTCGCAATCGCACGACCCGCATGCCTATGACCGTTACCGGCAGCGTTTCGCCGGCGGCGCCGGCACCTACCCGCTGATTGGAACCCCCGAGACGATCGCCGCCGACATGGCCGCCATTGCCGGGCACGGCTATCAAGGCATCGCGCTGTCCTTCGTCAATTACACGCAGGAGCTGCCCTATTTGTGCGATAACGTGCTGCCGATATTGAGACAGGCGGGCCTGCGCGAATAGTGGTGGTGCTCAGGGATCAGCTACCCTGTGGCAGCCAGGATTTCATCGTCAGCTTCGATGATTATCGCGAACATTCGGATTTAGCCGAAGCCTTCCCAACGTCGTCATCCCAGGGACGGAGCTTCGCTCCTGCGCCGCCCGTGGATGACGAAGTGATGAGCGTTTACTCCGGGATAACGGCGGTCGCCTGAATCTCCACCTTGGCGCGGTCCTCGACCAGTGCCATTACCTGCATGGCGGCCATCGCCGGAAAGTGCCGGCCGATCACCTCGCGATAGGCCTCGCCGATCCCCCTGAGATTGGCGAGGTATTCGGCCTTGTCGGTGAAATACCAGGTCATTGAGGTGATGTGCCGCGGCACCGCGCCGGCTTCCGCCAGCACCGCCACGATGTTCTGAAGCGTCTGCTTCACCTGGCCGACAAAGTCGTCGGTCTCGAACTGGCATTGGCCGTTCCAGCCGACCTGTCCGCCAACGAAGACGAGCCGCCCGCGCGCCGCGACGCCATTGGCGTAGCCGACGGGTTTTGCCCAGCCTTCCGGCTGCAGAATCGTGTGCATTCAAAACCTCCCGGTACCCAAAAACCAAGTCTCGAAATCGCTCGTCAATTTCCTACCGTCAGGCCGCGCCCATCACCTGCCGCGCAATCACCACTTTCTGCACGTCGGAGGCACCCTCATAGATGCGCAGCGCGCGGATCTCGCGATACAGGCTTTCGACGATATGGCCTTTGCGGACACCGTCGCCGCCATGCAGCTGCACTGCCCTGTCGATGACGCTTTGGGCGTGGTCCGTCGCGTATAGTTTCGCCATGGCCGCCTCGCGCGTCACCCGCGCGGCCCCCATGTCCTTGGTCCAGGCGGCGCGATAGACCAAAAGGGCTGCCGCATCGACGTCGAGCGCCATGTCGGCGATATGGCCCTGCACCATCTGCAGTTCGGCCATCGGGGCGCCGAACAGTTTGCGTTCGCCCACGCGCTTGATGCTTTCATCCAGCGCACGTCGGGCAAAGCCGAGTGCCGCCGCACCGACGGTCGAGCGGAACACGTCGAGCACCGACATGGCGATGCGGAAGCCGTCGCCTGGTCTGCCGATCAGCGCCGAGGCGGGCAGGCGAACCTGGTCGAAAGACAGCCGCGCCAGCGGATGCGGCGCGATCACTTCCAGCCGCTCGGCAATGCCAAGACCCTTGACGTCGCCCGGCACGAGGAAGGCGGAGAGCCCCTTGGCGCCCGGCGCCTCGCCGGTGCGGGCAAAGACGACATAGAGATCGGCGATGCCGCCATTGGAGATCCAGGTCTTTTCGCCGGAGAGAACATAGCTTTCGCCGTCACGGGTCGCCGTCATTTCCGTATTGGCGACGTCCGACCCAGAGCGCGGCTCCGACAGGGCAAAGGCTGAGATCGCCTTGCCGGCGCGCGTCTTTGCCAGCCACTGCTGCTGCTGCGGCGTGCCGAACAGGCTGAGCGCGCCGGTGCCGAGCCCTTGCATGGCAAAGGCGAAATCGGCCAGCCCGTCATGGCGGGCGAGCGTCTCGCGGGTGACGCACAAAGTGCGGACGTCGAGTGGTCCCGGATTGTCGGTGTCGAGAGCCGTAGGCCTCAGCCAGCCGTCCTGGCCAAGCTTAGTGACCAGCTCGCGGCAGGCGGCATCTACATCATGGTGATCGACCGGCAGGTTTTTTGAGCACCATGTCTCGAGACGTTCGGCCAGTTCGCGATGGCGGTCCTCGAAGAATGGCCAGGAGAGGAAGGAACGGTCAGGCATTGGCGCGCCCTCGGTTTTCGTCGCGCTCCGTCGCACCCCCCTCTGCCCTGCCGGGCATCTCCCCCGCAAGGGGGAGATTGGCAGCCTCGTCGACGGCTTCGACCTAACAATGTTGGAGATTGGCGAAAACAAAACGTGCAACCGATCTCCCCCCTTGTGGGGGAGATGTCCGGCAGGACAGAGGGGGGTGCCTGGGCGCAAACCTACCGTCATCAATCCCCCTCGAACACCGGCTTTTCCTTGGCCACGAACGCCTTGTAGGCGCGCTCGAAATCGCGGGTCTGCATGCAGATCGCTTGCGCCTGTGCTTCCGCCTCGATCGCCTGGTCGAGGCCCATCGACCATTCCTGGTTGAGCTGCGTCTTGGTGATGCCATGGGCGAAGGTCGGGCCGGAGACGATGCGCGCCGCCATGTCGAGCGCGTCGGCCTCGAGCGCCGCGGCATCGACCAGCCTGTTGTAGAAGCCCCAACGTTCGCCTTCCGCCGCCGTCATGGTGCGGCCGGTGTAGAGCAGTTCGGCGGCGCGGCCCTGGCCGATGATGCGCGGCAGGATCGCGCAGGCGCCCATGTCGCAGCCGGCAAGGCCGACGCGGGTGAACAGGAACGCGGTCTTGGCTTCCGGCGTGGCGATGCGGATATCGGAACTCATTGCAATGATGGCGCCGGCGCCAACCGCGACGCCATCGACCGCCGCAATGATCGGCTTGCCGCAATTCAGCATCGCCTTGACGAAATCGCCGGTCATGCGGGTGAAGGCAAGAAGCTGCTTCATGTCCATCTTGACCAGCGGGCCGATGATGTCATGGACATCGCCGCCGGAGCAGAAATTGCCGCCATTGGAGAGGAACACCACTGCGTCGACGTCGTCGGCATAGACGAGGTCGCGGAACGTGTCGCGCAACTCCGCATAGCTGTCGAAGGTCAGCGGGTTCTTGCGTTCAGGCCGGTCGAGCCGGACCTTTGCGATCCTGCCCTCGACCTCCCAGATGAAATGCTTCGGCTTGCGCCCGGCCATTTCGGTCATTCGCGTCCCTCCCAATTGCTGCGGAACGAGGTCAGCATACCGGTCAGCCGGCGCGCGTCGTCCTCGCTGACCTTGCCCAGCAATTCGCCGATCCAGCCTTCATGCGCCGCGGCGATGGTGGCAAAGGCCTGCGTGCCTTCCTCGGTCAGCCGCACCATCGACGTGCGGCGGTCGCCATTGCGCCTCGCGCGTGCCACCAGCCCTTCCGAAACCAGCCGGTCGACAATGCCCGTGACGTTGCCGTTGGAGACCAGCAGGAAGCGCGACAGGTCGCTCATCAGCATGCCTTCCGGCACCCGATAAAGGGCCGCCATCACATCGAAGCGCGGCAGCGTCGTGTTGAATTCCTTCTTCAGGCGCTCGCGCAGCTCGGCCTCGATCGTGCGCGAGGCACGCAGCAGCCTGATCCACAGACGCAAGCGGTCCTTGCCGGGTCCCGACGGCGCGGGCAGGGGGCCGGCTACCATGTTTCGCCTCCTGAGATGGAAATTGCCTGTCCGGTGATCGATTGGGCGGCGTCGCCACACAGCCACAGCACGGCGGCGGCGACCTCTCGCGGCTGGATGAAGCGGCCCTGGGGGTTGGTCGAGGCGAGGCTCGACCGCGCCTGCTCGGCCGAGCGGCCGGTCTTTTCGATGATGCGTTGGATGGACTCCTCCAGCATCTCGGTTTCCACAAAACCCGGGCACACGGCATTGACGGTGACGCCGGATTTCGCAGTCTCCGCCGCCAGCGCCCGCATCAGGCCGACGACGCCATGCTTGGCCGCGACGTAAGCCGCGACATACGGATAGCCCTTGAGTCCGGCCGTCGAGGCGATGAAAACGATGCGGCCCGCCTTGCGCGCGGCCATCCCGGCCAGCGCCGGCTTCACCGTCAGGAAGGCGCCGGTCAGATTGACGTCGAGCGTCCGCTGCCAGTCGGCAAGCGTTGTCTTGTGCGCCGGCGTGCTGCCGGCCATGCCGGCATTGGCGACGACGATGTCGAAGGGCCCTCGTGCGGCTTGCGCTGTCTCGTAAAGCGACGCCATTGCCGCCTCATCGGTGACATCGGCGGCAGTGCCGAAAATGCGGTCGCTTTCGCCGGCCACCTTGGCGAGTTCCGCCTCGCGCCGGCCACAGATGGTCACGTCGATGCCGGCACTCGCCAGCGCTAGCGCGATGGCCCGGCCGACACCGGAGCCGCCGCCAGTGACCAGCGCATGCTTGCCCGCGATCATGTGCCAATCCTCGAAACTTGGCGCCAAGTACCCCCACCCCTAACCCTCCCCACAAGGGGGAGGGAGAAGGCAGCACCTATCGATCGCAAACTTATGCGGTTTCCGCTGGGTCGAACGCAACATAGTCCCCCTTCCCCTTGTGGGGAGGGGCCAGGGGTGGGGGTACAGCGTCGACGTAGCAAGCGAAAAGCACTCATACTTTTAGCCCCGCGGCAGCATCACGCTCGGCCAGCCGGTAGAGCTGGTCGCGTCCGGGCAGATAGGGATCCGGCCATTTGACGCCACGGTCGCCGAGCGTGACCGCGGCATGCAGCGTCCAGTAGGGGTCGGCGAGATGCGGCCGTGCCAGCGCCACCAGATCGGCGCGGCCGGCCATCAGGATCGAGTTGACGTGGTCCGGCTCGTAGATGTTGCCGACCGCCATCGTCGCCATGCCGACCTCGTTGCGGATACGGTCGGAAAACGGCGTCTGGAACATGCGGCCATAGACCGGCTTCGCCAGTGCCGAAGTCTGGCCGGCCGAGACGTCGCAGATGTCGACGCCGGCCTCATGCAGCAGCCGCGCGATCTCGACCGCGTCGGCGGGCGTCACGCCTTCGATGCCAAGCCAGTCATTGGCGGAGATGCGCATCGAGATCGGTTTTTCCGCCGGCCAGGCGGCGCGTACCGCACGGAAGATTTCCAGGGGATAGCGCATGCGGTTTTCCAGCGAACCACCGTATTTATCCGCGCGCCGATTGGTGACCGGCGTGATGAAGGACGACAGGAGATAGCCGTGCGCGGCGTGGATTTCGAGCATATCGAAGCCGCAGCGATTGGCCATCTCGGCCGAAGCCACGAATTCGTCGCGCACGCGGTCCATGTCGGCGCGGTCCATCGCCTTCGGCACCTGATTCTGCGGCGACCACGCCACGGCCGATGCCGCGATCACCGGCCAGTTTCCGGAGGTCAACGGCACGTCGGTGCCCTCCCAGCCGAGCCGAGTCGAACCCTTGGCGCCGGAATGGCCGATCTGGGCGCAGATCTTGGCTTCGGTCTCGATGTGGACGAAATCGACCAGCCGCTTCCACGCCACCTCATGTTCGGGCGCATAGAAGCCGGGACAGCCGGGCGTGATGCGCCCTTCCGGGCTGACGCAGGTCATCTCGATATAGATGAGGCCAGCACCGCCCTTGGCCCGCTCGGCGTAGTGGGCGAAATGCCAGTCGGTCGGGCAGCCGTCGACGGCCTTGTACTGCGCCATTGGCGAGACGACGACGCGGTTTTGCAGCTTCAGATCGCGTAGCTTGAAAGGCGCGAACATCGGCGCGCGGCGCATGCCGCCGGCCCCCGCCTGGCGCTGGAACCATTCTTCCGCGCCGCCCAGCCATTCGGCATCGCGCAGCCGCAAATTCTCGTGGCTGATGCGCTGCGAGCGGGTCAAAAGCGAATAGTTGAACTGCACCGGATCGAGGCCGAGATAACGTTCAACCTCCTCGAACCATTCCAGCGAATTGCGCGCCGCCGATTGCAGCTTCAGCACCTCGGTGCGGCGGGCATCCTCGTATTTGCGGAAGGCGGCGTCGAGGTCGGGTTCGGTTTCGACATATTCGGCCAGCGCCACGGCGCTCTCCAGCGCCAGCTTGGTGCCGGAGCCGATCGAGAAGTGCGCTGACGCCGCCGCATCGCCCATCAGTGCGAGATTCTTGTAGGACCAGCGCTCGCACAGCACGCGTGGGAAATTGATCCAGGCCGAGCCCCTGATATGGTTGGCGTTGGTCATCAGCGCGTGGCCGCCGAGATGCTTCGCAAAGATACGCTCGCAGGTGCCGATCGATTCCTGCTGCGACATCGCACCGAAGCCGAAGGCAGCCCAGGTCTGTTCGCTGCACTCGACGATGAACGTCGCGGTGTCGCTGTCGAATTGGTAGGCGTGCGCCCACACCCAGCCATGCTCGGTCTTTTCGAAGATGAAGGTGAAGGCGTCGTCGAATTTCTGTTGCGTGCCCAGCCAGACGAACTTGCATTTGCGGGTGTCGATGTCGGGCTTGAAGATGTCGACGAAGCTGTTGCGCGCCCTGGAATTCAACCCGTCGGCGGCGACCACCAGATCATGCGTTTCCATGTAAGGTCGGGGATCGGCAATGTCGGTCTCGAACATGAGCTTGACGCCGAGTTCTCGCGCTCGGCGCTGCAACAGGATGAGCAGCCGCTTGCGGCCGATGCCGCAGAAACCGTGCCCGGTCGAAACCGTACGCACGCCGTCATGGATGACGGCGATGTCATCCCAATAGGCGAAATGCTTCTTGATCCAGACGGCGCTGACCGGATCGTTCTTCGACAAATTGTCGAGCGTCTCGGCCGACAGCACGACGCCCCAGCCGAACGTGTCGTCGGCGCGGTTGCGCTCGAACACCGTCACCTCGTGCGCGGCGTCCCTGAGTTTCATCGAAATGGCAAAGTAGAGGCCGGCTGGTCCACCGCCGAGAACCGCAACCTTCATGTCTGCGATCTCCTCTTCGCTTCCTGGCTTCAGTATCGCGCTGGCGGCAAATTATTTCAAGCTTAAAGTTTCATATCGAAATGATTCAACGTTGCAGTCGTCGGCGAACGGGCCGAACGACATCGCCTTCTTGCAGCCGACCACCCCGGTGAAGAAGTCGACCGCCTGCTTCATGTCAGGAACCGTGATGCCGGTGTGATCATGCCCGCGCATGCCGGGATCGAGCTGGCGGCGGCCATGCCGGCGCTGCCGAGGACAAAGGCCGCGAGTGTTGTGTTTCGAAGTATCGTCTTCATCTCAGTCCTCTCCATTGGCGGGACCAAGTCATTGCGGTCGCACGTCCAAAGCCCGCTTTCGGCGTGCGGTTGCATTCATGTCGAGACCTTTGCGACGGCAGGGATGTCCAGCCAACCCGGATCGATCTCTGGCAGCGGAATGGCTGCGATGAGATCGCGCGTGTAGGCCTGCCGTGGATCGTCGAACAAGGCGTCGGTGGCGCTGGCTTCGACGATCACGCCTTCGCGCATGACGATCACTTGCTGGCACAGCCGCCGAATGACCGACAGATCGTGGCTGATGAAGGCGACGGTCAGGCCCATCTCGGCGGCAAGCTTCTCCAGCAGGGTCAGGATTTGCGCCTGCGTCGACACGTCGAGGCCGGAGACGATCTCGTCGGCCAGTACGAATTTCGGTGACAGCGCCAACGCACGCGCAATGCCGACGCGCTGGCGCTGTCCGCCCGACAGTTCGTGGCGGTAGCGGGTGGCGAAGCTCTGCGGCAGGCCGACGCGCTGCAGGGCCTCGGCAACGCGGCTCTTCAGATTATCGCGAAGCCCATTCAGCTTCAAAGGCGCGGCGATGATGCTGGCAATGGTGCGGCGCGGGTTGAGCGACGACATCGGATCCTGGAAGATCATCTGCATATCGCGGCGCAGCGGCCTGAGCTCCGCCTCAGGCAGATGGGTGATATCGCGGCCGTCGAAGCTGATGCTGCCGGCGCTGGGCTCCAGCAGGCGCACCAGCGCGCGGCCGAGTGTCGATTTTCCCGATCCGGATTCGCCGACGATGCCGGTCACCGATCCCCGGGGCAGATCGAAATCGAGGCCTTTTAGGATCTCGGCCAAGGGCGCGCGGCCGATCAGTGGCTTACGCGTCATGTCGGGCAGGGCGACCTTCAGCCCGCGCACGGAAAACAGCGGCTCAACCATGCGGCCGCCGCCAGGCCTGGTCGGCGGCCGTGATCTCCGCGGCCAGTCCGGCCAGTACCGCCTCGTCCACTGGCTTCAGCGAAGCGAACGGGTCGGTGTAGCGCGGCGTGGCGGCCATCAGCGCTCGCGTATAGGGGTGCTGCGGGGCGGCGAAGAGGGCAGCCGTTTCGGCCTCCTCGACCACCTTGCCGGCATAGAGCACCGACACTCTCTGGCTGATCTTGGCGACGACGCCGAGATCATGGGTGACGAACAGGATCGCCGTGCCGTGCTCGCGCTGCAACTGCGCTATCAGGCGCAGGATCTGTTTCTGCACGGTGACGTCGAGCGCCGTGGTCGGCTCGTCGGCAACGATGAGCCGCGGCTCGGCGGCGAAGGCGGCGGCGATCAGCACGCGCTGGCGCATGCCGCCGGAAAGCTCGTGCGGATAGCTTTTCAGCACGCGGTCGGGGTCGCGGATCTGCACCTCGTCCAGCAGTTGGCGAATGCGGGTATCGGCCCTCTCGCCACTCCAGCCGAGAATGCGCACCAACCGGTCGGTCATCTGCGAGCCGATACGCCGCGACGGATTGAGCGCGGTCAGCGGGTCCTGCGGGATCAGCGCCGTGCGCGCACCGATCAGCGTGCGCCGCGCCTTGGGCTGGAGCTTGCCGAGATCTTCGCCCTCGAGCAGCATGTCGCCTTCGACAATGCGCACGCTCGACGGCAGCACGCCGAGCACCGCCTTGCCGATCATCGTCTTGCCGGCGCCGCTCTCGCCGACCAGCGCACGGACCTCGCCGGGCTGGACGGAAAGCGACACCGAGCGCAGCACGCGCTGGCCGTTCGGCAGCACGGCGCTCAGATCCCTGATCTCGAGACAGGCGCTCATCGCAGCACCGGGTCGAAGCGCGTCTTCAGCGCCTCGCCGAACTGGCTGAAAGACAGCACCGTCAGGATCAGCGTGACCAGCGGGAACACCAGCACCCACCACGCCTGATGGATCGACAGCCGGCCCTCGGCGATGATGCCGCCCCAGGTCGGGTCGTCGGTCGAGATCGACAGATTGACGAAGGACAGGATCGCCTCGACGATGACGGCGATGCCCATTTCCAGCGACAGCAGCGCGACGATCGACGGCACCACATTGGGCAGCACTTCGCGCAGCATGATGCCGATGCGGCCATAGCCGGCGATGCGGGCATTCTCGACATAGTCCATGCGCGACTGGCCCATGGTTTCGGCACGGATCACCCGGCAGAAACGCGTCCAGTCGATGATGGCGATGGCGAGGATGACCGAGCTCAGGCCGGTGCCGAGCACGGCCACCAGAAGGATGGCGAACAGCACCGGCGGAAACGCCATCCAGACATCGACGATGCGCGAGATGATGCGGTCTGCCCAGCCGCCGAAATAACCCGCGATCAGCCCAAGCGTCGAGCCGACCAGGCACGCCGCGATGGCGGCGGCAAAAGCGACGATGAAGGCGATGCGGCCGCCGAAGATCAGGCGGGAGAACAGGTCGCGGCCGAGGCTGTCGGTGCCGAGCCAATAGCCGGGCTCGGCGCCATCAATCCAGAACGGCGGCAACCGCTCCAGCATCAGATCCTGCGCCAGCGGATCCTGCGGCGCCACCAGCGGCGCGAAGATCGCGGCCAGCAGCGCCAGCAGCAGCCAGCCGCCGGCAAGCCACAAGCGCGGCGACACGCTACGCCTTCGAGCACGGCCCTCATCCATGGCGCAGCCTCGGATTGAGCAGGGCATACATCATGTCGACGGCGAGGTTGATCAGCACGAACAGCAGCGCGAAGACCAGCACGATGCCCTGGATCAGCGGCAGGTCGCGGTTGATGACGGCGTCGATCGCCATATTGCCGAGGCCTTCATACGAAAACAGCCGTTCGACGATGACCGTGCCGCCGATGAGGAAAGTGAACTGCACGCCGACCAGCGTCAGCGTTGGCAAGGCGGCGTTCTTCAGCGCCTCGCGCAGGATGACCTGCGTTTCCGAAAACCCCTTCACCCGCGCCAGCACGACATAATCGAGGTCGAGCACTTCCTTCAGCGACTGTTTCAGCAGTTGCGAGATGATCGCCGCCAGCGGTAGCGCCAAAGCCACGGCCGGCATCAGCATGTGCTTCAAGAGATCCCAGGTGAGGTCGAGGCGCAGGCGCAATAGGCTCTCGAACAGATAGAACTGGGTGACGAACGGCAGGTCGAGTTGCGGCGATACCCGGCCGGAAATGTCGAAGATCGGCACCAGCACGCCGAACAGCAGGATCAGCACCAGGCCCCACAGGAAATCGGGAATGGAGAGTGCCGCGCCGCTGGCGATGTCGATGCCTGCCTCGACCGCCGTGCCGCGTTCGCGGGCGCCGATGATCGCCGTCGTGCCGCCGAGTGCCACCGCCATCACAAGCGCGACGATGGCGAGCTCCAGCGTCGCCGGCAGCCGGTTGAAGACAAGGCCGAGTACGTCTTGCCGCAGCGAGATCGAGGTGCCGAAATCGCCCCTGACGACGCCGGACAGCCAGATGAAGAACTGCTGCACGATGGTCTTGTCGAGCCCGTAAAGCGCACGCAGCCGGGCAATGTCGGCATCCGTGGCGCCGGGCGGCAGCATCATGGCGATCGGATCGCCGGGAGCGACGCGGATCACGACAAAGACGACGACGGCCACGCCGAACAGCGTGATCAGCATCGTCAGAAGACGGATCAGGAATCTTTGCAAAAGCATTCTGGCATAGGCCCAATGCGTTTCAGCGACTGATGGAACGAACAGTCCCCTCATCCGGCCGTCGACGGCTGAGTAAGTCTCTTCTCCCCAGCGGGGAGAAGGTGGCCCGAAGGGCCGGATGAGGGGGCCTGCGCAAGTTGGGCGAAGGCACGCCGTCTCGTGACAGCGTGCCATTTGCCTGTCTCAGGCCGGGGTCATCAGGGCCGGCAGCAGCGCTCCGGACACATGCTGCACAACATTGACGCCCTTGGCATGCACGATCGGCTGCGCGTACTGGATAAGCGGCAGCACATAGGCCTGCTCGGCGATGTATTTGTCGACAGCCTTCCAGCCGGCGATGCGCTTGGCCTCGTCCTTTTCGCCCCACAGCGGGTTGATCATGTCGATCAGGTCCTGGCTGTCCCACACCGAATGCGGGCTTGGGCCGTACATGGCAAAGCCGGTCGAGGTGGTCGGATCGCCGATGGCGTTGCCCCAGTTGTAGAAGGCGGCCGGAGCCAGCTTGTCGGCGGCGCGCAGCTCGTAGTGCTTGGCGATCTCGTAGACCTCGATCGTCGCCTCGATGCCGACCTTGCGCCACATGCCGACGATCGCCTGGATCATCTCATAGTCCTTGGGCTTGAAGCCCTTGGTCGTCTGGATGGTGAACTTGACCGGCTTTTCCGGCGAATAGCCGGAGGCAGCGAGCAGTTCCTTGGCCTTCTCGGGATTGTGCTCGACCTTGATCGACGCATCGTAGGCCGCGTATTCCGGCGTCTCCAGCGTGTCGATCGGCTGGCCATAGCCGCGCAGCAGGCGGTCGACCAGCAGCTTCTTGTCGATCGACATGACGGCTGCCTGGCGGACGTTCTTGTCCAGCATCGCCTCGATGTCGTTGAAGAAGATCATGCCGATATCGGACACGTTCTTGCACGAGCCGGCAAGCCCGTCCTTGGCGATCAGCCGGTCATATTCCTCATAGGGAATTTCGAGCGTCACCTGCGAGGAGCCGGACTCGATCTCGGCGACGCGGCTCGCCGCGTCAGTGACGAACTTGATCGTCACGTTCGCGAAGGCGGGCTTGCCGCCCCAATAGTTCGGGTTGGCCTTCAGCCGCAGGAAGGCGTTGCGCTCGAATTTTTCGACCATGTAGGGGCCAGTGCCGATCGGCGCCTTCTCGAAGCCTTCGGCGCCCACCTTCTCGTAATAGGCCTTCGGCATGATGTAGCCGGTCAAAAACGACATCCATTTGAAATACACCGGGTCGAACTGCACGACGTCGCCGGTGATCTTGTTGCCGTCGATCTTGAAGTTGTTGACGTTCTTCCAGACGAACTGGATCGGGTTGCCGGTCTTCTCGTCACCCGCCCGCTGCAACGACCAGACCACGTCTTCCGCCGTGAAAGGCGAGCCGTCGTGCCATGTCACGCCTTCGCGCACCGTCATCATGATCTTTGTGCGGTCTTCGTTCCAGCCCCATTCGGTGAGCAGGCCCGGCGCGAAGGACAGGTCGGGCTTTTGCGGGATGAACTGGTCGAACACCGACTGGTAGAGTCCCTGGATCGTCGGGTTGACCGCCGAAGGTCCGGTGGTCGGATCCCAGGACGGCAGGTTGACGTTGTAGGCGATGGTCAGTTCGCCTGCGGCCGCCTTGGCGATCCGCGGCAGACCGACAGCGGCTACCCCGAGTGCCGCGGCACTGTATCCCAGCAATTCACGTCTGTTGATTGTCATGGTCGTTCCCCTTGTTGGTTTATTGTCCTTGCGCGGCATCGTCAGTTCATTGTTCAGGCTCTTGGGCAGCAGCGCCTTGCCCTTTTTCGCCTGTGTGAATCTTCGGCTCTACCTCCCGCCAAGCTGTTGCGCGAGCATGTATCCGGAAGCCGCGCCGGTGCCGGCACCTGGCCATGTCGCGGCGCCGGTGAGATGGAGATTGCCGATCGGCGTGTTCCAGCCGGCGTAGCCGCGCGCCGGGCGAAACAAAAAATTCTGTGCCAGATGATGGCTGCCGCAGACCTGGTCGCCGCCGACGAGGTTCGGGTTCTCGCGCTCGAGATCGATGGGGGAGAAGACGGCGCGGCCGAGGATCTTGTTTCGCAAGCCGGGCGCGTAGGCCTCGATGATGTCGAGGACACGGTCGGCGTAGACCTCCTTGACCTTGTCCCAATGCGCGGGCGCGATCTTGCCGACGGCATCGCCTGTGATTTCGGCGGGCAGCATGCGCACCTGCACCCACAGCGCATGCTTGCCTTCAGGCGCCCGCGACGGGTCGATCGCGGTCGGCTGGCCGACGACCGACCAGAACCGGCTCGTCCGGCAGCATCCCCGCCATCGCCTGCTGGTAGGTGCGCGACATGGCGTCGAGCGACGGCGACAGATGCACATAGGCGAACTGCCGCAACTCGGCTCCGGCGCGCCAGTCGGGCAGATCGTCGAGCGCCAGGTGGATCATCATCGTGCCCGGCGCATGGCGGAATTTCCGCATCGCCGTGTCGAAGCCGGCGTCACCCGAACCGTCGGGCAGCAGCTTGCCGGTCAGTGCCTTGGGCGCGACGCCGGCGATGACCGCCCTGGTGGCGGTATGCGTCTCACCGGAAGCAAGCCTCACACCGGTTGCCTTGCGGGCGGAAATAGTGATCTCGGCCACCTCGGCGCCAGTGACGATCTTGCCGCCGGCGGACGTCACCATGCCCGACAATGCGCGGATGATGGTGTCGGCGCCGCCCTTGCCCAGCACCATGCCAAAGCTCTGGTTGGCCATCGATTCCAGATAGGGGAAGACGGCACCCCCGGCGATGTCGGGGGCGAAGTCGAGATGCATGCCCCAGGTGGCGAGCGTCGCCCTGATATGGGGCGACTCGAAAGTCTCCTCCAGCCACGCGCGTGGCGAAGACAACAGCAGCCGTCCCGTATCGAGCGCCCCCGACATGCCCTTCTTGCGCCACAGGTTCCATGCCGTGCCGGCCAGCGCGCGGGCGCTCATCGGCGAACCGAGCAACCTGAACAGATGCTCGGCTTCCGCCGGAAAGGCGGCAACCAGTCCGCGCCATGTCGCGGCATCGGCAGCGGAGAAGGCGGCCATGCGCGCCGTGGTCTTTTCCAGATCGTTGCTGACGCCGAACCAGCGTCCGTCCGGAAAGGCGCTGGCGAAACAATCGGCGACCGGCGCGAACTCCAGCCCCTGCGCTTTCAATTCATTTGCATATTTCCGGTGGAAGGCCGAGCCGGCGAACAGGCTTAGATTCATCGCGCCGAAATCGTGGCGGAAGCCGGGAAGGGTGAATTCGCGCGTCTGGACGGCGCCGCCGATTGTTGCACTGCGTTCGAAAATCCCGGTTTTCCAGCCTTTGAGCGCCAGATGCGCGGCGCATGCCAGACTGTTGTGGCCCGCCCCGACAAAGATGGCGTCGAATTCGCTCACGCCCCGGTCCCATTTTCCTTTATGCTTAAAGATAATTGCAGATGCATATGTTTTCGTCTAGTAGGATATTAAGGGCCGAGACGAGCCTTGATCATCAGATGAAAGAGGGAACAGAGAACGATGGACACCCAAAAACTCCTCGGCGAAGTCGCCGGCCAGCTTCTTTCAGGCGCCATCAAGGTGGTCGACCTGACGGCGCCGCTCGGACCGGATACGCCATTGATCAAACTGCCGCCGGAACTCGCCGTCGACACGCCCAAGGTCGAGATCCACTCGATCTCCCGCTATGACAAGAACGGCCCGTGGTGGGCATGGAACTGGCTGAAGCTTGGCGAGCATTCGGGCACGCATTTCGATGCGCCGCAGCATTGGATCAGTGGCAAGGATTATGCCGACGGCGCCACTGACACCATTCCGGCCCAGAATTTCGTCGGCCCGGTCAATGTCATCGACTGTTCGAAGGAAGCCGCCGCCGACCCTGATTTCCTGCTCACCGTCGACCACATCAAGGCGTGGGAAGCCAGGCATGGCGCCATCAATGCCGGCGAATGGGTGGTGATGCGCACCGATTGGTACAAGCGCAACGGTTCCGAAGCCGAGTTCCTCAACGCCGACGAGACCGGCCCGCATACGCCCGGCCCGACAGCCGAAGCCATCCAGTTCCTGATCAGCAAGGACATCAAGGGCTGGGGCAGCGAGACGATCGGCACGGATGCCGGCAAGGCCGGCGGCATGGAGCCGCCATTCCCGGCGCACACGCTGATGCACAAGGCCAACCGCTACGGCCTCGCCAGCCTCTGCAATCTCGACCAGCTGCCGCCGAAGGGCGCCATCCTGATCGCCGCGCCGCTCAGGATCGAACACGGCACCGGCAGCCCGATCCGCGCGCTGGCGCTGGTGTCGAAGCAATAGGGCGAGGTGGGGTCTTCGGGAGAAGATCATGCGCAAAGGCGAAACCGGGTTGATGATGTGGCAACCGTGCAGTGGTGGCGCTCCACGGCGCGAAGGAATGCAACGCTGCGCGTTTAAACCTCGCTTCCCGCCCACGGGGAGCAATCGTTAATGAAGGCCCCCGATCACATCATCGTCGGCAGCGGCATCAACGCGCTGGTCTGCGCGGCGATGCTTGGCGGCAAGGGTGCCAAGGTGCTCGTGCTGGAGCGCAATGACCGCATTGGCGGTTGCATGCGTAGCGAGGAGATCACCGCGCCCGGCTTCATCCATGACGTGATGGCGACGACCTTCGTCCTGTTCATCACCTCGCCGGCCTTTGCGGCGCTCGGCGCCGACCTTGCCCGGCACGGGCTGGAATTCTGCCATACCGGCACGCCGACCGGCGTGCTGCGGCCGGACGGCAGCCATGCGGTGCTCACCACCGACCGTGCCGCCAATGTCGCCGCGTTCAACGCGATCGCGGCGGGCGATGGCGACCGGCACGCGGAGGATGTCGGCGGCATCGAGCGCAATGCCGGCCTGTTGTTCGGCCTGCTCGGCGGCAGCCTGTGGTCTTATCCCATGGCGAAGCTGTTGGCCGGTGATGCCTGGCGGCGTGGCCCTCGCGGCCTTGCCGCCTTTCTCGGCGAGGCACTTGTGCCGGCGCGGAACTGGCTGGAAAGCACCTATCGGTCCGAGACCATCCGGGCTCTGTGGGCACCTTGGGTGCTGCATGCCGGGCTTGGTCCCGAAGATGCGTTCTCTGGCCAGATCGCCAGGGTGATCGCCTTCGCGTTGGAGGCGGCGGGCGCGCCAATCGTCAAGGGCGGAGCGCGGAACCTGCTTTTAGCCTTCGAGGCATTCATCACCGAGCGCGGCGGCGTCATCTCCACCGAAGCGGACGTTGCTTCCATCATCCTGACCGGGGGCCGCGCCACCGGCGTGCGGCTGGCCTCGGGCGAAATGGTCCATGCGAAGAAGAGCGTCATATGCTCGGTCACGCCGACGCAGCTCTATGGCCGGCTGCTCGGCGCGGATGCTCCCCAGGCCGATGTCGAGGCGACGCAGAAATATCGCTACGGCAAAGGCAATTTCCAGATCCACTACGCCCTGGACAAACCGCCCGCATGGCGCGGCGAAGGCCTCGACAAGGTGGCGTTGCTGCACCTGACGCCGGGACTGGATGGCGTGTCGAAGGCCTGCAACGAGGCGGCGCGCGGCATGCTGCCGGAAAAGCCGACCATCTGTGTCGGCCAGCCGCATGCGCTCGATCCGTCGCGCTGTCCGCCGGGCAAGGCTATCCTGTGGCTGCAACTGCCCGAGGCCCCTCGCCACATCAAGGGCGACGCCGCCGGCAAGCTGCCGGCACCCGCCGATGGGCAGTGGACCGACGCGCTGCGCGAGGCCTATGCCGATCGCGCGGAAGCCATCCTCGCCAGTCATATCGAAGGTTTCAAGGACAGCGTCATCGCCCGCCGGGCCTATTCGCCGTCCGACCTCGAAGCGATGAACATAAATCTGGTCGGCGGCGATCCCTATGGCGGCTCCTCGATCATCGACCAGTCATTCCTGTGGCGGCCGTTCAAGACCAGCCGCAATCATCAGACCGGCATCAAGGGTCTCTACCATATCGGCGCCTCGACCCATCCGGGCGCCGGCCTTGGCGGCGGCTCCGGCTTTCTCCTGGCGGGGAGGCTGTGATGGAAGAGAAGGTTGCCGAAAAGCGCCAGCGCATTTCAACCTTGGGGCAGATCGGCCTGCAGCAATTCGCCCCCTATCTGATGAACCGCATCATGGGCCGCTACAACGCCACCTTGCGCGACGATTTCCGCAAGCAGGGGCTGACCATCCCGCAGGTGCGCACGCTCGCCGTGCTGTCGGTGACCGACGGCATCACCGTCAACGACCTCTCGGTCTACACCGTCATCGAGCAGTCGACCTTGAGCCGGACGCTCGACTCGCTTGAGGGCCAGGGTCTTGTGCGGCGTGAGCAGGGCGTCACCGACAGCCGCATCCGCCATGTGTTCCTGACCGATGAGGGCCGCGCTGAGTTCACGCGCGCCTGGCCGGCCATGCATGACGCGTTCGAGGCAATGTTCGACGACGTCGACGATGCCGAATACGCGGCGCTGATCGCGACGCTGCAGAAGATGCTGAAGAACATTCGCAAGCACGACATCTAGACCTACGCGCCGCCAGCCCTGGGCGGTAACGGAAGGAAGAGAAAATGGCCGAACGGTCTTTTGCCAAGGAAGTCGAGAAGCTTCGGCTCGGTGCCGGCGAGGAATTTGCCGGCGAAGGCATCCTCGCCATCACCAAGGCGCTGCTGCAATGCGGCGTCGGCTATGTCGGCGGCTACCAGGGCGCGCCGATCAGCCATCTGATGGATGTGCTGGCCGACGCGCAGGACATTCTGGGCGAGCTCGGCGTGCATTTCGAGGCGAGTGCCTCGGAAGCCACCGCCACCGCCATGCTGGCCGCCTCGGTGCATTACCCGATCCGTGGTGCGGCGACTTTTAAGTCGACGGTCGGCACCAATGTCGCCTCCGACGCGCTCGCCAATCTCGCCTCCGGCGGCGTCACCGGCGGCGCGCTGATCATCGTCGGCGAGGATTATGGCGAAGGCTCCTCGATCATGCAGGAGCGCAGCCATGCCTTCGCCATGAAAAGCCAGGTCTGGCTGCTCGACCCGCGCCCGAACCTGCCGTCGATCGTAAAGGCGGTGGAGGACGGCTTCGAGCTGTCCGAGATTTCCAACACGCCGGTCATGCTGCAGGTGCGCATCCGCTGCTGCCACGTCCATGGCCATTTCATCGCCAAGGACAACAAGCGGCCGCCAATGACAGTCGCCGAGGCACTCGACGCCCCACGCCGCGACACCGGCCGCATCGTGCTGCCACCCGCTTCCTTCCTGCATGAGAAGGAGAAGGTGCAGAAACGCTGGCCGGCGGCGGTGGATTTCATCGCCAAGAACAGGATCAACGAATTCTTCGGGTCCGATCACGGCTCGGTCGGCATCGTCATGCAGGGCGGCATGTACAATTCGGTCATCCGCGCGTTGCAGCGGCTCGGCCTTGCCGACACTTATGGCGACACCGACGTGCCGCTTTACGTGCTCAACGCCGTCTATCCGCTGATCGATGACGAGTTCCTGTCGTTCTGCGAGGGCAAGCAGTCGGTGCTCGTCGTCGAGGAAGGCCAGCCCAATTACATCGAACAGGCCTTCGCTTCGATGCTGCACAAGGCCGGGCGCGGCACCAGACTGGTCGGCAAGGAGCATCTGCCGATGGCGGGCGAATACACCGGCCAGGTCATGCTCGACGGTATCGGCGCCTTCCTGCGCGCGGAGGCGCCGCATCTTTTGCCGGGCGAAGTGCGCGCCCCCAACAAGGTCGGCGACGGCGTCGATACAGCTGACCTGATCAATGTCGTTCCAGGACGACCGCCCGGTTTCTGCATCGGCTGCCCGGAGCGGCCGATCTTTGCCGCGACAAAACTGGTCGAGCAGGAGCTCGGCAAGCACCACATCGCCTCCGACATCGGCTGCCATCTGTTCTCGATCATGCCGCCTTTCGAGCTCGGCGCCACCACCATGGGCTACGGACTGGGGCCAGCTTCCGCCTCGGCGTTCAATTCGCCCGACGCCAAGCGCCGTTCGATTTCCTTCATCGGCGATGGCGGCTTCTGGCACAACGGCCTGACCTCCTCGATCGGCAATGCGGTGTTCAACAAGAATGACGGCGTCATCGTCATCGTCGACAATTTCTATTCGGCCGCCACCGGCGGGCAGGACATCCTCTCATCCCGCGCCGGCAACAAGACCAAGTCGACGAAGCATCCGATCACCGAGGCGGTGAAAGGCATGGGCGTCAAATGGCTGCGCCATGTCGACCGCACCTATGACGTGACCAAGATGCAGGAAACGCTGCGTGAGGCGCTGACGACGGAGGAGAAGGGGCCGAAGGTCATCGTCGCCTCGTCCGAATGCATGCTCAACCGCCAGCGCCGCGAAAAGCCGCTGGTCGACAAGGCAATCAAGGGCGGCGTACGCGTGATAAAACCGAAGTTCGGCGTCGACGAGGATATCTGCACCGGCGATCATGCCTGCATGCGGCTGTCGGGTTGTCCGTCGCTGTCGGTCAAGTCGCTCGACGATCCGCTGCGCGACGATCCGGTGGCGCATATCGACCAGAGCTGCGTCGGCTGCGGCAATTGCGGCGAGGTTGCCGACGCGGCGGTGCTGTGCCCGTCCTTCTATCGCGCCGACGTCGTGCACAATCCGAGCCGCTGGGACCGCGTCCTCGAAGCTGTGCGCCGCGCCACCATCGGCCTGTTGCAGCGCCGCCGCGAAAGCCGGCGCCTGACCTTCGCCGATGCTTGACGCTGTCCCGCCATTTCGCGCCCGGCCCGGCGCCCAGGATGACGAGCACGTCATCAAGCTTGCCGTGCTGGCGGTCGGCGGCCAGGGCGGCGGCGTGCTGGCCGACTGGATCACCGATGTCGCGGAGCGCAACGGCTACGTCGCGCAATCGACCTCGGTCGCCGGCGTCGCCCAACGCACCGGCGCCACCATCTACTATGTCGAGATGGCCCGCGACACCGGCCGGCTGCCGGTCTTCGCGCTGTCGCCCTCGCAAGGCGACGTCGACATCCTGATCGCGGCGGAACTGATGGAAGCCGGCCGCGCCATCATCCGCGGCTTCGTCACGCCCGAGCGAACCACGCTGATCGCCTCGTCGCACCGCATCGCCGCGGTGTCGGAAAAGATCGAGCCGGGCGACGGCCGCGCCTCGTCTTCCAAGGTGCATGCGACGGCGGAAGCCGCATCGAAGCGCTTCATCGCTTTCGACATGGAAAAGATCGCCGCCGACAATGGCTCGATGATCTCGGCCAGCCTGCTTGGCGCGCTGGCGGGGTCCGACGCGCTGCCATTCTCTCGCGAGAGCTACGAACAGGCGATCGGTGCCGGCGGCCGCGGCGTCAAGGCCAGCCTCGCCGCCTTCGGTGCCGCGTTTGATCGCGCGCATGGCACGGCGGCACCAGCGCCTAAGCCGGCGGAGCCAGTGATCGTCGAATCCGCGCTGGGTACAGGACAGGTGACTGGCCCGCAAAACCTGCTGCAAGGCTGGCAGGCCTTGGCCGCCCGCATCGATCTGTTGCCGGTGGCAGTACGGGACCTGGCGCTCCGGGGCTTGCGAAAGGTCGTCGACTATCAGGACATCGCCTACGGGCGTGAGTATCTCGACCGGCTGGACAAGGCGGTCGCGCTGGATGGGCCGGATCGCGGATATGGCTTGTCCATCGCCGCGGCAAAGCATCTGGCCAACGCCCTGTGCTATGACGACATGATCCGCGTCGCCGACCTGAAGACACGCTCGACGCGCGACAGGCGCGTGCGCCGCGAGGTCGGCGTCAAGGACGGCTCGATCCTGCAGGTAACCGAATATTTCCATCCACGCATCGAGGAGTTCTGCGGCACGCTGCCGGCGGGTCTGGGTAGCTACATCGAAAGCCGGCCGAAGCTCGCCGCCTTTCTCGACCGTCGCATCAATCATGGCCGCCGCATCCGCACCGACAGTTTTGCTGGCTTTGCGGCACTCTGGTTCATCGGCGGCCTGCGCCGCTGGCGCCGCAGCCTGCTGCGTCACAAGATCGAGGTCGCGCATCTCGATCGGTGGTACGCGCTGGCCCTCGACCATGTTCCTCAGGACTATGCGCTGGCCGTCGAGATACTCAATTGCCGCCGGCTGATCAAGGGCTACAGCGACACCCACGTCCGCGCCCAGTCGAAATTCGACCGCGTGCTGTCTGCGCTCGATCTGCTCAAGGGTCGCGCGGATGCCGCCGACTGGATCCGCCGCCTGCGCGAGATGGCGCTGAAGGACGAGAAGGGCGATATGCTCGACGGCGCGCTGAAGACGGTGGCGACGCTGGGGCCGGATCCAATCAGCCGAAATATCTAGCGGGCGTCCGCTGATTGCAGCGAGGGCGCGAGCCCATGCAGCGGCGCCGCTAGTACCTGTGCACAGAGGATTCGACGGGTTGGATGGGTTGTAGCCGGGGCAGGCTATCGGGTTTGACGAGCAGTTCGATGCTG
>NZ_JAMYKV010000045.1:0-60652 GCF_040317535.1 Mesorhizobium sp. M1409
CAACCGAACAAGCGCGCCTTAAATTGGCCAAGGCCTATCCAAAGCCAACGGCCAAAGAGTCATAATCCCTGTGCAGAGGTACTAGTCCGACTGTTCGGCCGCAACCAGTTGTTCAGGCTTGAACCCGGCATGTTGCGGGGTCCACACTTCGCCCTCGCGGTTGAACCAGTGGCACATATACATACCCGAGGCCGCGCCATCGCTCACCGTCATCCTGGGGCCCCCGGATTTCAGCCTGACGACGTCTCCGGTCTTGAAAGTATTGGGCATTTTGACCTCCCATGCTGAGGCCACGAGTTTCACACCAAACCAGGGTCTCGACAATGGCGGATGTACTTCGCCGGCGCCGCATTCCTTTGCACCAGCAGCGCGACGACGGCCGGAACGTCGTGAGCACGATCGGGCGCGAAGGCGATGCATCGCGGGTGGATTTCGGTGAGGTCGAGAGGGTCGTGGCGGAGCGGCTACGCTGGAGACGGCAAGTCTCTGAAGCCTCGGTTCGATCCCGAGGCGAGGCCTCCACCCCACACCAAGATGCTGTCGGACCAACAGGGACACCGATCCTGTCCGGCAAAGCATTCAGCCGAGACAATCGACAAAGAAGCGAGAGGCCGGCCGCAAGAGGCTTCGCGCATTGAGGGCGCCATTGACTGTTCGTTTGGGAGAAGTGGTGCCGCTTAGGTGACTCGAACACCTGACCCCATCATTACGAATGATGTGCTCTACCAACTGAGCTAAAGCGGCCCGGGAGGCCAGGGCCTCCAAGATGCGGGGGTGATAGACGCAACCGGCCGTGAATTCAAGATGTGACTTGGCGATTCATGCGAGCGTCTCGTGCCGCCATCGAAAGCCGGCCGCCGCGTCGTTCGCAAATCGGTCGCGAGGTCGCGCTGCGCACGCCTCCGGCGCGTGAAAATCGATGAAACATGCTGATTTCGTTGCCGGAACAGTGCCGCAATGGACTTTGCACACCTCTCCAAGGCAGAATGCGCCGCTCGCCCGTTGATTGATTGGCCGCCTGCGGCTAACGATCATGGCAAGGTTGGCGAACGGACAGAGGGACCCGCTTGGACGCGATCGAAAAAGCGATCCGGAACGCCTTGGAGAAAGGCAACGCCGAGGACCGCGCATTCCGCGAAAGGGTCTATCGCGCGGCTTTTTCCGCGCTCGACCGCGCGCTGAAGGCCAATCCGGACGTGACCGTGGAACTCGCCATCAAGCGCCGCAAGGCGATCCAGGTGAAAATCACTGAAATCGAATCCGAGTTCCTGCCGGCGGTGCCGGATGTCGGCCCGCGGGGCGATGCACCGGCGATCGAGCTTGGTGCGGACTCGGCGCCTGCGGTCGAGACCGGCCAGCAGGCACCGTCACCCGCTGCCGTCGATGAGCCAGTGCAATCCGCTGCCGACACGCCGCGCTCTGCCTCGGATGCGCCGCGCTCGCGTGTGCTGCCCGTCGTTCCCGACATCATGCCGGACGCCGCCCTTCCCGACGCCCCATCCATCGACAAGTCGGCTCCGGCCCCGGCCGGTGCCGCGGCGGAAGTGGCGCCCGATCGCGATGAACGGCGCATAAGGGGGCGTCGCCTGCCGCTGACCGCCATCTTCCTGACCGTGACGCTGCTTGCCGCTGTTGGCATCGGCCTGTTCTTCGCCGTACAGACCGGCGTCTTCAAGACACAGGCGCAACTCGACACCGCCCCGCCGCAAGCGCCGCCGACCGTCGACGACGACGATTTCACACCGGCCGAAGGCGGCCCGGCAAAGCCCGGCGCCGCGGACCAGGCGCACGACTGGATCAACGTGTTTTCGCCGACCGACGCGTCGCATGTCAGCGCCCCGTCGGACGCCAAGGCCGAGGTGATGAAGGACGATACCGGGTCGTTCCTGCGCATCCGTTCCGGCGCCTCCGGCTCGGCGATCAGCTTCGACGTCGGGCAAGGCGTGCTGGAGAAGCTCGCCGGCAAACATGCAGTGTTCGACATCATCGCCCGCTCCGAGGAGGGCAAGGAGACGCAGATCTCCGTCGATTGCAATTTCGGCGAACTCGGCGATTGCGGCCGCAAACGCTACGCGGTCGGCCAGCAGCAGAACGAATATCTGTTCGATGTGAAGTTTCCCGACAAGCGTCCCGGCTCGGCGGGCACGATCGCCATCAATTCCGATTTCGACAAGCAGGGCAAGGCCGCCGACATCTACGAGATCCGGGTTTCGGTCGAGCCGTAAAGCATCAGGCGCTGAAAGAGCGAGCTAACGATCGAGCAGCGCCTGCAGCGTCTCGATGCGATCGGCCTCGTTGGCCGGCTTGTCCCAGCGCAGCCGTGAAATACGGGGAAAGCGCATGGCGACGCCGGATTTGTGCCGGGTCGAGCGGTTGAGCCCCTCGAAGGCGACTTCCAGCACGAGGCCGTTGTCGCGGTCGGCCCGCACCGAGCGCACCGGGCCGAAACGCTCGACCGTGTTGTCGCGGACATATTTATCGATCTGCCTCAGCTCCTCGTCGGTGAAGCCGAAATAGGCCTTGCCGACCGGCACCAGCTCTTCTTCGCCTTCAGCACCCGACCAGACGCCGAACGTATAGTCTGAATAAAAGCTGGAGCGCTTGCCATGGCCGCGTTGGGCATACATCAGCACCGCGTCCACCGTGTGCGGATCACGCTTCCACTTGAACCACGGACCTTTCGGCCGGCCGGCGACATAGGGTGAGTCCCAGCGCTTCAGCATGACACCTTCGATGATTGGATGCAGCGGTACCCGCCGCAGTTCTTCCAGCGCATGCCAGTCTGAGAATTCGACGAACGGCGACAGATCGAACCGGCTTGGGTCGAGCGTCTTCACGAAGTTTTCGAGGCGGTCGCGGCGCTCGCGAAACGGCAGCGCGCGCAAATCCTCGTCGCCGATCTGCAGCACATCGTAGCAGCGCATGAAGGCCGGGTACTGCTGCTGCATCTTCGGCGTCACCGTCTTGCGGTTCAGCCGCTGCTGCAGATCGGAGAATGTCCCTGTCGCCTCTCGGGGATCGCCGACCAGTAGCTCGCCATCCAGCGTCGCCGAAAAATGCATGGCGTCGGCGAGGTCGGGAAAGGCGCCCGAAACATCGTCGCCGGTGCGCGAATAGAGCCGGCGGATGCCGCCTTCGGCCACCGCCTGGACGCGGATGCCATCCCATTTCCACTCGGCCGCATAATCCGCCGGATCGAGCTTTTCGAGATCGCCATCGCCGACCGGGTTCGACAGCATCACCGGGCGAAACGATGCCATCGCCGTATTCCGCGGCTTGTCGGCCTTGCCCTCCAGCCACGCGAACAGCGCCGTGTAGGGCGGCGACAGCCCGTGCCAAAGCTCTTCGATCTCGGTGACATCGACCTTGCCGAAATCCGCCAGCGCCTGTTTGGCCAGCCGCGCCGACACACCGATGCGCAGGCCGCCGGTGACCAGCTTGATGATGGCAAAGCGGGCCGAGATGCCGGCGCTGTCGAGCAGCCCTGCTAGCACCTTCGGCCCGTCGGAACGGCTTGCCGCCTGTAGCTTCGCGACGACCTCGCCCAGCGTCGGCTCGCGATTCGCGATGTTTCCGGGCGTTTGCGGCCAGACCAGCGAGACTGTCTCGGCCAAATCGCCGACATAGTCGTAGGAGTAGCCGAACAGCACCGGATCCATGCGCTCGGTGACCAACGTGCGCAGCATCGCCGGCTTGACCGCGGCGATGTTGAGATCGCCGGTGATGGCAGCCAGCGCCAGCCCGCGATCGGGATCCTCCACGGTGCGGAAATAGTCGGTCAGCAAGGTCAGCTTGCCGTTGCGCGACGGCGTCAGCACCAGGCGATCGAGAAGTTCGGCGAAGCGGTTCATGCCATCAATCGCCCTCGTCCTCGTACCCCACCAGGTGCAGTGGCCGGGCGGCGATGCCTTCGAGTTCGCACCAGCGCACCAGCGCTTCCTCGCGGCCATGCGTCACCCAGATTTCCTCGGCTCCGGTCTGCTTGATGGTGGCGGTCAGTTCATCCCAGTCGGCATGGTCGGAGATGATCAGCGGCAGTTCGACACCGCCCTGCTTGGCGCGCTGGCGGATGCGCATCCAGCCCGAAGCGAAGCACGAGATCGGATCGGGAAAGCGCCGTGCCCAGCGGTCGGCGAAGGCCGATGGCGGGCCGACGACGATGGCGCCGGTGAAATCATCCTTACCGCCACTTTCGACGGTTGCCGGCTCCAGGTGCCCGAGGTCGATGCCCTGGCTCTGGTAGTATTCGCTGAGTTTGGCCAGTGCGCCATGGATGTAGAGCGGCTTGTCATAGCCTGCGTCGCGCAACAGCCGCATCACCCGCTGAGCTTTACCAAGCGCATAGGCGCCGACCAGATGCGAGCGTTCGGGGAACTGCGCCGCCGATTTCAGCAGGCGAGCGATCTCCTCGGTGTCGGGTGGATGACGGAACACCGGCAGGCCGAAGGTCGCTTCGGTGATGAACACATCGCACTGGATCGGTTCGAATGGCGCGCAAGTGGCGTCCCTCTGCCGCTTGTAGTCACCGGAGGCGACGATGCGCATGCCCTGATGCTCGACCGATATCTGTGCCGAGCCCAGCACATGGCCGGCTGGGTGGAAGCTGACGCCGACGCCGTTGAGGTCGATCGTCTCGCCGAGCCGGGCTGCTTGTGTCGTTCCCGCGAAATCGTCGCCGTAGCGCAGGCCCATTATGTCGAGTGTCTGCCGCGTCGCCAGCACCGAGCGGTGGCCGGAACGCGCATGGTCGGAATGGCCATGCGTGATCAACGCCCGGTTGACCGGCCGCACCGGGTCGATGAAGAAATCGCCTCGCGGACAATAAAGGCCCTCGGGCCGGGGATGAAGCAGGTCGCTGGCGCGCATGGTCCCAAGATAGGATATAATTCCGCTGCGGGAAGCCTGTTGTAAGTGACTGCTGACTCCCGCATACAGCACCGCCGGCTCGATCCGCCGGCAGGACCCATCGCCATGAAACCGCTTCAGGCCTCGTCCGGCGACTTGAACGCCGATCGCCGTGCCGACTATGCCGAGATGCTCCATGCGGATGGCGATCACGCGGCAGCGGCGGAATTGCTGCTCGGTGCGCTGGAAATGACACCGCAATGGGCGATGGGCTGGTTTCGCCTCGGCGAGATCCAGCAGGCGGCGGGCGCGCCGGATCTGGCAGCACGGGCCTGGACGATGTCGCTGCAACTCGATCCATCGGATCATCAAGGCGCCGCACTGAACCTGCAACTGATCGGCAAGGCGCCGGCGGTCGACGCGCTCCCCAGCGCCTTCGTCGAGACCTTGTTCGACCACTATGCCGAGAGCTTCGATGAATCACTGGTCGACAGACTGGGCTACCGGCTGCCTGAGTTGCTCGATCAGGCCATTCGAACGGCAAGGCCAGGCCGCTTCCCGCTGGCGCTCGATCTCGGCTGCGGCACCGGCCTGATGGGGCAGAGGCTGCGGCCGATCGTCGATCGGCTGGAGGGTTATGACATTTCGGCAAGGATGCTGAGAAAGGCCCGTGCGAAGGGCGTCTACGATTTCCTTGATAAGGCCGATCTGCGGGATTTTGTCCATGCCGGCCCGAAAGCCGAGCTGGTGGCGGTGGCCGATGTCTTCATCTACGTCGGTGCGCTCGACGGCGTTGTGAAGACGATTGCCGGCTTGCTGGCCAGCGGTGGCCTGTTCGCGTTTTCCGTCGAGAGATTGGCCGGCGATGGCGATTTTGTCTTGCAGCCATCGCGCCGCTACGCGCATGCGGAACACTATGTGCGTGACGTCCTGGCTGCCAACGGATTTTCGGTCCTGTCCCTGGAAACGACCGTGATCAGGCAAGACCGGCGGGAACCCGTCAACGGGCTGGTCGTCGTGGCGGGCAAGCTGCCGGCGGCATGAGCCCGCTGTCTCGCCGTCCTCACAAATATCCGTGCTGCGAAAAAGTCCGATTTGCATGAGCGACTGATATTTGCGATCTGGTCGGATCAGAGCGGTATATCAGGAGGAGCATAGTCGATGCGCTGGAACATGATTGTCTTGGCATCTTGCGTGCTGACCGCCGGCTGCGTTGGCGGCAATTCGATGTCGGAACGGCAGGACGCCAACATCCAGTCCTCCCTGCGGTATGACAGCGTTCCGTGCGACCAGCTGCTGGCGCAGCGCAACGGGCTGGCGCAGCAATACAGACTTCCGACGACGGCCAAGCCGACATTCTCCAATCCGGCGATGGGCTTCGGCCCGTTCACGCCGGACATGCGCTCCAAGGCCAAGCGCGACACCGACCAGGCGAGTGGCGAGATCGATGCCATGAACCGGTCGATCGATCGCCGCGAATGCGGCCAGCCGGACAAGCAGAAGAAGCTCGCCCTGGCTGGTTAATACCCCGCCTTACGGTCCACCAGATTGTCGAGCTTTTCGCCGCGCTCGAAGGCGTCCATCTGGCGCAGCATGATCGGCACCAGATGGACGGGGTCGGAGGTCGCCGCCGCGTGCGGCGTGACGAACACTTTTGGATGCCGCCACAGCGGACTGGTCTTCGGCAGCGGCTCGACCTCGAACACGTCGAGGCTCGCCTCCTTCAGCGTGCCGTCATCCAGCGCCCGCAAAATGTCGGCGTCCTTCTGCAGGCGGCCGCGTCCGGCATTGATCAGCACCGAGCCGCCGAGGCCGTTGCGCTTCCGCAATTCCTTCAGCACGCCATAGTTGATGATGCCCTTGGTGTCCGGCGTCAGCGGCAAAAGCACCACCAGGATGTCGGTCGCCTTGAGGAAAGGGATAAGTCCGGCCTCGCCGGAATAGGTCGCCACGCCTTCCATGGCCTTGTCGCTGCGCGACCAGCCATTGACGGCAAAGCCGAGCGATAGCAGCACCGAGGCCGCCGCGCGGCCGAGGCTGCCGAGGCCCATGATGCCGACGGAAATGTCGCTGGCCGGCCTTTGCTGCGGCTCGTGCCAGACCTTCTTCGACTGCTGCGAGCGGTAAAGCAGACCTTGGCGATGATGGTCGAGCACCCGCCAGACGACATATTCGGTCATGTACTGGGTGAGGTTGTCGGCGACGACCTTGACGATCGGCACGTCGGGCAGGCCGGGGTCGGCGAAGATATGGTCGACACCGGCGCCGATCGAGAAGATGGCGCGCAGATTGGGCAGCGATGCGAGGATGTTCGGCTTCTGCTTCCACACCACGGCATAGGTGATCGACGGGTCGCTGGCGCCGTCCGGCTCCAGCACCACCTCGCGTTCGGCCGACAAAAGGTCGCGCCAGCGCTGCGGGTGAAAGCCGGTGACGGCAAGCAGGATGCGGCCTTTTTCCATAGCTGTACTTCTAGTCCCTCTTTACGCCACCGGTTCATAGTTTCATGGAAACGCTGAGCCGCTCTCTCTATTTGTTTGGCGCAATTCCGGACGGAAAACCGTTTCACACTTTTCCCGGAATTGCTCTAGTCACTCGCTGACGATGCCGACCGGTGCCGTCTCGATCTTGAAGGCGGCCGAGATCAGCGCCCGAGTATAGTCGGTTTGCGGATTTTCAAAAATCTGCTGGGAAGGACCGGCTTCGACGATCCTGCCATTGCGCATGACGATGACGTCGTTGGCGAGCGCGCGGATGACCTTGAGGTCGTGGCTGATGAAAAGATAGGCCAGGTCGTGCTTGGCCTGCAGGCCGCGCAACAGGTCGACGACCTGCGCCTGCACGCTCATGTCGAGTGCCGATGTCGGTTCGTCCAGCATGACGAAGCGCGGGTTGAGCACCATGGCGCGCGCGATGGCGACGCGCTGGCGCTGGCCGCCGGAAAACTCGTGCGGGTAGCGGTTGCGCGTCGCCGGATCGAGGCCGACCTCCTTCAGCACGGCGGCCACCTTGTCGTCGCGCTGGTCTGGCGACAGCTTAGGCTCGTGGATCTTCAGGCCTTCCTCGATGATCTCGGCGATCGACATGCGCGGGCTGAGCGAGCCGAACGGATCCTGGAAGACGATCTGCAATTCGCGCCTGAGCGGCCGCATGGCGTTGAAGGTCAGCTGGTTGATGTCGCGGCCGTTGAATTGGATGGTCCCGGTCGACGAGATCATGCGCGCCAGCGCCAGGCCGAGCGTCGTCTTGCCGGACCCGGATTCGCCGACCACGCCCAGCGTCTGGCCGGCCCGCACGGTGACATCGATGCCGTCGACCGCCTTCACATTGTCGACGGTGCGGCGGAAGAAGCCCTGCTTGATCGGGAACCAGACCTTTATGTCCTTGCCAGTCATGACAGGCTTGGCCGCGGCATTGGCGGCCGGCGGCTTGCCCTTCGGCTCGGCGGCCAGCAGATGCCTTGTATAGGCATGTTGGGGATTGGCGAAAATCTCCTTGGTCGGCCCGGTCTCGACGATCTTGCCCTTGGTCATCACGCAGACCCGGTCGGCAATCTTGCGCACGATGCCGAGGTCGTGGGTGATGAACAGCATCGACATGCCCTTGCGGCTCTTCAAGCCGGCCAGCAGCTCGAGGATCTGCGCCTGCACGGTGACGTCGAGCGCCGTCGTCGGCTCGTCGGCGATCAATAGTTCCGGCTCGTTGGCCAGCGCCATGGCGATCATCACGCGCTGACGCTGGCCGCCGGACAACTGGTGCGGATAGGCATCGAGCCGTTTTTGCGGATCGCGGATGCCGACCTCGTTGAGCAAGGCCAGCGTGCGCTCCTTGGCCGGGCGGTCGGCCATACCCTGGTGCAGCTTCAGGATCTCGACGATCTGCTGCTCGATCGTGTGCAGCGGATTGAGCGAGGTCATCGGCTCCTGGAAGATCATGGTGATCTTGTTGCCGCGCACCTGCCGCAACTGCTTCTCGCTCATCGCAAGCAGGTCGGCGCCCTGGAACAGGATCTTTCCTGACGGGTGGCTGGCGCTGGGATAGGGCAACAGCTTCAGCACCGAGAGCGCCGACACCGATTTGCCGGAGCCGGATTCGCCGACCAGCGCCACCGTCTCGCCCTTGGCGATGTCGAACGAGATATGGTCGACCGCCATCGACTGCTGTCCGCCTTGCGCAAAGGTGACGCTGAGGTCGCGAACGGAGAGCAAGGAAGCAGTCATGTATCAATTTCCGCTATAACTTTATCAAGGGCAGAAATCTCCGGTCGTATGATCGAAATTTGCGCTGTCAATTGGGGAGGGACAAGCCGATTTGGTGCGATAGAATAGGCTTCCTTCAATCTGGTATCGGCAGTCAGAAATTGCGTGCATCCGAAATGCATCGCCGTCGAAAGGTGAATAGCATCCGGCAGCCTGAGAGAAATGAATTGCGAGCGAAGCTGTGCTGCGTGCCAGAGAACCTCGCGAGTTACCGTCCCAATCGAGACAAAAGCGTTGCCAATCGAAACATTGTCATAGAGCTCGACAAGCGGCTCATTGCTCTTTTTCAGAGGGTCAACCATCAACTCTGCCAGCACGAGTTCGCTTGTCGCGAGGAAAGGCTGCTTTCTGCCCTCGTTCATTGAAATGAGCTGAAGCAGCTTTTTTGCCAGAGCATCGTTATTTTCGAAAGCGTAGATGAAAATGTTCGTATCGACGTAAAGCCGGAAGGCGGCCATCAATCCTCCCACTCATCGCGGAGGGCACGAACACGCGCAACAGCCTCGTCGAGACTTGTTCCCGCCGCGTTGGCCTGCGCATTCCGCATAAGTTCAAGCAATTGTTTGTGGCCGAGAGGCTGTTTGGCTTCCTCCTCTATCGTCACCTTAACCGAGGCGCTCAAAGCTATACCCTCTCGCAGTTCATCCGGGAGTTTGGATGCAGGGTAATGCTCAAGGATGACCTTATTCACACCTCTGTCCTTCCGTTGGTTCGATATGAGGATCTGCCGCTTCTGATCCGTCATTGACCATCGCCATCAGTCATCTCGACAATTAATGCATATGCTCATTTTCGTTTCGAACTGCCTCACCGGGAATATATCATGCTGAATGCCGATCCGCATCGTTGTCATCTGAACGTCTTGCGCGGATCGAAGGCGTCGCGTGTCGCCTCGCCGACGAAGACCAGCAACGACAGCATCAGCGAGATGACGATGAAGCCGGAAATGCCGAGCCACGGCGCGTTGAGGTTGCGCTGCGCCTGCTTGAGCAGTTCGCCGAGCGAAGCGGAGCCGGGCGGCAGGCCGAAGCCGAGATAATCGAGCGAAGTCAGCGTCGAGATCGAGCCCGAGAGCAGAAAGGGCATGAAGGTCAATGTCGCCACCATGGCGTTGGGCAACAGGTGCCGGAACATGATGGTGCGGTTGGGCACGCCGAGCGCGCGCGCCGCGTTGACATATTCGAAATTGCGGGCGCGCAGGAACTCGGCCCGCACCACACCGACCAGTGCCACCCAGGAGAACAGGAGCATCAGGCCGAGCAGGATGAAGAACCCCGGCGGCAGGATAGCGGCGACGATGAGCAGGAGGTAGAGCACCGGGATCGCCGACCAGATTTCGATGAAACGCTGGAACAGCAGATCCGTCCAGCCGCCGAAATAGCCTTGCACGGCGCCGGCCGCGACGCCGATCAGGGCCGATCCGGCGGTCAGGATCAGGCCGAACAGCACCGAAATGCGAAAGCCGTAGATGACGCGCGCCAGCACGTCGCGCGCCTGGTCGTCGGTGCCGAGCCAGTTCCAGTTGCCGACGACGCAGGCCGGGTCGTCAGCACCTTGCGGATACTGGTTGCATCGCGTCTTGGCGTCATACTCCCAGGACGGCTTGGCCGGGGCCGCCTCCGGAATGGCGTTGTTGACGGTCTGATAGGAGTAGCGCACCGGCGGCCAGATCATCCAGCCATTGGCGTTGATCTCGTCCTGGATGACCGGGTCGCGATAATCGGTGACGGCGTAGAAGCCGCCGAATTTTTCCTCGGGATAGGCAACCAGCACGGGAAACAGGATCTCGCCCTTGTAGGAAGCGATGATCGGCTTGTCGTTGGCGATGAATTCGGAAAACAGCGACAGCACGAACAGGACCAGGAAGATCCACAGCGACCAGTAGCCGCGCCGGTTGGCTTTGAAATTCTGCAGGCGGCGCTTGTTGAGCGGCGACAGAAACGGCCGCTTGATCCGCGCGGGTGGCGCTTCCGCGGTGACAGTGGCCTCCGACATCAGACGTCTCTCCGCTCGAAATCGATCCGCGGATCGACCCAGGTGTAGAGCAGGTCGGACAGCAGCCCGACGAACAGTCCGAGCAGCGAGAAGATGTAGAGGTTGGCGAACACCACGGGATAGTCGCGCTCGACCACCGATCTGAAGCCTAGCAGGCCGAGGCCGTCGAGCGAAAAGATGTTCTCGATCAGCAGCGAACCGGTGAAGAAGGCCGAGATGAAGGCGCCGGGAAAGCCGGCGATGACGATCAGCATGGCGTTGCGGAAGACGTGGCCGTAGAGCACCTGCCGTTCCGACAGGCCCTTGGCGCGCGCCGTCACCACATACTGCTTGCGGATCTCTTCCAGGAACGAGTTCTTGGTCAAAAGCGTCGTGGTGGCGAAGGCCGACAGCACCAGCGCCGTCAGCGGCAAGGTCATGTGCCAGAAATAATCGACGATCTTGCCCCACCAGGACAGCTGATCCCAATTGTCCGAGGTGAGGCCACGCAGCGGAAACCAGTCCCAGAACGATCCGCCGGCAAACAGCACCATCAGCATGATGCCGAACAGGAAGCCCGGGATGGCATAGCCGACGATGACGACGCCGCTGGTCCAGACGTCGAACGCACTGCCGTCCTTGACCGCCTTGCGGATGCCGAGCGGGATCGAGATCAGGTAGGATAGAAGCGTGATCCACAGGCCGATCGAGATCGACACCGGCATTTTTTCGAGGATCAGGTCGAGGACCGAAATGTCGCGGAAATAGCTGTCGCCGAAATCGAACCTGATATAGTTCCACAGCATCATGCCGAAGCGCTCGAGCGGCGGCTTGTCGAAGCCGAACTGCTTTTCCAGCTTCTTGATGAATTCGGGATCGAGGCCCTGCGCGCCGCGATATTTCGAACTGACATCGCTGGCGGCATCGAAATTGGCGCTGCCGCCTGCGTCGCCACCACCACCACCGCCGAGGCGGTCGCTGCCGCCCTGGTTGGTCAGCCTGGCTATGACCTGCTCGACCGGCCCGCCGGGGGCAAACTGGATCACGGCGAAGGATATCGCCATGATGCCGAACAGCGTCGGGATCATCAAAAGGATGCGGCGCAGGATATAGGCGCCCATCAGGCCTTTTGCCCTGCTTGAGCGAACATCTCAGCCTTTGCCAATTTTTGCCGCCTTGCCCTTATCGAACCACCACAGCGCCTCGACCGGAAAGCCGAAATCGGGCTTTTGTTCGGGAAAGCCGAACATGTCCCAATAGGCGCTTCGGTGATTCGCCAGAAACCAACTTGGAATCCAATCGCACCGCGCGCGCAAGACCCGGTCGAGCGCCCGCATCGCCACGGTCAGTGTTTCACGGTCCTTTGCCGCGCCGACGGCGTCGATCAGC
This sequence comes from Mesorhizobium sp. M1409, assembly GCF_040317535.1. Lineage (NCBI taxonomy): Bacteria > Pseudomonadati > Pseudomonadota > Alphaproteobacteria > Hyphomicrobiales > Phyllobacteriaceae > Mesorhizobium > Mesorhizobium sp. M1409. The sequence continues at coordinate 12,468 of NZ_JAMYKV010000045.1, forward strand.
GTGTCGATCGCGGGGCTCGAGACGCCGGGCAGGTTGCGTGACCCCGAGAGGTTGGCGGTGCTGGAATGGAAGAAGACCTCGACATCGTCGCGCGTCGGTGTCGCACTGAACGAGAAAGCGGCCGACAGCAGGTCGAAATCGAACGTTGCCTGTCTGGACTGGTACTGCGCCGAGTCGACCAGACGGATCGTGGCGTCGATGCCGATCGCCTTCATGTTGGCGACCCAAGGCGAATAGACCTGCACGAATGTGTCGTCGTCGACCATGAATTCGGCCGAAAGCTTGTTGCTTTTGTCGTTGACGACGAAGTCGCCGGACCGTTTCCAGCCCGCTGCGTTGAGAAGCTTCGCCGCCTTGCCAAGCAATTTGCGGTCGCGGCCGGAGCCGTCGGATGCGGGCAGAGCCACGGCCGCGCCGAACGCTTCTGCCGGAATCTGCCTGCGCAGCGGCTCCAGCAAGGCCAGTTCTTGCGGCGAAGGCGGTCCCTCGGCGCGGAAGTCCGATTTCTCGAAGCAGGATTGCGAGCGCTCGTAGGAACCGTAGAAGAAGTTGCGCCGGGTCCATTCAAAATCGAAGCAGAGAGCGATCGCCTGGCGCACGCGCGCGTCGCGAAACTGTTCGCGCCGTTGATTGACTGCGGTTCCCTGCATTGTTGGCCGCTTTTCCGCTGGGAATTCGTGTTTGATCACCTTACCGGCGGAAAATGCGGGGAAATCATAAGCGGTGGCCCAGACGCGTGAGGTGAACTCCTCGCGGTAGGTGATTTCGCCCTTCTTGAAAGCTTCGAAGCCAGCCGCCCGGTTCTGATAGAACTCGATGCGAATGCGGTCGAAATTGTTCTGGCCGCGATTGACCGGCAGATCGCGGCCCCAATAGTCGGCAACCCGGTCATACTCGATCCATGCCCCGGCCGAGAATTGCCTGACTTTGTAGGCGCCGGAACCGAGCGGCGGGTTCAGTTGCGAACTGTCGAATGGATTGGCCGTGTAAAAGGCCTTCGACAGGATCGGGAACTCGACGATGTTGAGCACGGTCCGGGCCGATTGCTTGCCGGAAAAAGTAAGCCGCAGCGTGCGATCATCCAGCGCGACGGCGTCGACCATATGTGTCAGTGACAGCGACAGATCGGGATGGCCCTTGTCCTTGTAGAGCTTGAGGGTAAAGGCCGCGTCCTGCGCCGTCAGCGGCGAGCCGTCGTGGAAACGCGCTTCGGGGCGAAGCGAGAAGGTGAAGCTGTTGCGGTCGTCCGACAGCATCACGCCGTCGGCGAGTTGGCCGTAGACGGCATCGGGCTCGTCGAGCGCCCGCACCATCAGCCCGTCGAAGCACATCTCCATGCGCGGCGGCGCATCGCCCTTTTGGGTGAAGGAGTTCAGCGTGTTGAAGGTCAGGGTGTTCTGGTTGTAGCCCCAGTTCGGCGGCGAGAAGTTGAAGGTGCCGCCCTTCGGCGCATCGACATTGACATAGTCGAAATGCGTGAAATCCGGCTTATATTTGAGATCGCCGAAGGCCGACAGGCCATGCAGCTTGGTGCCGGTCGCAATTTCGGCAAAAGCCTTCCCGGGCAGCAGGGCCGCGGCCGCGGCCGCGCCGCCCAGCGCCAGGAAATCACGGCGGGGCAGCACCGCCATCAATTGCTGCCCCTGTATTTGGCCGCCAGCGCCTTTTCCTTGTCGGGAATTATCCACCAGGAATCGATGTCGGCACCGACATAGGCGGGCTGCTTGTCCGGGAAGCCGAACTTGTTCCAGTAGGCCAGCCAGACCGCGGAGCGGTGATATTGCGGCACGACATAGAAGTTCCACAGCAGGATGCGATCGAGTGCGTGCGTGGCGGCGACGAGGTCGTCGCGATCGGTGGCGAAGATGATGCGGTCGACCAGCGCGTCGACGATAGGATCCTTGATGCCCATCAGATTGCGCGAACCGGGCGAGTCGGCGGCTTTCGAGCTCCAGAAGTCGCGTTGCTCGTTGCCCGGCGATTCCGACTGCTGCAGAATCCCGGTGACGACATCGAAATCGAAATTGTTGACCCGGTTGATGTACTGCGTCTGGTCGATGATGCGCAAAGTGGCGTCGACACCGATCTTGCGCAGATTGGCGATGTAGGGGCTGGCGATCACCTGATCGGTGTCGTTCCAGCCGAGGATTTCGAATTTGAACGGCGCGCCGGTCTTGGCATTGACCATCTTGCCGCCCTTGATCGCCCAGCCCGCCTTGGCGAAGAGATCGACCGCCTGTTTCAGGTACTTCCGTTCCGCTTGCGGCGAATCGTAGACCGGCAGCTTGAATTCCTGGGTGAAGAGTTCGGGTGGCAGCTTGTCGCGGTATTTTTCCAGGATCTCCAGTTCCTTGCCCTGCGGCAACCCGCTCGACGCCAGTTCGGTGCCCTGGAAATAGCTTGATGTGCGGGTGTTGAAGCCGAAGAACAGGGTGCGGTTCATGCTCTCGAAATCGAACGGGATGGTCAGCGCCTCACGCACCAGCCGGTCCTGGAACAGCGGCCGCCGCTGATTGAGGGCAAAGCCCTGCATCGGTTGCGGCGCCTTGGTCTGGAAGTCCTTCTTGACGACGTCGCCGGCCTGGAATGCCGGGAAGTTGTAGGCCGTTGCCCATTTGCGCGAGCTGAATTCGCGGTTGATATCCTCCAGCCCGCCCTTGGTGAAGGCGAGCCAGGCAGCGTTGTCGTCGAGGATATAGGTGTAGCGTCGCGTGTCGAAATTCTCGCGGCCGATCTTCACCGGCAGCTTGGCCGCCCAGTAGTCCGGCACGCGCTGCCAGATGATTTCCGAGCCCGGCTTGAAGCTGGCGATCTTGTAGGCCGCCGACCCGAGCGGAATTTCCAGCGTCGGCTTGGTGACGTCACGCTTCTTGCCGTTGGCATCGGTGCCTTCCCACCAATGCTTCGGCAGCACGGCGAGGTCGCCGATGATCTTGGGCAGTTCGCGGTTGCCCTTCTGGTTGAAATGGAACTCGACCTCGCGGTCCGAAATCGCCACCGCATCGGTGACATTGTCGAAATAGCGGCTGTATTGCGGGCTGTTGGCCTTGAGCACCTGGAACGACCAAATCACGTCGTCGACGGTGATCGGCTGGCCGTCATGCCACTTGGCGCGCGGGTCGAGCCGGTAGGTCGCCGAGGAATAGTCGGGGGGATATTTGTAGGCATCCGCGATCAGCGGATGGCTGGTGCTGCCTTCGTCGGTCGCCTGCTCCATCAGCGTGTCGTAGAGCAGGCCGCCGCCGAACCCGACCAGGCCGGCGGCCGGCGATCCCTGTACGATGTAGGGATTGAAACTGTCGAAGGTGCCGAGCACCACCGAATTCAACGTGCCGCCCTTAGGCGCGTCCGGATTGACGTAGTCGTAGTGCTGGAAATGGTCGCCGTATTTGGACTCGCCGATCAGCGATGAGGTGGTGCGCCATTCGTCGGCATGGCTCGTCTGCAATCCCGCCGCCAGAAGAGCTGCCGCCAGCATCGACTTGAGAAGCGTCCGGCCAACCGTCATGCACTATCCTCTTCGCAATGCCCGTTCATGGACAATCTAGACGATTTGGCGCTCGTGAAAACCGCCATGCGCGGCTTTGTCGCCGCCTATGCGGTTTTCCTAACGAAAAAGCCGGGCTGAACCCGACGAAAATATGTCACGTAGTGTCCGTTGCTATCCATTTTTTGAGGCGCTATCCGATACGGAAGCCGCACGACGCAGAGGCAACGGCCTAAGACCACGCAGCTTTCGAGAAGGCGCTAAGCTGCGCCAGCATCGAGACTTAGGATATTTTCGGGATGTAACGATCGGCAATTCCTGTCTGGCCAGCCGGCTCGACTCGATTGCCATCGATCATTGCCAAATAAGTGAATTTTCCAAACTTCTCTAAGGGTAATTCGGGCGCTTTCCCTAAAGCCCTGCAGAAAGCGTCTCGTGCCGCAAAAAACGCATGGACATCAGCCAATTCGAGGCAAGGGTGACTTCCTGGCGGTAGAAACGAGGGGGCAGGAATGTCTTGACCATGCGCGAGAAAGGCGTGGGCTAAAAAATTCTTCGACCCGAGAAAGCTATCGTAAGACCACCCCTCTATATGAGGGTAATTTTTCACAGGCTTACTCGCGTCCATCGTAAAAATTGGAAGAAGAGATTGGGAAGTTGCCATATAAATTAGATTTGACAGAATCGCGATATGAGAAATTATTTTCGCCTCTTTCAAGGCCTTGCCTCTAATCCTCCTATCACTCGGTGTTTTCAAAAAGCCAAAAATGTGAGCATTCCACAGGTACGGCTCTCTTGCGCGAAGTATATCGGCGCAGGAGCTGAAAAAATCGATAACTTCTGAATATTCAAAATTCTTGTAAGGAGATTTCAGAATCCTCTTCTTTGGATCCATCATCTCCGTCGTGTGTATTCGCCATTCCTTCGGATCTCGATCGGGAACATATTTGACCTTTAGCGCCGCCAATTCACGATCAATGTCCTGCAGCGGGCCAGATGTCGCGCCGATAAATGAATAAGCATGTTGATCATATGGCCCGACCTGTCTTTCAGCGTCGTCGCCGTAGAAAAAGACATGATGCTCAAAAGGTTTTGGATTCAAGTTAAAGCTGATTTTCGAACCGCAGGAGCATTCTTGCTCTGTAGTTTGTTGGAACCAAGCGCCCTTTTCACCTTTCGTCCCATCAGGATAAATAGGGATAAATGGCTCCTCGTGACGTGTCCATAAATCGGGCCGCACAATCGTTCCGCAATTGCCGCAAATTTCGGCTAGGTCAGCGATCTTCTGCGGCAAGAATGGTGGTTGAGTCGACATGGAGTCACAGTAGGCTCGTGAAGAGCACTAATCCACAAATTAGCGACTACTCCGACCCGCGCGCCGACGTTGGGGCCGATACACAGGAGCGGCGCAACGCCTACGGGGCAGAATAACGAGAAGAGCAGCTGCGGATCGACTAACGAAAAAGCGGGCCTTGGGCCCGGGCTGAACCCGGCTTGTTCAAGGTCGTCGAGATGATATCCGGTTATTGAGCGGGAGCCGGTGCGGGTGCGGCCGGAGCTGCCGGCTTGGCTGGCGCGGCACCTTCAGCCGGCTTCGCCGGGGCGGCACCATCGGCCGGCTTGGCGGGCGCGGTTGCGTCGGCGGCAGCGCCTGGCGCCGGCAGCGGCTTCGGATTGTCGGACAGCGTGCGTAGATAGGCGATGACGTTGGCGCGGTCCTCGTCCTTGGGCAGGCCGGCGAAACCCATCGCGGTGCCCTTCACGAATTTCTTCGGCGAGGTGATGAAGTGGTTGATGTTGTCGTAGGTCCACTTCTCGGCGCCGCCCTTGGAAAATTCCTTCATGCCGGCCGAATAGGCGAACCCTTCATGCTCGGCCACCGGGCGGTCGACGATATCCCACAGATCGGGGCCGACCTTGTTGGGGCCGCCCTTTTCGCCGGAATGGCAGGCCTGGCATTTCTTGAAGACGGCAGCACCTTGCTCGACATTGGCGGTCGCCAGCAGGTCGGCGATCGGCTTGGCTTCGGCGGCGGGCGCTGCCGGACCGCCCTCGGCGGGCTCGGCGGCCTCGATGGCGAAACCGGGCTTTTCCGGCGCCGGCGAGGCAAACAGCGCGTCGGACACAATGCCGACCGAGAAGACGACGAAAACGGTTCCGAGCAATCCGGCGAGCAGTTTGTTGACTTCGGTGGAATCCATACGCCCCTTGCTCCCTTTTCCGGCGGACCGAACCGTCCACTCCGTCCGTCGGTATCGTGACCCCACCCTGCCAGGGCGGTTAAATCGGGCGGAAACTAGGTCTTTTGCTGCGGCGTTGCAACACCTATAAGGGCGCTTCCAGTGAGACCTTTTGCCACTTTCCCTGCCCTCCTTGAGACGCCTTGCACCGCGCATGTCCACGCTGATCTTGATCCCGGCCCGCATGGCCTCGACACGCCTGCCGGGCAAGCCGCTGGCCGACATCGCTGGCGCGCCGATGATCGTCCATGTCGCCCGCCGCGCCACCGAGTCCGGCCTCGGCCGGGTCGTGGTGGCGACCGACACGCAAAGCGTGGCCGATGCGGTGCGTGCGCATGGTTTCGAAGCCGTGATGACGCGCATGGACCACGAATCCGGCTCCGACCGCATTCACGAGGCACTGGTCGCGCTCGATCCCGAGCGCAAGGTCGAAACCATCGTCAATGTGCAGGGCGACCTGCCGACCATCGATCCCGGCATCATCGCCGCATCGCTCAGGCCGTTCGAGGATAGCGCGGTCGACATCGCCACCCTCGGTGTCGAGATCGTCCGTGACGAGGAAAAGACCAATCCCAACGTCGTCAAGATCGTCGGGTCGCCGCTCTCCGGCACCAGGCTGAGGGCGCTCTATTTCACCCGCGCCACGGCGCCTTGGGGCGACGGGCCGCTCTATCATCATGTCGGCCTCTATGCCTATCGCCGTGCCGCGCTCGAGCGTTTCGTCGCGCTGAAGCCGTCGCCGCTGGAACGCCGCGAACGGCTGGAGCAGCTACGGGCGCTGGAAGCCGGCATGCGCATCGACGCCGAGATCGTCCAATCGCTGCCGTTGGGCGTCGATACACCGGAAGATCTTGAACGCGCCAGAACGATCCTTTCAAACTGAGAAACCCGAGAATTGGCCCATGCCTGAAAAGACCAACAGAATATCCTTCCAGGGCGAGCCGGGTGCCAATTCCGACACCGCTTCCCGCAACGTCTATCCATCGATGGAGCCGTTGCCGTGCCCGACCTTCGAGGACGCGTTCAACGCGGTCGAGACGGGGAAGGCCGACCTCGCCATGATCCCGATCGAGAACACCATTGCCGGACGGGTCGCCGATATCCACCATCTGTTGCCGGAATCGAAGCTGCACATCGTCGGCGAATATTTCCTGCCCATCCATTTCCAGCTGATGGCGCTGCCCGGGGTCAAACGCGATGAGATCAAGACCGTGCACAGCCACATTCACGCGCTTGGCCAGTGCCGCAAATACATCCGCAAGAACGGCTGGAAGGCGATCGTCGCCGGTGACACGGCCGGTGCCGCCAAGATGGTCTCCGAGGTCAAGGACCGCACCATGGCGGCCCTGTCGCCGGCGCTGGCCGCGACGCTCTATGGGCTCGACATCATCGAGCAAAATGTCGAGGACACCGACAGCAACGTCACCCGCTTTGTCGTCCTCACCAAGAACAAGCAATGGGCCGAGCGCCCATCACCGGACGTCAAGATGATGACCACCTTCATCTTCCGCGTCCGCAACGTGCCGGCCGCGCTCTACAAGGCGATGGGCGGTTTCGCCACCAACGGCATCAACATGACCAAGCTGGAGAGCTACCAGCTGGGGGCTTTCACCGCGACGCTGTTCTACGCCGACATAGAGGGTCATCCGGAAGATCCGCTGGTCAAGCTGGCGCTGGACGAGCTTCGCTTCTTCTCACGCGAAGTGCGAATTCTCGGCGTCTACCCGGCCAGCGCGTCGCGTGAGCAGTGGAAGGTCGCTGACTAGATCACCGCGCCCAGCGGCACGTAGTCGATTTCCATGAATGTCTCGACCTCCGGCACCCAGCGGTCGCGCACGAAGGCGACATGGTCGGGATGATCGTTGTACCTGGTGTAGGCAGCCTGGTCGGCGAACTCCATCGAGAAGCCGAAATGATAATCGTTCTTGGGGCTGATCTGCCGCAATTGCTCGAAATGCGTGACGCCCCTGATCGCGGTGAGGATTTTCTTGGCGTCGACCAGGAACCTCCTTTCCTCCAGCGAATGTGGCGGATGCTTCAGCGTGAAGACGACGGTGTGACGGATCATTTTCTGCTCCTGAAATGTCTTTCGATACTCGCTGCCATCACTCTGAGTCGACCCAGGCGCGAATGAGATGATGCGCAATGGCGCCTTTCGGTGGCGTGACCAAATTGCCGGGATGCTCCCTGGTCAGCATCGAACGCACCTCGTCGCGGGCAAACCAGCGGCAGTCCTCCAACTCGTTCAAATCGGCCTGGATATCGTCGTTGAGCGGCTCGCCGAAGCAGCCGATCATCAGCGAATAGGGAAACGGCCAGGGCTGGCTGGCGTGGTAGACGACACGGCCAAGCCTGATGCCGGCCTCCTCCAGCGTCTCGCGGCGCACCGCCGCCTCGATCGTCTCGCCCGGCTCGATGAAGCCGGCAAGGGCCGAGTACATGCCCGGCGCGAAATGCCGGCCGCGCCCGAGCAGGCACTTCTCCCGCGTCGCCGTCAGCATGATCGCCACCGGATCGGTGCGGGGAAAATGCTCGGTGCCGCAATTCGGGCAATGCCGCTTGTAGCCGCCGGCCCGCATCTGCGATTGCGTGCCGCATTTGCTGCAGAAACGATGGCTGGCATGCCAGGCGAGCAGGGCCGCCCCTTGCGCCATCGCGCCGGCAGCCGCCTCGTCGATCAGCCCTTGCATATAGACCGAGCGATAGTCGATGGCCTTGATGGTTTCCGGCAATTGCTCGGCGTCGATGCCGGCCGGCACCGCCAGCACCGGTCCAAGTTCGGAAAAACCGAGCAGGATGCCCTGCGCCAGGGAAACCTTGAAGGCCTCGCTCTCGGCGGCGGCGAACCAGGGGTCGAGACCGTTGCCATCCCCGAGTTTCAGATAGAGCCGGCCGCCATTCATCAGGAGCAGTCGCGTCGCCGGGTCGGCGAGCGCCTTGTTGACCGAATCGTCGGCGCGGTTTTCGGACTGCCGGTCGATGGTGTTGCCGGCAAAGCCGACGAACTGGCTCGGCTCGCGCAAGGGCGCGTCAAACAGGCGGAAGCTCATGGAGACTCTGGGGTAGGTTGCGGAATGGACACGGGGAACGCTTATAGCGCCGCCTTGATCGTTTCGGCAAACCGCCGCAGGTCGGAACGTTGATAGGGCTCACGCAGGCCGTGTCCCCACACCGGGCCTGGCCAGCCGGGATCGCCTTCCGAACGCGCAATGACGTGGATGTGCAACTGGCGCACGATGTTGCCAAGCGCGCCGGTGTTGATCTTGGTGCAGCCGGTCGCTTTCTTCAGCGCCTGCGCCACCATATTGGTCTCGAAGGTCAGCATCGCCTGGTCGAGCGGCGTCATGTCGTGGATCTCCTCCGCGCCGGGCCGCTGCGGCACTAGGAGCAGCCATGGCCAGCGGCGGTCGTTCATCACCCGCAACTCGCACAGCCCAAGCCACATCAACTGCTCGCTGTCCGCCTCCAGCCGGGAGTCCAGCGTGAATCCGGCCTTCAGGCCCGTCATCATCGGCGTTTCCCTTGCTTTTCTTGGTTTCTTCAAACGCAGGAACGCTAGAGCGGCGGCAAGAGGGCTGCAAGCGAATCATTGCGCCCCTCGCGGTCGGCAGCTTTTCACGATAGGAATTTTTTCTTGATTTCGTGACCTCAGCTATGGTACATGTTTGTCCATGGTGCTGATTTGCGCCAGTGACCCGCCGTACAGGCGGGTTTTTCGTTTGATGCTCCGTCAGCCCAACGCGCTGGCGAATGCTGCGAAGGAACCAGGGATTTCTTCTGCGCACTTGCATTTCATCGTCGAATTGCCGATATGGACAGCGGGAGGTTGGTGGTGGACGATCCACTCGCCAACCGGGTCAGGTCCGGAAGGAAGCAGCCCTAACGAGCCCGGAACGGGTCATTGTTCCAGCCTCCCACCTCATCGGCCCCTCTCGCGACATTGACGACGCATTGCAGCGCGGGCGAGACTATGCGCAGGAATCGGCCGCTTTCGGGCGCGGCCATTTGGAGCTTTACGGGCGTATGAGCGAAGCCGGCAATTCGGGACCAAAAAGCCTGGAGAATGGCAAGGCCGCCGCCTATCGCGTGCTGGCGCGCAAGTACCGTCCTTCGAATTTCTCCGAACTGGTCGGCCAGGAGCCGACGGTGCGCACCCTCACCAATGCCTTTGCCACCGGCCGTATCGCCCAGGCCTGGATGCTGACCGGCGTGCGTGGCGTCGGCAAGACCACGACGGCGCGCATACTCGCGCGTGCCCTGAACTATAAAACCGCTGATATCGACCAGCCTTCGGTCGACCTTGCCGTGCTCGGCGAGCATTGCCAGGCGATCATGGAAGGCCGCCATGTCGACGTCATCGAGATGGACGCCGCCTCGCACACCGGCATCGACGATATCAGGGACATCATCGAGCGCGTGCGCTACGCGCCGGTCTCGGCCCGCTACAAGGTCTACATCATCGACGAAGTGCACATGCTGTCGACGCAGGCCTTCAACGGCCTGTTGAAGACGCTGGAAGAACCGCCGCCGCACGTCAAATTCATCTTCGCCACCACCGAAATCCGCAAGGTTCCGATCACCGTCCTGTCGCGCTGCCAGCGCTTTGACTTGAGGCGCATCGACGCTGGCGCGCTGGTCGCGCATCTTTCCTCGATATCGGCCAAGGAAGGCATTTCGGTCGACGACGACGCGCTGGCGATGATCGCCCGCGCCGCCGAAGGCTCGGCCCGTGATTCGCTCTCCATCCTCGACCAGGCGATTGCCCATGGCGCCGGCTCCGTCAGCGCCGATGCGGTTCGGGCGATGCTGGGGCTCGCCGACCGCGCCCGCATCGTCGACCTGTTCGAACATGTCATGAAGGGCGATGTGGCGGCCGCCCTTGGCGAATTCCGCGCGCAGTACGATACCGGCGCCGATCCGGCCGCCGTGCTGACCGATCTTGCCGAGTTCAACCACCTGGTCACCCGGCTGCGTTTCGTGCCGACGGCCATCGAGGACGCCTCGCTCTCCGAAGACGAGCGGCAGCGCGGCGCGGATTTCGCCAGGACACTGTCGGTCAGGGTGCTGTCGCGGACATGGCAGATGCTGCTCAAGGGCATTCCCGAGGTGCAGTCCTCCAACAGGCCGGTCAGTGCGGCTGAAATGGTGTTGATCCGGCTGGCGCACGCCGCCGACCTGCCGACGCTGGACGAGGCGCTGAGATCGCTCGAGGGCGCAGCGCCGGCGCAAAATGGCGCGCCGCGTCCGAATGGCGCGCCCGCAAGTTCCGGCAATGGCGGTGGCGCCAGCGCGGTGGCGCAGACGCGCATGCCTGCCGGATCGGGCGGCGCACAGACCATGCGGCTGGTCGAAGCCACGCCAGCTCCCGCTGCCTTCGTCGCTCCGCCGGAACCGGTCGCGGAAGCGCAATCGGTGCCGCTGAAATCGCTCGCCGACATCATTGCCCTGGCCGACGCGCAACGCGACATCGCCTTCAAGGTGCTGGTCAAGAGCTGCATCCGTCTCGTGCGCATCGAGCCCGGCCGTATCGACGTGGGCCTGACCAGCGACGCGCCCAAGATGCTGCTCAACGACCTGACGACGAAGCTGCGCGCCTGGACCGGCCGCAACTGGCTTGTCTCGCTGTCGAAGGAAGAGGGTGGCCAGACGCTCGCCGAAATGGAATCGGCCAAGCGCGAGAACGCCTTCCTCGATGCCAAGAGCGACCCGACGGTGGCCGCCATCCTGGCGCGCTTTCCCGGTGCCAAGATCATCGACGTGCGCATTCCAGACGCGCCGGAAGCCGAAACGACCGAGGCCGAAGTGCCGGTCGAGCCGCTGGCTGACGACGACGAAACCTGATCCAGCCACGAATCCGCAAAGGACCCGACCATGAAAGATCTTCTCGGCCTGATGGGCAAGGCGAAGGAAATGCAGGCCAAGTTCCAGGCCATGCAGGACGAGATCGCCACGCTGGAAGCATCCGGCCAGGCCGGCGGCGGCCTCGTCAACGTCACGCTGACCGGAAAATTCGAGATGAAGTCGCTGAAGATCGATCCATCCCTGTTCAAGGAGGACGATGTCGAGATTCTCGAGGATCTGGTGCTGGCCGCCCATAATGACGCCAAGACCAAGGTCGAGCAGATCATGCAGGAAAAGACCAAGGCGCTGACCGCCGGTCTGCCGATCCCGCCGGGAATGAAACTGCCCTTCTAGCGTTCGGCGCGCCCCCCGTGATCGACATGACCGACGAGCCCTCCGAAAGATTGATCGAGCAGCGTATCCGCAACAGAATCTATGAGATCCTGGAAATCCTGGCCGATTGCGACGGCGGCGTCGATCTCGTCGGCATTAAGGGTTACTTCGATCTGTTCGAGGATTTCGTCCATCGCCCGTCGATCGAAGCCGGCACGTCGGCGCTTTCGAAGGACGAACGCGCCATCGTGCTGGAGATCGCCGAATTCCTGGAAGCGGCCTGCGAGACAAATCCGGACTTCACCAAGGCCGAATTCATCGAAAGCGACTGGCCGGCAAGGATCGCGCCGACGGCCAGGGACGCGCGGACGCTGTTCCTCCGGCGTGGCCTGTTTTCGGAGAAAATCGAAGAGGCTGAACCTGGCCAACCGGCGGCGATTGCGGCCGGGCGCTAGCCCGCGTAAAGCCATGCAACTGTGCCAATTTGGCAACAGGACCCTATTAATAACGTTTTGGCCATCTTTTTGCCTGAAAGTGTCTCATTCTTGCCGCAGCCTGGGGGCGGGCATGGAAGTGAGAGGGTTACCTGTTGATTGCCACGCGATGGAAGACGCCGCTGTTGCTCGGCGCCGTCATTTCACCCTTGTTTTTGGCTGCCTGCAGCCAGACCACTTCGCACGGCATGTCCGTCGCCAGCCTGACCGACGCCATCACGCCGAGTTTCCTGAGTTCCCGGGCCTACAGCCATACGCCGAAGGACAAGGAATGCCTGGAACGGGCGATGTTCTTCGAGTCCAATCGCTCGAGCCGCGACGGCATGATCGCCGTCGGCACGGTGGTGATGAACCGGCTTCGCTCCGGCAACCACGGAAGCACCATCTGCGAGGTGGTGGGCGAGCGCGGGCAGTTCGCGCCTGGCGTCATGACGAGGCCGATGAATTCGCGAGCGCTGCCCGATGTCGAGGAAGCCGCCGATGCCGTGCTCAAGGGCGAGCGCAAGGCCAAGCTGAAAGATACGATGTATTTCCACACCGCCGGGCTGCGCTTCCCTTACAAGAACATGCACTACACGATGGTTGCCGGCGGCAATGCCTTCTATGAGAAGCGCGGCCGCAACTGGCAGCCGTTGCCGGATGAGCCGCGGGTCGCCATTGCCTCGGCTGCGCCCGAGAAGCCGGCCGCACCGGTGATAATGGTCGCTTCCGCCGAGCCGGCACGTCCGGACACGACGGCAACCGTTCGATCCGCTGCTGTCCAACAGACCTATGTGACCGCGGCCGCCGCGCCGCCCGCGAAATCCGCGCGTGTCTCGGCGGAGCCCATGGTGGTCGCGATGCAGGAGCCGATGGAAGAACCGGATGCCGCCCGTTTTGGCGGAACCCTCAACACAAGGGTCATCTCCTCGGTTCAAAACGCGCCGCAGGAGGCGTCGATGGGATTCCAGTCGACGCCTGAGAACACCGACGCCATCGGCGCGATGATTATCAGCCAGGGCCGGCCGCTCGAAACCAACTGATCCGCGCTCCATGGTCCGCCCGATGGTCCACCAAGCCAATATGGCGGGTCATGCGGACACGGGATGTTTCAAAGCGCTCTGAAAAATCCTGGAGCGGTTCACCGTTTCGCGGAAACGGTGACCGCTCCAGCTTTTCGTTTTGACGCAACTCCGGACGGAAAACCGCTTCGCACTTTTCCTGGAATTGCTCTAGATCAGAGCGATGTCCAAGCGAATCGCCGGTCCCGAGATCGAACGCCTGATCCAGCTCCTGGCCAAGGTGCCTGGGTTGGGTCCCCGCTCGGCCAGGCGTGCCGCCCTGCATCTGATCAAGAAGAAGGAACAATTGCTGTCGCCGCTCGCCGCCGCCATGGCCGAGGCGGCCGACAAGGTGCGCATCTGCTCGACCTGCGGCAATGTCGATACGTCGGACCCGTGCATGATCTGTACCGATCCGCGCCGTGACGCCGGCACCATCATCGTCGTCGAGGACGTCTCCGATCTGTGGGCGCTGGAGCGGGCGGCGGCGATGAATGTGCGCTATCATGTGCTCGGCGGGACGCTGTCGCCGCTCGACGGCATAGGTCCCGACCAGCTCAACATGCGCTCGCTGGTCGACCGTGTCGCCGGCGGCGAGGTCAAGGAGATCATCCTCGCCGTCAACGCGACGGTCGAGGGCCAGACCACGGCGCATTACCTGACAGACCAACTGGCCGGCTTCGACATCAAGGTGACACGGCTGGCGCATGGCGTGCCGGTTGGCGGCGAGCTCGACTATCTCGACGAAGGCACGCTGGCCGCGGCGCTGCGCTCGCGGACGGCATTTTGACAAAGCTACGGGAGAGGGTGCGGATCATGATTGCTGCGCGTCCTTCGAGGCTGGGTGTGAAGGAACGCAAACCTCTCGGATTGGCTCTGTTTTCCTTTTTTGCAGTTCTTCTCGCGGTCCTCCTTTCCGCTCCCGCCTCCGCCGCCAAGGTCGACGACCAATTCCGCGCCTGGCTGCAGAACGACCTTTGGCCGCAAGCCAAGGCGAAAGGCATCTCCAAAAAAACCTTCGACGCCGCATTCGATGGCATCAACCCCAACCTGAAGCTGCCCGACCTGGTCAAGCCAGGCGAGAAGGCAACCACGCCGCGGAAACAGCACCAGGCCGAATTCGGCTCGCCCGGCGCCTATTTCGCCGAGAAGACGGTTCGTGCGGTGACGGCGGGCGGACGCGCGCGTGAGGCCACCAATGCCAGGACACTTGCGGCAATCGAAAAGCGCTATGGCGTGCCAGGCGAAGTGCTGTTGGCGATCTGGGGCCGTGAGACCGGCTTCGGCGCGGCGAAGATGCCTTACGACGCCTTCGAGGTGCTGGGGACCAAGGCGTTCATGTCGACCAAGAAGGATTTCTTTCGGACCGAACTCTTGGCCGCCCTCGAAATCGTCGAGCGCGGGCTGGCTCCGGTCGGCGCGATGAAATCATCCTGGGCCGGCGCGCTGGGCCAGCCGCAATTCATGCCGACCTCGTTCCTGAAACATGCCGTCGATTTCGATGGCGACGGCCGCGTCGACATCTGGAGCTCGACGCCGGATGTACTGGCTTCGATCGCCAACTACCTCGTCCATTATGGCTGGGTGAAGGGCCGCGGCTGGGGTTTCGAGGTGACCGTGCCCGAGGCGGTTTCCTGCGCGCTGGAAGGCCCGGACCAGGGCAAGAAGATCTCCGAGTGGGCGGCAATGGGCATCAAACGCGTTGGCGGCAAACCGTTTCCGGCGAGCGAGATGAAGGCCGAGGGTTTCCTGCTGATGCCGGCGGGACGCAGCGGCCCGACCTTCATCGCCACCCCCAATTTCTATGTGCTGAAGGAATACAACACCAGCGACCTCTACGCGCTGTTCATCGGCCATGGCGCCGATCGCATCGCCCATGGCGATCAGAATTTTGCAGGAAGCTGGGGCGCGGTCGGCGGGCTCCACCGTTCCGACATCGCCGTCCTGCAACGGGCGCTGGAGGCCAAGGGCTATGATGTCGGCAGCGCCGACGGACTGCCCGGCTTCAAGACCCGCCGTTCGATCGGCAAGTGGCAAGCCAAGAACGGCCGCGCCGCAACCTGCTTCCCCGATGCCGGCCTGGTAGCCACGCTGAAATAGCGCCGAAATCAGCAGGTTTTTCTCGATCGGCCGCCTCGACTGGCTGGCCTGGGCGCCGACAGGCCACCGGCCTTTCTGGCCCAATGAGTCGTCGTATAAATGCTCGTTGCCCGCCACGAGGCCGCCGGATATGGTGTTGACCAACTGGACAAAAACCGCAACGGTAAGAGATCAGACGGGCCGTCTCCAGGCCCGAAAAGAATTCCGCAACCCTGAGCCGGGAACTCAGGTCAACAAACAACAAAACAGGGAACAATCACGATGATGATGGAAAAGTTTGCTCTACGCTCCCGCATCTTGCTCGCGGGCGCAGCCATGTCCGCGCTGCTTCTGGCGGGCGCGCCAGCCGGTGCGGTCACGCCCGCCGACACGCTGGTCGAAGGTTTCGCGATCGACGACATCATCTCCATGGATCCCGGCGAGGCGTTCGAGCTGTCGACCGCCGAGGTCACCGGCAACACCTATGATCTGCTGGTCCGTCTCGACCTCAGCGACACCTCCAAGGTCAAGGGCGATCTCGCTGAGAGCTGGACCGTCTCCGACGATGGCTTGACCTACACCTTCAAGCTCAAGCCCGGCCTGAAGTTCGCATCCGGCAATCCGATCACCGCGGCCGACGTCGCCTATTCGTTCGAGCGCGCCGTAAAGCTCGACAAGAGCCCGGCCTTCATCATCGGCCAGTTCGGCATCAGCGGCGACAACGTCACCGAAAAGGCCAAGGCGGTCGACGATGGAACCTTCCAGTTCACCGTCGACAAGGCCTATGCGCCGAGCTTCGTCCTGAACTGCCTGTCGGCAACGGTTGCCTCGGTGGTCGACAGCAAGCTGGTCAAGGAACATGTCGTCACCGCGGCACCCACCGCCGATTACAAATGGGACAATGATTTCGGCAATGCCTGGCTGAAGACCGGCTATGCCGGCTCCGGCGTCTTCAAGCTGCGCGAATGGCGCGCCAACGAAGCCGTCGTCATGGAGCGCAACGACAATTACTACGGAGAAAAGGCCAAGCTAGCCCGCGTCATCTATCGCAATATGAAGGAAAGCTCGGCCCAGCGCCTGGCGCTCGAAGCCGGCGACATCGACGTCGCCCGCAATCTCGAGCCGAACGATCTCGACGCCATCGCCAAGAACGCCGACCTCACCACCACCAGCGCGCCGAAGGGCACGGTCTACTATATCAGCCTCAACCAGAAAAACCCGAATCTCGCCAAGCCCGAGGTCCGCCAGGCGTTCAAGTATCTGGTCGACTATGATGCCTTGAGCTCGACCATCCTCAAGGGCATCGGTGAGATCCACCAGACCTTCCTGCCCAAGGGCGTGCTCGGCGAACTCGACGAGAATCCGTTCAAGCTCGACGTCGCCAAAGCCAAGGAATTGTTGGCCAAGGCCGGTCTGGCCGACGGTTTCAGCGTAACCATGGACGTACGCACCGGCCAGCCGACGACGGGCATGGCGGAATCGATCCAGCAGACGCTTGGCCAGGCCGGGATCAAGCTTGAGATCATCCCGGGCGACGGCAAGCAGACGCTGACCAAGTACCGCGCCCGCAACCACGACATTTATATCGGCAACTGGGGCCAGGATTATTTCGATCCGAACTCGAATGCCCAGACCTTCGCCTCGAACCCGGACAATTCGGATGCCGGCAAGTCCCACACGCTTGCCTGGCGCAACTCGTGGGACATTCCGGATCTGACCAAGGAGACGGAAGCAGCGCTGCTGGAGAAGGACGCAGGCAAGCGCGCCGATATGTACAAGGATCTCGAGAAGAAGATCCTCGACACCAGTCCCTTCGTTATCATTCACCAGCAGCTGGAAGTGGTTGGCCTGCGCAAGAACCTCAAGGGCCTTGCGCTCGGCCCGAGCTTCGACACCAACTTCGTCGGGTCGGTCTCGAAAGAATAACGCCGCGGACGCGCCGCATGAGCGCGGTTGAAAACGAGGGCGGGCGCGGCAGCGCCCGCGCCGTCGCCATTGCATCATCGCTCGGCCGCTTCCTGGTCATCGCGATCACGACCTATCTTGGTCTGCTTGCGGTGACCTTCTTCATCGGCCGTGTCATCCCGATCGACCCGGTGCTGGCGGTGCTCGGCGACCGGGCGCCGGCCAATGTCGTCGAGCGCACGCGCCGCGAGATGGGCCTCGACCTGCCGTTGATCGAACAGTTCTATATTTATGTGAAGAATGCCCTGAACGGTAATTTCGGCGTCTCCGTGCTGACCACAAACCCGGTCATGACCGACATTCGCCGGGCACTTCCGGCCACGACGGAACTGGCGACGCTGGGAACGCTGATCGGCGCGCTGTTCGGCGTGCCGCTTGGTGTGCTGGCCGCAGTCAGGCGCGGCAGCCTCATCGACCAGATCGTGCGCATCATCGGCCTGATCGGCTATTCCGTGCCGATCTTCTGGCTCGGGCTGCTGGCGCTGGTGCTGTTCTACGCCAAGCTGCAATGGGTCGCTTTTCCGGCGAGGCTCGACGTCGTCTACGAATATACCTTCACGCCGATCACTGGTTTCTATCTGCTGGATTCCCTGTGGCAGGGGCAGTGGGATGTTTTCTATGATGCTTTCCGCCACATCATCCTGCCGGCCTCGCTGCTCGGCTACTTCTCGCTCGCCTATATCAGCCGCATGACGCGCTCGTTCATGCTCAACGAGCTGTCGCAGGAATACATCGTCGCCGCACGCGCCAAGGGCCTGTCGGAAACCCGCATCATCTGGGGCCACGCATTGCGCAACGCCGCGGTGCCGATGGTGACGGTAATCGCGCTCTCCTATGCCGGCCTGCTCGAAGGTTCGGTGCTGACCGAGACCGTCTTCTCGTGGCCCGGTATCGGCCTCTACATCACCAACTCGCTGCAGAACGCCGACATGAATGCCGTGCTCGGCGGCACCATCGTCATCGGCTCGGTGTTCATCGCCATCAACCTGCTCTCCGACCTGCTCTACCGCGTGCTCGATCCGAGGACGAAGTCCGCATGAGCGTCGAGACCATCCAGAGCCGTCGCGATTGGCTGCTCAGCGAGCGTCCGGCGTCGCGCATGCAGGCGAGGCTTGGCCGCGCCTATGTGGCGTGGCGGCGCTTTTCCGCCAACCGGCTGGCGTTTCTCGGCCTGCTCATCATCATCGCCTTGCTGGTCGTTGCCGCCCTTGCCGACGTGCTGGCGCCCTATTCGCCGACGTTTGGCGACCTGAAGAACGCACGTCTGCTGGCGCCGAGCGCCGAGCACTGGTTCGGCACCGACGATCTCGGCCGCGACATCCTTTCGCGCATCCTCTACGGCTCGCGCTGGACACTTTATGTGGTCATCCTTGTTGCCATCATCGCCGCGCCCATCGGCCTTCTGGTCGGCACCGTCGCCGGCTATGCCGGCGGCTGGACCGACGCCATACTGATGCGCATCACCGACATCTTCCTCGCCTTCCCCAAGCTGATCCTGGCACTGGCTTTTGTCGCGGCGCTTGGCCCCGGCATCGAGAACGCGGTGCTGGCCATTGCCATCACCTCCTGGCCGCCTTACGCCCGTATTGCGCGCGCCGAAACCCTGACAGTACGCAATTCCGATTACATCAAGGCGGTGCAGCTGATGGGCGCCTCGCCCTTCCGCATCGTGCTGCGTCACATCATGCCGCTCTGCATCTCCTCGCTGATCATCAGGGTGACGCTCGACATGGCCGGCATCATCCTAACCGCAGCCGGTCTCGGCTTCCTCGGCCTAGGCGCGCAGCCACCGCTGCCGGAATGGGGCACGATGATCGCTTCGGGGCGCCGTTTCGTGCTCGATCAGTGGTGGGTGGCCGGTGCGCCAGGCTTCGCCATCCTGATCGTCAGCCTTGGCTTCAACCTGCTCGGCGACGGGCTGCGCGACGCGCTCGATCCCCGGAGTGGTGACCAATGAGCGGCGACCCCAATCAGCAGCGATCAAAGAGCGCGTTGCTCGACGTAGAGGATCTGCGCGTCACCTTCCCGACCCGCACCGGGCTGATCGAGGCGGTGCGCGGCGTCTCCTTCTCGCTTGGCCGCGAGCGGCTCGGCATCGTCGGCGAGTCCGGCTCGGGCAAATCGCAGACCGGCCGCGCCATCATGGGCCTGACGCCGCCGCAGGCGCGGATATCGGCCGACAAGCTGGCTTTCGACGGCATTGACCTGCTCAGCGTCTCGCCACGCGAACGCCGGTCGCTGCGGGGAAAGCGCATCGCCATGATCCTGCAGGATCCGAAATATTCGCTCGACCCGGTGATGAGCATCGGCCGCCAGATCGTCGAGACGCTGCGCACGCATGAGAAGGTCGGCAAGGCCGAGGCGCGCGACCGCGCACTGGCGATGCTGGAGGCGGTGCAGATCCGCGATCCGGCCCGCGTCTTCGACCTGCATCCGCATGAAGTATCGGGCGGCATGGGCCAGCGCGCCATGATCGCCATGATGCTGATCGCCGGGCCGGAAATGATGATCGCCGACGAGCCGACCTCGGCACTTGACGTCACCGTGCAGCTCGACGTGCTCGGCATCCTCGATCGGCTGGTCGGCGAGCGCGGCATGGGGCTGATCTTCATCTCGCACGATTTGCGCCTGGTCTCGTCCTTCTGCGACCGCGTCATCGTCATGTATGCGGGCAAGGTGGTCGAGCAGCTCAAAGCCTCGGAACTCGGCCGCGCCCAGCATCCCTACACCCGCGGCCTGCTCAACTGCATGCCCAAGATCGGTGCCGACCGTCACCCGCTGCCGGTGCTCGACCGCAAGCCGGAGTGGGCGGCATGACGTCTGCGATTGCCGTCGACGGGCTGGAAGTGATCTTCGATCGTTTTCGCGCGCTGAAGGGTGTCAGCCTCGACGTGCAGCCGGGCGAATCCTTTGGCCTGGTCGGTGAATCCGGTTCCGGCAAGTCGACGCTGTTGCGGGCCATCGCTGGCCTCGCACCGGTCGCTTCGGGCAGCATCACCGTCAACGGCAAGACGCTTGGCGCGCGCCGCGACAAAGCCTTTTATCGCGAAGTCCAGATGGTCTTCCAGGATCCCTACGGCTCGCTGCACCCGCGCCAGACCGTCGACCGCCTGCTGCAGGAGCCGCTTGCCATCCATGGTTTTGCCGACGGCGAAAAGCGCATCCAGCGGGCGCTCGACGAGGTTGGCTTGGGAAACGGCTTTCGGTTCCGTTATTCGCACCAACTCTCCGGCGGCCAACGTCAGCGCGTGGCGATCGCGCGCGCGCTCATCCTCGAACCGTCCATCCTGCTGCTCGACGAGCCGACCTCGGCGCTCGATGCCTCGGTGCAGGCGGAAGTGCTCAACCTGTTGGAAGAGGTCCGCCGGCGGCGCAAGCTGACCTTCCTGATGGTCAGCCACGACCTCGCTATCATCACCCATATGTGCGAGCGGCTGATGGTGATGCAAAGCGGCGAGGCGGTGGAAAATCTCGCGGCGGCGGATCTCGTCGAGCGCCGCGTGACCAAGGACTACACGCGAAACCTATTGCGAGCCAGCGACGGGTTTGTGCGGGCGTAGCCTCTATCGCTTAAGTCGCGTTCCTTCACGCGGCGCTACTCGCAACTTGCCCTCAAGCCACTCCCCCTTCCGCGATGGCATCACCGGTCGGCGCAGTGTTGTCCGGCGCTTGCTTCGGCTCCTTGATCCTGAACCAGGCGACATAGAGCGCCGGCAGGAACAGCAGCGTGATCGCCGTGCCGGCGATGATGCCGCCCATCATGGCGAACGCCATAGGCGCCCAGAACACCTCGCGCGCGATCGGGATCAGTGCCAGGCTGGCCGCGGCGGCCGTCAGCGCGATCGGCCGCATGCGGTGTTCGGTGGCTTCGATGACGGCCGCCCAGCGGTCCTTGCCTTCGGCGACCAGATCCTCGATCTGCACGATCAGGATGACCGAGTTGCGGATCAGGATGCCGATCAGCGCCAGCACGCCGAGGATGGCGACGAAGCCCAGCGGGGCGCCGCTCGGCAGTAAGGCCGCGACCACGCCGATCAGCCCAAGCGGTGCGACGGCAACCACCAGGAACAGGCGCTGGAAGCTTTGCAGCTGGACCATCAGGATCGTCGCCATGATGAAAAGCATCAGCGGCACGACCGCCGCGATCGGGCCTTGGCTGTTGGCGCTTTCCTCGACCGAGCCGGCCGTGGCGATGGCATAGCCGACCGGCAGCTTGCCGATGAAGGCATCGACCGAAGGTTTCAGCTCGTCGACCACGGTCGCCGGCAGCGCGTCGCCGACCAGTCCGGCGCGCACCGTGATCGTCGGCACGCGGCTGCGCCGCCAGACTGTCGGCTGCTCCAGCTCGTAGTGGAAGTTGGCGACGGCGGCGAGCGGGATGGATTCGCCGGCACCGGTCGGCAATTGCATGTTGCGCAGCGTCTCGATCGAGCCGCGTTCGGCATCGCGTGACCGCGCCACGACGTTGATGAGGTAGGTGGCGTCGCGCACCTGGGTGATGGTGACGCCGCCGACCACGCTGTTCAGCGCATTGGAAATGTCCGAGGAGGTGACGCCGAGTTGGCGCGCCTTGTCCTGCAGCACATCCACTTTCAGGACCCGCGACGGCTCGTTCCAGTCGAAGGTCGGCGCGCCGAGCTTCGGGTTGGCCGAGATGACGCCGGCCAGCTGTTGCGACAGCGTCCTCACCGTCTGGATGTCGGGGCCGCTGACGCGGTATTGCACCGGTCGGCCGACAGGCGGGCCGAGTTCGAGCGTCTTGACGAAGGCGTCGGTGCCGACGAAGTCGTCGCGCAGCATCGTCTCGATTGCCGCCTTCACCCTGTCGCGGGCTTCGACGTCCTTGGTGACGATGACGGTCTGGCCGAAATAGGGATTGGCCGGCTGCACGTCATAGGCCAGCACGAAGCGCACCGCGCCCTGGCCGATATAGGAACTCCAGTGGTCGATATCAGGGTTGCCGGCAAGGGCTGCCTTCTCGAACCGCTCCATCTGGTCGCGCGTCTCGGCGATCGAAGAGTTCTGCGGCAGGTTCCAGTCGACGATCAGTTCCGGCCGGTCGGAGGACGGGAAGAACTGCTGCTGGACATAGCCCATGCCGACGATCGAGGCGGCGAACAACAGCACCGTGCCAATGATCGTCAGCCAATGGCGGCGCACCGATCCGACCAGCACGCTGCGGAACAGCGAGGTGAAGCGGCCGGGCTTGTCATGATGCTTCTGTTTCATCGTCGCCGGCAGGATGGTGACGCCGAGCAGCGGCGCAAACAGCACCGCCACGATCCATGACACCAAAAGCGACACGGCGATGACGACGAACAGCGTGTAGGTGTATTCGCCCGCCGCGCTGTTGTTGAGGCCGATGGGGATGAAGCCGGTGACCGTCACCAGCGTTCCGGTAAGCATCGGAAACGCGGTCGAGGTGTAGACATAGGTCGCCGCCTTGCGCAGATTGTCGCCGGCTTCCAGCCTGGCCACCATCATCTCGACGGCGATCATGGCGTCGTCGACCAGCAGGCCGAGCGCGATGATCAGCGCGCCCAGCGAAATACGCTGCAGGGAGATGCCGAGATAGTCCATGAACAGGAAGGTGATGGCCAGCACCAGCGGGATCGACAGCGCCACGACGAAGCCGGCGCGCACGCCAAGGCTGATGAAGGACACCGCGAGCACGATGGCGACCGCCTCGAACAGCGCGCGGGTGAAGCCCGAGACCGCTTCCTCGACGATGACAGGCTGGTCGGCGACCAGATGCACGCCGACGCCGATCGGCAGGTCGGCGACGATCTTGTCCATCTCGACCTTCAGCGCCTTGCCGAAGTCGAGCAGATTGGCGTTAGGCTTCATGCCGATGGCTAGCCCGATCGCATCCTCGCCGTTGAACCGGAACAACGCCGTCGGCGGGTCGGCATAGCCGCGGGTGATGGTCGCCACATCGCTCAGCCGGAAGAAGCGGTCGTTGACGCGCAGATTGATGGCACGCAGGCTTTCTTCCGACGTGAACTGGCCCGAGACGCGCACGCTGACGCGTTCGGGGCCGGTCTCGATGACACCGGAAGGCGCAATCGCGTTCTGTGCCTGCAGGCTGGCCACGATCGCCTGCTGGTTCAGGCCAAGGGCCGCGATCTGGCGGGTCGAGAATTCGAGATAGATCGCCTCGTTCTGGGCGCCGATCAGGTCGACCTTGCCGGCATTGGGCACGGCCAGGATTTGGGTGCGCGCCTGCTCGACATAGTCGCGCAACTGGCGCGATGTCAGCCCGTCCGCCGTGAAGGCGTAAATATTGCCGTAGACGTCGCCAAAACTGTCGTTGAAGAACGGACCTTGCACGCCCTCGGGAAACTGGGCGCGGATGTCGTTGATCATGTTGCGGATGCGCACCCAGGTCGGGGCCACGTCGCGCGCCTTAGTCGACGGCTTCAGGTTGACGAAGACGACGGTCTTGCCGGCCGTGGTCACCGACTTGCTGTAGTCGAGGCTGTCGAGCTCCTCCAGCTTTTTCTCGATGCGATCGGTGACCTGCCTCACCGTCTCATTGACCGAGGCGCCCGGCCAGTTGGCCTGGATCAGCATGGTCTTGATGGTGAAGGCCGGGTCTTCCTCACGGCCGAGATTAAGATAGGCCGAGACGCCGGCGACGACGAACACCAGCATGAAATACCAGACCAGCGAACGGTGGCTGAGCGCCCAGTCGGAGAGGTTGAACCCCTTCACTTGGTGGCTCCTTCCAGGATTTTGACCGTCTCGCCCGCTGTCAGGCTGTGCACGCCGGCGGTGACGATGCGCATGCCCGCGTCAAGTCCACCGGTGACCGTGAAGCTGCCGCCGCGTTTGGCGCCGACCTGGATATCGTGCACGGCGACCTTCGATTGCGCATCGACGATCCAGACCTGCTGCTTGCCATTCTTTTCGAGCAGCGCCGACAGCGGCAGTTCGATCGTCGGGTCGATCGCCGTCACCCGTGTCGCCGTCACGGTCGAGCCGAGCCGGAACGCGGCCGGCGCGTTGAGCAGCGTCAGGCGCACGCGGCGTGTGCGGGTCGAACTATCGGCCTGCGGCGCGATCTCGCGCAATTTGGCCTCCGTGCGGATCGAGGGCAGCGACTGCAGGATGACGTCGAAGCCGGTTCCGTCGGTCAGGTCGCCGGTCAACTTGTCGGGAATGTCGACGACGGCTTCGCGCACGTCCGAGCGCGCCACCGTCACCACGGTCTGGCCGGCCGATACGGTCTGCCCGACTTCGGCGCCGGTGGCGGTGACGACGCCATCGAAATCCGAAAACAGGCGGGCATAGCCAAGCTGCTCCTGAGATTTAGCCAGCGCCGCCCTGGCGCGCTCGACATTGGCCTGCGCGGCTTGCCGTGCCTGCTGGGCTGCCTCATAGGTGGCCTGCGAGGTGTTCTTGTCTGCCAGCAATGCGCGCTGGCGCTCCTCGCTGGCGTAAGCATTGGTGAATTCCGCCTGCGCGTTGGAGAGGCCAGCCTTGGCTGCCTGAACGGCCAATTCCAGCGCCGTCGGATCGAGCGTGGCGATCGTCGTGCCCTTGGTGACGAGATCGCCGACATCGACATCGCGGCTGACGACGCGGCCAAGCAGGCGGAAGGCAAGGTTGGCGCTGAATTCCGGCTCGACGACGCCGGCGAAGCCAAGCGTCTGGTTGGTGCGCGGTTCGATCACCACCGAAAGCACCGGCCGGACGATTTCAGGCGTTTTTTCCGGCTCCGCCGAACAGGCGCCGACAACAACCAGCGCCGACAGGGCGATCATGCGCGCCGGCCGGTTCATTGTGTTGCCGCTCCGGCGATTTCGACCGTCTGGCCGGGACTGAGCAACTGACCGCCGGCGGTGATGACGTGCTGGCCGGGCTTGAGCCCCTTATCGACGACGATGACACCGGAATCATAGGCAAGGATGTCCACCGGCGCGATGGTGACCGCCTTGGAAGCCGGGTCGACGAGCCAGACCGCTGGCTTGCCGTCGCTGGAGGTCAGCGCCTGCCAAGGCAGGATTACGGCCTTCACCGGCGCGGCACTGACCGTGCCGATGACGGCGGCGCCGAGCGGCATGGCGGCAGGGGTCTCGGGAATGGCGACCTTGACCCGAACCGAAGCCGAGGCGGCGTCGACCACCGGCGAAATCTCGCGCACCTTGCCTGTCGCCTTCACTGATGGATCCGACACCAGCGTGATCGACACTGGTGGTGGTGCCATCGAGCTGCCGGCGACCAGCGTTTCGTGGACATTGAAGACTGCGTCGCGGTCGCCGTCCTCGGCGATGGTGAAGACTGTTTGTGCCCCTTGCACCACCTGGCCGGCTTCAACCGCGCGGGCGGTGACGACACCGGGCGCGCCGGCCCGCAACTCGGTGAAGGTGAAGCTCTCCCGGGCATTGTCGAGCGCGCTCCGCGCCTGCTGGACGCTGCCTTGCGCCACGCTCTGCGCCTGTGCTGCCTGATCATAGTCGCGGCGCGTCGTGAAGCCCTGCGCGAGCAGCGTCTTCTGGCGCTCGAAGGCGGCGGATGCCTGCGTCAACTGCGCCTGTGCTGCGTCGAGATCGGCCTGCGCAGAGCGCAGATCCGATTCCTGTTCCTGCGGGTCGATGCGGGCCAAAAGCGTGCCCTTGTCGACATGCTGGCCGATCTCCACCAGCCGTTCGGCGACACGGCCGCCGACCCGGAAAGCCAGATTATTCATCGTGCGGGCCGCGATGACCCCGGTCAGCGACGTGGTCGGTGCGTAGCTGGAGATTTCGACCTCGGCGGTACGCACCATGATCGGCAGCTTGTGTTCGGCCGCCTCCTGCTTCTGGCAGCCGGCGAGAAGCAGGCCGGCCATCGCGCAGGCAAGGATCGAGGTGTTTCGAAACGGCAAAGGGCCGGAACGCGGTGATTGCAAGGCGGACGATGTCGCGTTCCTTGTCATGGCTTCCCTGCCTGCGTGGGACGTTCCCAGTGCGGAGCCCCGCAGGCCCGTCCGAAGATAATCGATCCCTTGGAAAAGGGAACCTCCCTCGCACGCGTATCGGTCGACTGGTTAAGCCGGGATCACAGGCCCAATCGCCTGCCGGTGGTGCCGACTTGAGGAAAACGTGAAATAAGGTCAGAAGACGTGTCAGCGGCATCAAACAAGAAGGGCGCCGGCCCGATGAGGACACCATGAAGAATTCAGCCATCTCCGAACGCAAGAACCAAGCGATCTCGCGCGGCGTCGGCATGACCACGCAGATCTATGCCGACCGGGCCGAGAATTCGGAAATCTGGGATGTCGAAGGCCGTCGCTACATCGACTTCTCGTCGGGCATCGCCGTCGTCAACACCGGTCATCGTCATCCCAAGGTGATCGCGGCGGTCAAGGCGCAGCTCGACCGCTTCACCCACACCTGCCATCAGGTGGTGCCCTACGAAAGCTATGTGCGGCTGGCCGAACGGCTGAACGGCATGCTGCCCGGCAAGTTCGAGAAGAAGACGATCTTCGTCACCACCGGCGCCGAGGCGGTCGAGAACGCTATCAAGATCGCCCGCAACGCCACCGGCCGCCAGGCGGTCATCGCCTTTGCCGGCGGCTTCCACGGCCGCACCTTCATGGGCATGGCGCTGACCGGCAAGGTCGTGCCCTACAAGGTCGGCTTCGGCGCCATGCCGGGCGACGTCTATCACGCGCCGTTCCCAGTGCCGCTGCATGGCGTATCGGTCGCCGATTCGCTGGCCGCCCTCGACCGCCTGTTCAAGGCCGATGTCGACCCGGCCCGTGTTGCCGCCATCATTATCGAGCCGGTCCAGGGCGAGGGTGGCTTCTACGACGCGCCGCGCGAGTTCCTGACGGCGCTGCGCAAGCTTTGCGACCAGCACGGCATGCTTCTGATCGCCGACGAGGTGCAGACCGGCTTTGCCCGCACCGGCAAGATGTTTGCGATGGATCACCATGAGGTGGCGGCCGACATCACCACCATGGCCAAGAGCCTGGCCGGCGGTTTCCCGCTGGCCGCGGTCACCGGCCGCGCCGAAATCATGGATGCGCCCGGCCCCGGCGGACTCGGCGGCACCTATGGCGGCAGCCCGATCGGCGTCGCCGCGGCGCACGCCGTGCTCGACGTCATCGATGACGAAAAGCTGTGCGACCGCGCCAACACGCTGGGTGCAAGGCTGAAGCAGCGGCTGCAGTCGATCCGCGACGACGTGCCCGAGATCGTCGACATCAGAGGCCTCGGTTTCATGAACGCGGTCGAGTTCAACGACGTCAAGAAGGGCCTGCCGTCGGCCGAGATCGCCAACGCGATCAGGCTGAAGGCGCTCGACAAGGGCCTGATCCTGCTGACCTGCGGCGTCTATGGAAACGTCATCCGCTTCCTGGCGCCGATCACCATCCAGGACAGCGTCATGAACGAGGCGCTCGACATCCTGGAAAGCTCGATCCGCGAAGTCTGCGCTGCTTGATCGGGCGCCCATTTCTCCTGACGGCCTCGCGAGCGGGTGAACGTGCCGTCAGGAGCTTGGATTCTGTAACCAGGCTGGAATGTCCATCTTGGCGTGCAGGACCCGCCACACATCGATATGGTCGATCTGCTCAAGATAGAAAATCAGGTATGGGTAGCGCTTGAGTTGCACGCTACGCAGCCCAGGCAATCCAATTTCATAACCATACCTGAGAGAGCCCGATGCCGGATGGCGGGCTATCAGTTTGTAGGCGTTTTGAAGGTCCTCGATATAGCCCAACGCCATATGCGAACCAACTTCGCGTGCATAATAATCAACGGCGTCCTCGATATCCCGCAGAGCAAGGCCTCGAGGAACAATTGCCTTCGTGGCCACTTAATTTATTGGCTCTGCGCTCGTTTTCTCAGCGCGGCGAAATAGTCATCGTCTACGGGAGCGCCCGGCGCGGATGATGCGCCCTCGAGGAGCAAACCGCGCAGAAGTTGACGATCCTGATCGTGGCGGATCAATTCACGCACATACTCGCTGCTCGTGCCATAGCCGCGATCCGTCACTTGCTGATCGACAAAATGCTTCAAGCTGTCGGGCAGTGAGATATTCATGGTGCTCATTCAGGCATTTTATTGCGTATGGCAAAAATTGGCAATCCTAAGCACTGGCCTTGACTGGCTCCATGTCCTGATACGCGGCCAACGCCGCTTTCAGGCCCTCGGGGCCTGCCGCGATCGTTTCCGGCGTCGGCGAGAAGCCGGCGCCGAGCATTTTGCGGCCAAGCATGTGGTCGCCGGGACGGTTGACGGATTCGATGCCGAGCAGCCGGTCGCCAGCATAGTGATAGATCGAGAATTTGTTGTCTGGCAGGTCGCCCAGCACGACATGGTGGTCGCCACCGGCGGTCAGGCCGACCATCTGCAATTTCATGTCGCCGATATCGGACCAGAACCACGGTACCGCCGAATAGGCGTCGGCATGGCCGGTGATCGTACGCGCGGCAAGCCGCGCCTGGTCGGTGGCATTCTGCACCGATTCCAGCCGCACGTCGCCGCCGGTGAACCAGTGCCGGTAGGAGGCAGCGTCGCCGATGGCGAGGATTTCAGGCGCCGAAGTGCGCATCTGGTGATCGACGCGGATGCCGTTGGCGATGCTAAGGCCTGCTGTCCGCGCCAGTTCGACATTCGGCACGGCGCCGATGCCGACGATGACCATGCGCGCCGGCAGCCTTTCGCCTGACGAAGTCATCGCTGCCGTGACATGGCCGTTTTCGCCTTCGAGCCTTGCAATCGAGGTGCCGGTGAGGACGCGCACGCCTGTCGCTTCCAGCCGTTGGCGCACATGGCTCGCCACGACCGGCGCCACGGCGCGGCCGAGCAGCCGGTCCAGCGCTTCGACCACGGTCACCGTGCGGCCGGCGGCCCTCAGCGTCGCGGCGATCTCCAGCCCGATGAAGCCGCCGCCGAGGATCACGACCTCGTCGCTCCGGGCGCTCAGTTCACGGATCAGCCGCGCATCGGCGAGCGAGCGCAGCGACAGCACGCCGGAGAGATCGGAGCCTGGCAACGGTAGGATACGTGGGCGCGAGCCGGTCGCCAGGATCAGGTGATCGAAAGCAAGTGCGCCGCCGCCGGCAACATCCAGGCTGCGGCGTTCGGCATCGATGCGATCGATCCTGACGCCCGGCCGATAGTCGATGGCGCTGCCGGTGTAGAAGGCCTCGCCGCGCAAGGGTTGCGGTTTGGCCTCGGCATCCTTGATGAAGGTCTTCGACAGCGGCGGCTTGTGGTAGGGCAGTTCGTTCTCGTCGCCGACGAGGATCACCGGCCCGTCATAGCCGTCCTCGCGCAAGCTTGCGGCCGCTTGCACGCCCGCATGTCCCGCGCCGACAATGACCACACCGTTCTTCATCGCATTGCAATCCTGATAAGAGTCTAGGATGTCCCGCCAAGTGGCAATTGTCTGGCGCCGCCGCAAGAGAGCTTTTGCGGGTCGCACCCGGGATGGCGGCTGTCAATCGTACAGTTCGTCCGCAAGACCGGTGCAGGCAAGGGATAAAGTTGATAGTTGTAGTTTAGAATAATTCTAAACTATTGTTTCAATTGATTTTTCTTGCTGATCTCCATTGACATCCGGCGATGTCGCAGCTTTATGGAAGCTCGCGCGTCAGCGCATCCCTTTAATGTCTGGGCCTTGAACCCTTTCGATTGGAGGCATTTTGGTGTCTTTCTTCCGCGAACCGCGCGATGGCGCGGCATCTCTTGCGCCCAATGGCTTGCAGATCGCCAGGCGCCCGTTGCCGCGTGCGCCATTTACAGAATTTCCGAGAAACTGGAGAGTGATTATGACAGCACGATATGGCGGCAGGTTTGCCGCGATCGGCGCCACGGCCCTGCTGACGGCGGCGGTGTTCGTGTTGCCGGCCAAGGCGGAAACCGATGCGAAGGCGGTCATCAAGACCTATTCCGACATCGCGCTCGCCAAGTATGAGGATTCGCTGACCACCGCGCAGGCGCTCGACAAGGCAGTCGATGCGCTGCTCGCCAACCCCTCTGCGGAAACGCTCAATGCGGCCCGCGACGCCTGGAAGGCATCGCGCGTTCCCTACCAGCAGACCGAGGTCTACCGTTTCGGCAACAAGATCGTCGACGACTGGGAAGGCAAGGTGAATTCCTGGCCGCTGGACGAAGGCCTGATAGACTATGTCGCCAAGAGCTACGGCACCGAATCGGACGCGAACTCGCTCTATACGGCCAATGTGATCGCCAACAAGGAGATCGAGATCAACGGCAAGAAGGTCGATGCTTCGAACCTGACACCGGAATTCCTCTCCGGCACGCTGCAGGAAGCCGGCGGCGTCGAGGCCAATGTCGCCACCGGCTACCACGCCATCGAATTCCTGCTCTGGGGCCAGGACCTGCATGGCACCGGCCCGGGCGCCGGCGAGCGCCCCTACACCGATTACGACCTCAAGAATTGCACCGGCGGTAATTGCGATCGTCGCGCCCAGTATCTGAAGTCGGCCAGCGATCTTCTGGTCTCCGATCTGCAGGAGATGGTCGGCAACTGGAAGGAAGACGGCGCTGCCCGCAAGAGCCTCGTGGACGGCGAGCCGAACACCGCCATCTCGACGATCTTCACCGGCATGGGCTCGCTGTCCTACGGCGAACTGGCCGGCGAACGCATGAAGCTCGGCCTGCTGCTGCACGATCCGGAAGAGGAGCATGACTGCTTCTCCGACAACACCTACAACTCGCATCTCTACGACGCCATCGGCATTCGCGCTGCTTACCATGCCAACTATACCAGCCTCGACGGCACCGTCGTTTCGGGTCCCTCGGTGGCCGATATGGTGAAAGCAGCCGATCCGGCGATCGACAAGGAGCTGTCGGACAAGCTCGATGTCACGGTCGCCAAGATGGAGGCGATCAAGGCGCGGGCACTGGCCGGCGAGGCCTATGACCAGCAGATCGCCGAGGGCAACACGCAAGGCAATGCCGCCGTGCAG
The DNA here is from genome assembly GCF_040317535.1 of Mesorhizobium sp. M1409. Lineage (NCBI taxonomy): Bacteria > Pseudomonadati > Pseudomonadota > Alphaproteobacteria > Hyphomicrobiales > Phyllobacteriaceae > Mesorhizobium > Mesorhizobium sp. M1409. The sequence goes on from NZ_JAMYKV010000045.1 coordinate 43,877, forward strand.
GCAGCGATCGACGCGCTGATCGACCAGACCAAGTCGATCGAACGAGCCGTTGGCTCCCTGAAGCTCAGCACCATCGCCTTCGAGGGGTCCGACAGTCTCGATGCACCCGACAAGGTGTTCAAGTAAGGTCGAAAGGCTGGAGCCTGATCCGGAGCCGGACATCGGCTTCGGCATGCGCTCCCGTAGGAAATAAAGCCACACGGCGCGGGAGGCGCCGTCAGCCATCCGAGCAAATTAATGCTGATCTGCCATTGCAACATCATCACTGAGAAGGAGATCGAGCAGACGATCGTCGGGCTGCTGGATCAGGATCCCTGGCAGCTGATCGTACCGGCGAAGGTCTATCATGCCATGCAAAAGCGCGGTCGCTGTTGCGGCTGCTTCCCAAATGTGGTGGAAACGATCATTCGGGTCACCGAAAATTACCACGCCCGCTCGGAGGCGAGCGGCGTGGATATCGTTTCACACCTGGATCGCGTCAGAAGCCTGCGCGTCCAATACGGGAGCAGAAATCATGAAAGGCGACCCGCAGGTCATCGAGCGGCTTAACGAGGCCCTTTTTCTGGAGCTAGGGGCCGTCAATCAGTACTGGGTGCATTTCCGTCTGCTGGAGGACTGGGGATACGCCAAGCTGGCAAAGAAGGAGCGGGCGGAATCGATCGAGGAGATGCACCATGCCGACAAGCTCGTGGCTCGCATCATCTTCCTTGAAGGCCATCCGAACCTGCAGTCCGTGGCGCCGCTGCGCATCGGCCAGAACGTCAAGGAAGTGCTCGAATCCGACCTTGCCGGCGAATATGACGCGCGTACCGCCTACAAGCGTTCACGCGAAATCTGCAACGACGCGGGCGACTATGTGACGATGAAGCTGTTCGAGGAATTGCTGGCCGACGAGGAAGGTCATATCGACTTCCTAGAGACGCAGCTCGACCTGCTTGCCTCTATCGGCGAGGAAAAATACGGCCAGCTCAACGCCGCATCGGCGGACGAGGCGGAGTAAGGGCATGCGGGAATGCGGCGCCTGCTAGAATTCGTGCGCCGCTCGCGGAGGGCCGATGGCTCGCCGCTCCCTCGGAAGACGCCAGCCGGATTGGCGCGTCGGCGCTGTATCGTCCTCGTGATGGCGCTCACCTCTTCGGCGATGGCCGGAAATCTTCAACCCGCCGGCCTCGCCACCACGCGCACCGACCTCAATGCGAAGGATCAGGCGCGCGTCACCGCAATCACAAGGCCGACGTCGGATTTCTCCAGGCCCGAGCAATTCGAATTGATGCAAGGGGGCGCCGGCACGTCAAGAAAGGACGTCAGCCGCGATTCCTTCTCGCAATCCTCGGCCAACATCACCTTCGAGGAAGAGGGCGACTTCAAGCTCGGCAATGCCCTGTTTCGCAAGAACTGGGTGTCGTCGCCGTCCTCGACGCAGGCCTCGGACGGGCTCGGCCCGCTGTTCAACGAACGCGCCTGCCAGAATTGCCATCTGAAGGATGGCCGCGGCCGTCCGCCGCAAGGCGACGCCGTCACCACCTCGATGTTCCTGCGGCTGGCGCGTGAGGCCAGCAGCGCGGAAGAGAGAGCAGCACTTGCCGACCACAAGGTGCTCAATTTCCCCGACCCGGTCTACGGCGCGCAATTGCAGGAACTGGCGGTGCCCGGCCTGCGCGGCGAAGGCCGGATGCATGTCGACTATCGGGAGCGTAAGGTAGAGCTGACGGATGGCACCGTGATTTCCTTACGCAAACCAAGCTATTCGGTTGTCGATCCTGCCTATGGACCACTCGATCCGCGCATCACGCTGTCGCCGCGCCTGACGCCGCCGATGATCGGCCTTGGCCTGATCGAAGAGATTGCGCCGGCCGATATCCTTGTCCGCGCCGACCCGAATGACGTGGACGGCGATGGCATTTCCGGCAGGCCGAACATCGTGCGCGACGGCCGGGGCGGAGAGCTGACGCTTGCTCGTTTCGGCTGGAAGGCGCAGACCGCGTCGATCCGTCAGCAGGCAGCTGACGCCTTTGCCGGCGACATCGGCATCTCGACGCCGGAAGAACCAAAACACTGGGGGGATTGCACCGCCGCGCAGGCCAAATGCCTCGCCATGCCGACCGGTGCGCAGCAGCGTCTCGGGCCGGTCGAAGCGCCGCCGCCGGTGATGGATCTCGTCACCTTCTATTCGCGGAGCCTCGCCGTGCCGGCGCGCCGCGACCTCGACCGGCCAGATGTGCTCACGGGCAAGAAGATCTTCTACGAGATCGGCTGCATTGCCTGCCACACGCCGAAATTCGTCACCCGTCGCGGCACGCCCAACAAGGCGCAGGCCTTCCAGTTGATCTGGCCTTATTCCGACTTTCTGCTGCACGACATGGGGCCCGATCTGGCCGACGGCCAAGCCGTGGGCGATGCGACGGGTAATGAGTGGCGCACGCCGCCGCTGTGGGGCATCGGCCTGACCGAGACGATCAACGGCAATTCCTTCTTCCTGCATGATGGGCGCGCGCGCAGCCTGACCGAGGCGATCCTTTGGCATGGCGGCGAGGCGCGGAAGGCGCGCGACCGCTTTGCCGCCGCTGATGCGGCCGACCGCGATGCGCTGCTCAAATTCCTGGAGTCACTGTGATGCTCAAGCGCTGTGTGTTGTTTCTCGTTCTTCCGCTGGCTCTGCTGGGCGCCGTCCCGGCATCCGCGGCGGTCAAAGCCTCCGAAATCATCCAGGGGGCAATCGACGGCTTTGTCCGCCCCGCCTATGCCGGCCTGCATGAGCATGCGGAAGCCCTAACGAAAGCGATGCACAAGCTCTGCGAAGCGCCCTCGCAAGGGAAGCTCGATGCCGCGCGCGCGGCATTTTCCGCCACCCTCTATGCCTGGTCCTCAGCCGAAATCATCGGATTCGGACCGATCAAGGAGAACAACCGGCTGGAACGCATGCTGTTCTGGCCGGATCGCAAGAGCATCGGCCTGAAGCAGGTGCAAGCGGCCTTGGCGGAGAAGGATGCAACCGCCACCGATCCGGCACAGCTGGCCGGCAAGAGCGTCGCCATGCAGGGACTGGGCGCGCTCGAATTCGTGCTCTATGGCGACGGCGCCGAGGGACTTTCCGGCAAGGATGATCCCTATCGTTGCGCCTATGGCGCGGCGGTTGCCGGCAATATCGAAACCATGGCCGGTGAGGTCAGCGCCGCCTGGAACAAGCCGGACGGCTTTGCCGCTCTTTGGGCCAATCCGGGGCCTCAGAACGCACTTTATCGCGACGGCAACGAAGCGGTGACGGAACTGGTCGGCGTCTTCATCAATGAGCTGGAAATGGTTCGCGACGTGCGCCTGAAAGGGTTTTTCGGCGGAAAGCCGGATGCGGACAAGCCGAAACAGGCGATCTACTGGCGCTCGCGGAACACCGCCAATTCGCTAGCCGGCAATCTGTCCGGGATAGACACGCTGTTCCAGGCATCGAAGCTTAGCGATGCGTTGCCGGCCGATGCGCGCTGGATGGCCGAGTCGATCCACATCCAGCTGGTCAACGGTGTCGCCACCGCGAAGTCCATCCAGGGCCCGATCGACAAGGCGCTTGCCGATCCGGCACTGCGTGACAAACTCGACCATTTCGCGCTGATCACCTCCAGCCTGTCGACCTTGATCGGCACCAGGCTGACCGCCGAATTCGGCCTGACCGCCGGCTTCTCGTCGCTGGATGGGGACTGAGCATGATCTCGAGATTGGCCAAAACGCCCATAGTTTCGTCATCCTGGGGCGAAGCAAGGAGCGAAGCGACGCAGCGCAGACCCCGGGATCCATGCCGCGACTTCAAAGCGCTGCCGCGGTCCAGAATTTTGCTCCGTTGCACCCGACGGTCGAGGTCACGGCATGGATCCTCGGGTCTCCGCGACGTCGCTTCGCTCCTGCTCCGCCCGTGGATGACGAAATTCCGGAGGCTTCGGCCAACTTCCAACGTCTGCGATAGATCATTCCAAGAACCGGTAGGTGCCAAGCGTCAGCTCCGATCCGCAAAAATCACCCTGTCTTGGAGCGAGCCAGTGCAGGGGAGGATCGCCTCTTGAAAACCTCCCTCATCGATCGCCGCGATTTCCTGAGGGCTGCGGGTATCGGCTTTGCCGCCGCAATGACGCCGTCGGCCTTGGCAAAAACGCTTACGGCGGACGCCGTCTTCGCTACCGCCTTCGTCAAGCGCGACGGCAGCTATGGCGCCGCCGTCCTGTCCGAGGCTGGCAAAATCCTGCACGCGATCGACCTGCCTGATCGCGGCCATGACGTCACCTTCGATCCCATATCGAAGCGTTCGGTGGTCTTCGCTCGCCAGCCCGGCACGTTCGCCGTTGTCTTCGATCATTCCGGCCGTGACGCACCACTGACCATCGCCAGCATCGCCGGCCGGCATTTCTTCGGCCATGGCGCGTTCTCGCCCGACGGGGCGCTGCTATACGCCACCGAAAACGACTTCGACAACGCTGCCGGTGTGGTCGGCATCTACGACGCCCGGGCGAAGTTCAACCGCATCGGTGAGTTCCCGACCCATGGCATGGGTCCGCACGAGCTTCTGCTGCTGGGCGACGGCAGGACGATCGCGGTTGCCAATGGGGGCATCGAGACCCATCCGGATTACGGCCGCGCCGAGCTCAACATCGCGACCATGAAGCCGTCCTATGTGCTCATCGACCGCGTCACCGGCGATCTCATCGAGAAACACGAATTGCCGGCCGCGCTGCACCAGCTGTCGATCCGCCACATGGACGCCGACCCGTCCGGCACCGTCTGGTTCGGCTGCCAATACCGGGGGCCGGGCACCGATCGTCCGCTGCTGGTCGGCCGCGCCGCGCGCGGCAAGGATTTGCAGCTCCTCGACATGCCGCGGGACGTGCTGTCCGGCTTCCGCAATTATATCGGTTCGGTAGCCGTCAATCCGCTTGCCGGCACCGTCGCCGTCTCGTCGCCGGAAGGCAATTCGCTTGTCGTGATCGATTCGACGAGCAGCCGGGTCGTCTCGGCCAGCGCACTGGTCGAGGTTTGCGGCGTGGCGCCCGACGGGACCGGCTTCATGGCCACCACAGGCGCCGGCGAAATCGTCGAGGGCAGCGGTGCGACACGCTCCGAACCGGACTATGTCTGGGACAACCACATGCTGCGCATCGAACAGGCGGCGTAGATATTTCCTGCCGGGCCGAAGCGAAGCCATTTAACGAATTATGCACTATCCCCTTGCGGTGGCGGGCCATGGCGGGCACAGGGAATTGTTTTTCGAACCGGTCGCTTCATGAAACTGCTTGCCATCGACTGTGCCGCCAACCTCTGCGCCGCTTGCGTCTATGACGCGGCGGCGAAGCAGGAGCTTGCCCGTTCGGTGCTCGATCTCGGGAAGGGCCATGCCGAGCACCTAATGACCGTCATCGCCGAAGCGCTGAAGGCAAGTGCCACCGACTATGCCGGTCTTGGCGCCATCGCCGTTTCGGTCGGCCCGGGTTCCTTCACCGGTCTGCGTGTCGGCGTCTCGACCGCGCGTGGCTTGGCGCTGGCGTTGAAGATCCCCGCGATCGGGGTGACGACGCTCGAGGCGCTGGCCGCTGAAGCAGCAGCGGCATTTCCCGGCCGCGCCGTGCTGGCGGCGCTCGATGCGGGTCGCGAGGAAATCCATGCCGCCCTCTACGATGAAATGTCGGCTTTGACTTACGGTCCGGCTGTGGCCACACTGGCTGACGTCGTGGCGATGGCGACGGAAAATTCTTCGGTGCTTGCCGGTACCGCGGCGGCGCTGATCGTCGCATCGGCGGGGGGCGGCTTCGATATCGGCCCTCGGACAGCCACGGCGGACATTGTCACCTACGCCGGCCTGGCTGCCGCCAAGGGTCCGGGCGAAAGGCCAAAACCGCTTTACTTGCGCGGCGCCGACGCCAAGCCGCAGGCCGGATTTATACTAGCAAGGCTCAGACCATGATCCCGAAAAGTCGATGTCGGTTTTCTCGGACAAACGGGAAACCGTTTTGTCCAGAGATCATGGTCAATCAAGAAAACGAAAACTAAATGCGCATACCTTTTCTCCAACCACGCCGCCGGGACTATGCGCTCGAGCCGCTGAAGATCGCCGACAGCCCGGCGGTCTCGCTGCTGCATCGCGAGGACTTTGTCCGCCCATGGACGGATGGCGAATTCGCTGCCTTGCTCGAACAGGACACCGTATTCGGCTATGCCGCGCGCGAAACCGGACAGGGCTCCAAGCCGCCCGTTGGCTTCGTGCTGGCCAGACTCGCGGCCGGCGAAGGCGAGATACTGACCGTCGCGGTGGCGCGATCGCACCGCCGGCAAGGGCTGGGCTGGCAATTGATGGACGCGGTACTGCGCGAACTGCACGCGCAGCGTGCCGAAGCGCTGTTCCTGGAGGTCGACGAGACCAATGTCGCGGCGATCGCGCTCTATCGGCGGCTGGGCTTCCGCGAGGTCGGCAAGCGACCGAATTACTACAAGTCGCCGGAACGCGGACCGACCGGCGCGCTTGTCATGCGCCGCGATCTTCGCTAGCCAGAGGCCGGGATAGGGCGATGATCAAGAAAATCAGGATTTTCCTGGCGCTGGGCCTCGTCGTCGCCGGTTCGCTGGTCCTCGTGCCCTTGCAGATACTGTCGATGAAGACCGGCTGGTGGCCGGAAACCTTCATCCTCAAGATATGGCACAGGCTGATCATCAGCGCGCTCGGCATGCGCATCCATGTCAAGGGAACGCTATCGACCAAGCGTCCTTTGCTTGTGGCATCCAATCACATCTCGTGGACCGACATCATGGTGCTCGGCTCATTTGCCGACGTGAAATTCATCGCCAGAGCCGATATGGAAGGCTGGCCGCTGATCGGCATGCTGTCGAAGCTGCAGCGCACCGTGTTCATCGAGCGTGAGCGCAAGCGGTCCTCGGGCGACCAGGCAAGCGAGATCGCCAGCCGCATGGCCAAAGGCGACGCCATGGTGCTGTTCGCCGAGGGCTCGACAGGCGACGGCAACATCGTCCTGCCGTTCAAGAGCACGCTGTTTGGCGCCGCGTCGATGGCGATTTCGGAAGGTGCGGCCGAGCAGGTCTTCATCCAGCCGGTGGCGATTGCCTATACCCGCCTGCATGGCGTGCCGCTCGGCCGACGCCACCGCCCGCTTGCAGCCTGGATCGGCGATGAGGATTTGATGCCGCATCTCAAGGTGTTGCTGGCGGAGGGGGCCCTCGACGTTGAGGTGCATTTCGGCGAGGCGATTGCTTTTTCCAAGGGTTCGAACCGCAAGGAAACGTCAAAACTGATGGAAAGTCAGGTGCGCGGGATGATGCAGGCAGCGCTTGCCGATCCGCGCCCGAGCCGCTAGCCCCGGCCGCGCTCGTGGGCGCATGCCGAGAATGGTCTGTTTTTTGTCACGGAAAGGCGTTAGAAGCCGCCAGATGGACTTGAACACGATCGAAAGCGACGACATCCGCACCGCGGCCGGACAGCCGGAGGTGCTTTCAACGGCGGCGAAAAAAGTCTTCATCAAGACCTATGGCTGCCAGATGAACGTCTATGATTCACAGCGTATGAGCGATGCGCTCGCCGCCGATGGCTATTCCGCGACCGATGCCATCGGCGAGGCCGACCTGGTGTTGCTCAACACTTGCCATATCAGGGAGAAGGCGGCGGAAAAGGTCTATTCCGAGCTCGGCCGTATCCGCGATATGAAGGCCGAACGCGCCTTGGCCGGCCGCGAGATGCTGGTCGGCGTCGCCGGCTGCGTGGCGCAGGCCGAAGGCGCCGAGATCCTCCGCCGTTCGCCGGCCGTCGACCTGGTCATCGGCCCGCAGACCTATCACCGGCTCCCCGATGTGCTGGCGCGGGTGCGCGGCGGCGAGAAGATCGTCGAGACCGACTACGCCATCGAGGACAAGTTCGAATACCTGCCGCAGCCGAAGCGCGCCGAGGTCATCAAGCGCGGCGTCACCGCCTTCCTCACCGTGCAGGAAGGCTGCGACAAATTCTGCACCTTCTGCGTCGTGCCCTACACCAGAGGCTCGGAAGTCTCGCGGCCGGTGGCACAGATCGTCGCGGAGGCTGAGCGCCTGGCGGAAGCCGGCGTGCGCGAAGTGACGCTGCTTGGCCAGAACGTCAATGCCTGGCATGGCCGCGGCGAAAACGGCGAGGAATGGGGCCTTGGCCGCCTGCTGTTCAGGCTGGCCGAAATTCCCGGCCTGGCGCGGCTGCGCTACACCACTAGCCACCCGCGCGACATGGATGACGAACTCATCGCCGCCCACCGCGATCTGCCGGCGTTGATGCCCTATCTGCATCTGCCGGTGCAATCAGGTTCCGATCGCATCCTCAAGGCGATGAACCGCCGGCATACGGCCAAGGATTATCTGGCGCTGCTCGACCGCATCCGCACTGCCCGGCCTGACATAGCGCTTTCAGGCGACTTCATTGTCGGCTTCCCCGGCGAGACCGAAGCGGATTTCGAGGCGACCATGGAACTGGTGCGTCAGGTGAGCTACGCTTCGGCCTTCTCGTTCAAATATTCGCCGCGTCCCGGCACGCCGGGCGCTGAAATGCCCGATCATGTGCCGGAAACCGTCAAGGACGAGCGTCTGCAGCGGCTGCAGGCCCTGCTTGTGAAACAGCAGCAGGATTTCGGCTTGAGCCTCGTCGGCAGCACCATCGACACGCTGATCGAGAAGCCCGGCCGCCAGGCCGGCCAGAAGGTCGGCCGCTCGCCGTGGCTGCAGCCGGTTATTGTTGATGAAAAGGCCGGCGAAATCGGTGACATTATCCAGGTGCGAATCACGAAGACGGGCTACAACAGCCTGTTCGCCGAATTGGCCTGAGGGTCTCGGCAGATAAGGAGAGACGGTTGAGCGCTGCGGAAGTGAAGAATCTGCCCCAGACCACTGCATCCGGGGCTTCTGATATGGCGCATATCGTTCTGACTTTCGACAACAACAAGCTTGCCAGCGCCCTTTACGGTCAGTTCGACGAAAACCTCGCCAGGCTCGAGCAGAAGCTCGGCGTCGACATCCGCTCGCGCGGCAACCAGCTGACCATCAAGGGTTCGGCGTCAGCCGCCGAGCAGGCGCGCCGCGCCCTGGACAACCTCTACGGCATTCTCCAGAAGGGCGTCGATATCGGCCAGTCCGACGTCGATGGCGCCGTGCGCATGGCAATCGCCGCCGACGATCAGTTGACGTTGCCGACGCTGGAGCGCAAGGGCAAGGTCTCAGCCGCCCAGATCGCCACCCGCAAGAAGACGATCTATGCCCGATCGCTCAACCAGGACGCCTATATGCGGGCGCTGGAGCGGTCGGAACTGGTGTTCGGCATCGGTCCGGCCGGCACCGGCAAGACCTATCTCGCGGTGGCGCATGCGGCGATGCTGCTCGAGCGCGGCATGGTCGAGCGCATCATTCTGTCGCGGCCGGCGGTCGAGGCCGGCGAGCGGCTCGGCTTCCTGCCGGGCGACATGAAGGAAAAGGTCGATCCCTATCTGCGGCCGCTCTATGACGCGCTTTACGACATGATGCCGGCCGACAAGGTCGAGCGCGCCATTGCCGCCGAAGTGATCGAGATCGCGCCGCTCGCCTTCATGCGTGGCCGCACGCTGGCGCACGCCGCGGTCATCCTCGACGAGGCGCAGAATACCACGCCGATGCAGATGAAGATGTTCCTGACCCGTCTCGGCGAGAACTCGCGCATGATCGTCACCGGCGATCCCACCCAGATCGACCTTCCCTCGAACACCAAATCAGGCCTGGTCGAAGCCTTGCGTGTGCTGGACGGCGTGGCAGGGGCGGTCACCGTGCGCTTCAACGATGGCGACGTCGTTCGCCATCCGCTGGTGGCGGAAATCGTCAGGGCCTATGACCGGGATGCCAAACTGGCGCGCGGCCTCGGCGCCGAGAATTGATTTTGACGATGCGGCTTCATGCCTGAGGACAAGATATCCGGCGACGGGGCACTTCCCGTCGACATCGATATATCTGTCGAAGCGGGCGAATGGCCCGATGAGGCAAACCTGACGCGGCTGGTCGATCGCGCCGTCGCGGCTGCCTTTGCCGAGACCGGCGTGGCGGGCCGTTCCGAACTCAGCCTCGTTTTTTCCGACGATGCCCATATCCGGGCCCTCAACGCCGGTTGGCGCGGCAAGGACAAACCGACCAACGTCTTGTCTTTCCCGGCTTTTCCGTTGCTGAAAGGAGCCCCGCTGCCGCCGATGCTGGGCGATATCGTGCTGGCAGCCGAGACGGTCGCGCGCGAAGCGGCACTGGAAGACAAGCCTGTCGAGAACCATATCACCCATCTCGTCATCCATGGCCTGCTGCACTTGCTGGGCTACGATCACGAGACCGACGCCGGGGCCGAGGCGATGGAAGCCATCGAACGTGCTGCGCTCGCAAGGCTTGCCATTCCCGATCCCTACGCGTAACTACTTCTGACCAATTGACCGGACGACGATGAACGACAAACCAGAGACTGCCGCCCGCCCCGACGCCGGCAGTGCGACCAAGGCTTCCGATAAGTCGGAAGAGGGATCAAGTCCGAGTACCGTTACCTCTGGTGCTGCCAGCACCGGCAGCGTTGCCAGCGAAATATCGCCCGCCGGTCCCTCCCTGTTCGACCGCGTTCTGGGCCTGTTTAGGCAACGCAACGGAACCAGCCTGCGTGAGGAAATTGCCGACGCGCTTGCCGAAACGACGAGCGACGCCGGGGCCTTCTCGCCCGGCGAACGCGCCATGCTCAACAACATCCTGCGGCTGCGCGAGGTGCGCGTCGAGGACGTCATGGTGCCGCGCGCCGACATCCAGGGGGTCGAGATCACGACGACGCTCGGCGACCTCCTGGGCACCTTCGAACAATCCGGCCATTCGCGCATGCCGGTCTATTCCGAGACGCTCGATGATCCGCGCGGCATGGTCCATATCCGTGACGTACTGGCTCACATCACCAAGATCGCGCGCGTCAAAAAGGGCCGCGCGACCAGGAAAACCCCCGCCGCCACGGTTCTCGATCTCGCACAGGTCGACCTCGCGCGCACCATTGGCGATCTCAATCTGATCCGCCCGGTGCTGTTCGTGCCGCCGTCGATGCTTGCCTCCGACCTGATGGGCCGCATGCAGACGACGCGCACGCAGATGGCGCTTGTCATCGACGAATATGGCGGCACCGACGGCCTTGCCTCGCTCGAGGACATCGTCGAGATGGTGGTCGGCGACATCGAGGACGAGCATGACGATGATGAGCCGATGATCACCCAGAGCGGTGACGGCGTGTTCATCGTCGACGGCAAGGCCGAGATCGACGATGTCGCCAAGATGATCGGCGGGGATTTCGCCGCCGGCGAACATGGCGAATATGTCGACACCATAGGCGGCATGATCTTCAATACGCTTGGCCGCGTCCCGGCTCGCGGCGAGGTGGTTCAAGCCATTCCCGGCTTCGAATTCCATGTGCTGGATGCCGATCCACGCCGCGTCAAGCGCGTGCGCATCGTACAGAGCCAGAAGGGCGAGCGCCGCCGGCGCGCCACGGCCCGTGCCGAACAGGCGTGAGCGTTTCGCTCGCCCGGTGACGGTCGACGACCCATTCAAGCGCGCAAGCCTGGGCTCCGGCGTGTTCTACAAGGATCCTCGGGCCGCGCTGGACTGGCTTGAGGCGGCCTTCGGCTTCGAGCGCAGCATGGTGGTCAGTGATGCCGAGGCAAAGCTCGTCCATTCCGAGATGCGGTTTGGCGACGGCCACATCATCGTCGATTCCGAATGGATCGATTACGTCGCCAGCCCGGCTTCGGTCGCCGGCAAGAACACGCAGTCGGTCCTTGTCAAGCTGAAGGACGGTCTGGATGCCCATTGCGAGCGTGCCAGGGCCAAGGGTGCCGAGATCGTCCAGGAGCCGGCGGATCAGTTCTATGGCGAACGCCAGTATCGGGCGCGCGATCCCGAGGGCCATGTCTGGACCTTCACGCAGACCATCCGTTCGGTTCCGCGCGAGGAGGCCGAACGGCTGGGCGGCGTTCAAATCGACGGCTGGCACCGGTAGAGTGGTGACCGGAGCTTACATCGCGGCCTGCCATCCGGCGTTTGGCCCGCGGACCGTGGCCTGTTAAATCTTGCGTCCTGATTCGCGCGACTCGGAAGTATGCATGGTGCGCCTTGCCGGCCGGATAATTCTGCTTTGGGGTTGGCGGCGCGCGCTCGTGGCGTTTATCGCAGGTGCGTTTGCCGTGCTTGGCCAGGCGCCCTACGATTTCTTCGCCGCCTGTTTCATCTCGTTTCCCGTGCTGGTCTGGCTGCTCGACGGCGCCACCGGCGAAGCCTCCGGCAGCCTGTTCCGTCGCTTGCGACCGGCCTTCGCCGTCGGCTGGTGGTTCGGCTTTGGCTATTTCCTTGCCGGCCTCTGGTGGATCGGCTCGGCCCTGCTGGTCGAGGCCGACAGCTTTGCCTGGGCGCTTCCCTTCGCGGCGGTCGGCATTCCCTTCGCACTCGCCTTTTTCTACGGCTTTGCGGCCATGGTTGCCCGGCTCTTGTGGAGCAGCGACATCGGCCGCATCGCTGCCCTTGCCTTCGGCTTCGGGCTGGCGGAGTGGCTGCGCGACTTCCTGTTCACCGGTTTCCCCTGGAATGCCATCGGCTACGCGGCCATGCCCGTGCCGCTACTGATGCAAAGCATCTCGGTGACCGGCATGATCGGCATGAACGCGCTCGCGGTGTTCGTCTTCGCGCTGCCGGCGCTGCTGGCGACGCGTCGGCATCTGCGTCTCGGCGCCGGGCTGTTTGCCATGCTCGCCGCCGCCCATGTCGGCTTCGGCTATGTCAGGCTTGCCGCTCCCGAACCGCCGGCGGCGCACAGCCTGGACGTCCGCATCGTCCAGCCGGCCGTGGACCTGTCGGAAAAGTGGGACGCCTCGGTGCGCGACCGCATCTTCGCAACATTGGTGGGGCTGTCGGCCAAGGCGCCGGACCCGGGGCACGGCAAGCCGCAACTGATCCTGTGGCCCGAAACCTCGGTGCCGTTCCTCTTCACGGAGCGTCCGGACGCATTGACGGCGCTGGGCGACATGCTGGCACCCGGCCAGATGCTGATCGCCGGCGTCGTCCGCGAGGAAGGCGGCTCGGCCGCGAATGCCGACAGCCGCTACTATAACTCCGTGGTCGCGATAGACGACAAGGGTGAAATCTCCGATGCTGTCGACAAGGTTCACCTTGTGCCGTTCGGCGAATATCTGCCTTTCTCCGATCTGCTCGAGCGTTTCGGCATCGAGCAACTGGTTGCCGGGCCGATGAGTTTTGCGGCCGGAAACGAGCGGCACGCCATCACGCTGCCCGACGGCATCCGTGCATTGCCATTTATCTGCTATGAGGTGATCTTTCCCGATCTTGTGGCAGTTGACGCTACGTCAGCACAGCTTATTGTGAACGTTACCAATGATGCGTGGTTCGGCGACACGCCGGGTCCGTATCAGCATTTCAGGCAGGCCCAGATCCGTGCGGTGGAGAATGGATTGCCATTGTTGCGTGCGGCCAACAACGGCATCTCGGCCGTGGTTGATCCGCGCGGGCGTATTGTCGACGCGCTGGCGATCGACGCCCGCGGCGCCATCGATGCCCATGTGCCGATTTCCGAACAGGCGGTTATCTCTCCTGGCCAACGACGCGTTAACGGAATGCTGATCATGTTGCTGTTTGCCATTGCGGCCGCAATTTTGAGCGTAAGGCAGAGGCTACGGGTGAATTGACAGCCAACACATTAGAAACTCATACTGTAAGCGCCTGATATTTCTCGAAGTCGGTTGATCGTTCTGTTGGGGCAGTTGCCTCCGGCTTCGTTTGGGCAGGAAAAAATAGAAAAGCCGAAAAAATTCGGCGAGGAAAAAATGACAGAAGACAACAAGAAAAAACCGAATCCGATCGATATCCATGTCGGCAGTCGCATCCGGCTTCGCCGCAACATGCTTGGAATGAGCCAGGAAAAGCTGGGAGAAAACCTCGGCATCACATTTCAACAGATTCAGAAATATGAAAAGGGCACCAACCGCGTCGGCGCCAGCCGTCTGCAGGCGATCGCGTCCATCCTAGGCGTGCCTGTCGCCTTCTTTTTCGAGGATGCGCCCGGCCAGGAGGCCGTGGCGGGCCGTGGATTTGCCGAGGATGCGTCGATGGCCTTCGCCGTCGAATTCTGCGGCAGTCCCGAAGGACTTCAGCTCAACCGGGCCTTTGTCAAGATCGCCGACGCCAAGGTGCGCCGCAGGATCATAGACCTGATCAAGTCCCTCTCGACCGACGATGCCGACTGATCCGCAATCACGCTTGGACCGGCGGCGCCCTGCCGCCGGTGGCACAAGATAACTGCATCGACATTCATGCCAGAACCGAAGCATCGCTTGACGAGCGGCGCTTCGCCCCGCTAACACGTGGCGCGCCAAAATCGGCAGCCTGCCGATCGTTTTTCAAGAGGGGACACCCGTGACGCGGCAGAACTACTTCTTTACCTCGGAATCCGTTGCCGAGGGCCATCCCGACAAAGTCTGTGACCGGATCTCCGATGAGATCGTCGATCTGGTCTATCGCGAAGCCAAGAAGACCGGCATGGACCCGTGGAAAGTCCGTGTCGCCTGCGAGACGCTTGCGACAACCAACCGCGTCGTCATCGCCGGCGAGGTGCGCGTCCCCGAGACGCTGCTGAAGAAGGACAAGGCAGGCAACATCCTCACGGATGCCGCCGGCCATCCGGTCGTCAATCCGGCCAAGTTCAAGTCGGTCGCCCGCAAGGCGATCCGCGAAATCGGCTATGAGCAGGCCGGCTTCCACTGGAAAACGGCGAAGATCGAGGTCCTGCTGCACGGTCAGTCGCCCGATATCGGCCAGGGCGTCGACAACGCCTCCGACCGTCAGGGCGAAGAAGGTGCCGGCGACCAGGGCATCATGTTCGGCTATGCCTGCCGCGAGACGCCGGATCTGATGCCGGCGCCAATCTACTACAGCCACAAGATCCTCGAACTGCTGGCAGCTGCCCGTCACGAAGGCAGCGGTGAAGCCGGCAAGCTCGGGCCGGACGCCAAGAGCCAGGTCACCGTTCGCTACGTCGACGGCAAGGCCGCCGAGGCGACGCAGATCGTGCTGTCCACGCAGCATCTCGATGCGAGCTGGGATTCGAAGAAGGTCCGCAAGGTCGTCGAACCCTATATCCGCGAGGCCTTGGGCGAGCTGAAGATCGCCGACAACTGCATGTGGTACATCAACCCGACCGGCAAGTTCGTCATCGGCGGGCCGGACGGTGACGCCGGCCTGACCGGCCGCAAGATCATCGTCGACACCTATGGTGGTGCCGCACCGCATGGCGGCGGCGCCTTTTCCGGCAAGGACACCACCAAGGTCGATCGTTCGGCGGCCTATGCGGCACGCTATCTGGCCAAGAACGTCGTGGCGGCGAAACTCGCCGACCGCTGCACCATCCAGCTTTCCTACGCCATCGGCGTTGCCCAGCCGCTGTCGGTTTATGTCGACCTGCACGGTACCGGCAAGGTCGACGAGGCAAAGCTGGAGGAGGCGCTGCGCAGCGTGATGGATCTGTCGCCATCCGGCATCCGCCGCCATCTCGATCTCAACAAGCCGATCTACGCCAAGACGTCGTCCTACGGCCACTTCGGCCGCAAGGCCGGCCGCGACGGGTCTTTCTCCTGGGAGAAGACCGACCTCGCCAAGGCGCTCAAGGACGCGGTCGCCGCCTGATAGCGGCGCCGCAAAGTCCCGCCATGGATCCGAAGGACAGACCAAGCCGCGCGACCGAAGCCTTCTTCGGTCGCCGGCGCGGCAAGACCATGCGTCCGCAGCAGGCGGCGGCACTGGAAAGCGGTTTCGGCACATATCGGCTCGATCTGACGGCTGAACCGCCGGCCGATCTGCACGTTCTGTTTGAAGCGGGTATTTCGGCGGTTCGCCTCGAGATCGGCTTCGGCGGCGGCGAACATCTGCTGCATCGCGCGACCGAAGCGCCGACGGTCGGCTTTATCGGCGTCGAGCCCTTCGTCAACGGCATGGCCAAGATGATGATGGCGGTGCGAGAGAAACCGCTCGCCAATCTGCGGGTTTATGACGACGATGCCACCCGGTTGCTGGATTGGTTGCCGCAAGCCTCGCTGGACGGTATCGACCTGCTCTATCCCGATCCCTGGCCGAAGAAGAAACACTGGAAGCGGCGCTTCGTCAGCCCGGTCAATCTCGAGCGCTTCGCGCGGGTGCTGAAGCCGGGTTCAAAATTCCGCTTCGCGTCCGATATCGACACGTATGTCAACTGGACCCTGCTGCATTGCCGTGCGCATGGTGCGTTCGCGTGGCAGGCTTCGGAGGCGGCGGATTGGCACCGGCCCTATGATGGCTGGCCGGGCACCCGTTATGAAGCGAAGGCCATTCGTGAGGGCCGGCGGCCGGCCTATCTCACTTTTGTCAGAACATAGGCGCGCTCACGCCCACTAGCCTCCGGCCGTTGCGAAGGTTAGCTTCGTCCACTCGCCCAATTCAGAAACGACCGATCCTGTTGAATACAGCCAGATCCATTCCGAGCTTGCGCAGGTCGTCAGCGCGCGGCTTGCGGCCTGCTTCCACGGCACGCGAGGCAGCGACCGCGCTGCCAAATGTCGTGAAGAGCTCGCCTATGGCGGATAAAATCTTGCGGTTGGTCATGGTCGTGCCCCTTCGGCAGGGCGATCGGGTGAGTTAACGCGTGACAAGGGGTTTAGGAGCTGAATCTGTCGAGAGCATCTGATTCTTTGAAGGATGCTTTGGATGGAC
>NZ_JAMYKV010000046.1:0-57392 GCF_040317535.1 Mesorhizobium sp. M1409
TCGGGATCTTCGCCTTCGGCTGGTCGATGCACTCCGTGTCCAGCGTTCGCTATGTGTTGGAGACATCATCACGCTCGCTGCAGCTTAAGAACACGCTGACCCAGGCCGACATCCAATCGATCGCCACGCAGAAATTGGAGGCCCTGGGTTTGAAGGATGTGAACGTCACGATCGCTTTCGACCCGGCGAGCGGTGGCTTCCGCATGGCGCATCTGACCGCCAGCTATGCCTTCGTCATCGACTTCCCTTACTTCAGCAACTTTCCGATCAACTACGCGACAACCGTTACGGTACCGATGGTCGGGAGTTAGGCTAGATCTGCCCAGTACGGGCTTTGGGCGGTCATGTAACGCAAGCTTGGCACTCCGGCCGGCTTTCGACGGCACAGGGCTAGCTTATATATTCATTAATGCTAATATAAAGCTGTCGCAACGTCATGTCCGAGCATGTCTCGAAGTGTGCACTGTGGGGGTTCCAATGAGAGTGGCTATATTTTGCGCGGCTATCGTGTTCGCTGCGACGGGTGTCGCAGTTGCCAAGGAGAAGAAGGTGCCAGCCAGTGACGCCGCCGCCTTGTGTTCTACCAACCCGTCAACCAAGAAGCCCGTTCCAAATCTTGACTGTAGTGTGACCGGAACCGCCAAATCGGAAGACAGCGGCGCAAAGGCAGGGCCGCGCCTCGGATACGACTCGAATCCGTGGATTATAACTGGCTTTTGACTTTGCTTTGGCGGACGCCAAGTTCAAGCGCTGAAGGGAGCCGCCTTAACCGGCAAGCGCCCGTTTCAGCATAGGCACTCACGCAACGCCGTCCTTGTCGCTCGAGCCGCCGGCCGAAGCATGTCGCAAGATGCGGGTGAAGTCTCTGGTACGCCCAAGGGGAATCGAACCCCTGTTACCGCCGTGAAAGGGCGGTGTCCTAACCGCTAGACGATGGGCGCGCTCAGACGAAGCGGCTTATACTGGCGTTGCGCGCAACCGGCAACCCGTCAGGTGCCACCTTGGGCAACTTTTTTGCGAGCTGTCGAAGCGGCACATTCGCCATGGCTGGGCAAAGCGCCAGCATGCCTTGGCGATCAGCGGAAACGCCCATCGCTTCGTCATCCTCGGGTCTGCGCCGCCATCGCTTCGCTCCTTGCCCCGCCCGTGGATGACGAAGTGCGGAAGGCTTAGGCTGATCAGGACGTCAGGGATGGTCCAACGGAACGATCTTGGCTGCCAATAGGCCTCGTCTGCTCCGCGCCGCTAGCCGTCGCCACCGCCGCTGCGCCGGCGGCAACGCCAGTTCCAGTCGCGCTCGGGCCCGACATCGACGTGAACCGATTCTGTGTGGCAATAGGTGCCGACGCCGCCGCGGCCGGGCATGGTTCTGATGTAGCTCGCCAGTTCCCATTTCGAAACGCCGGGGACCTGGATGTCGGCTGCGGCGCAATACATGTGCAGCGAATTCTTGGCGCCGTTGGCGCGGCGGTTGCGGGCCGGGTCGCGATAGCCCGAAGTCACCGTCATCTTGCGGCCGTAGTGGCCTTCGATCGTCTTGAGCACGCGGACCAGCGACGGCTTCAGGCAAGCCACATCGACGCTCTCGTTCTGCTTGAGCAGCCCGTTGGGCGCCAACCGGGCCATGCCGGCGGCGGATGCCATCTGATAGGCGCCAGCGCCTGTACCTTCGTCCTCGTTGAGGTCGACGTCGCTTTCATCGTCGAGGCCGGACTTGCGCTTGATTTCGAACAGGGCTGTCTGGCGCACGCCGGGCAGGGCGTCGCTACCGGTGATGTGGCCGGTATCGCCACCAAGCGAAGCCAGTTGCACCGGCTTTGCCGCGGAATTGGCCGAGGCAAGCGTGATGATCGGCTTTGCCGCCGCTGGCGCTTCTTTGGCCTGCACTGTTGGCTGCTCGCCCGACCGGGTGTTGATGAGGGGTGCTGATGTCGCCGAGGCCGGTGTGGTGCCAAACATCGAGGCCAGGAAACCTCTTTTCTTCGGTGCTTCGGGCTGCGGCATCTCGCCAGCCGTCACATAGACCGGATTGTCCATTGCTGGTGCGGCTGCCGGCTTCGGCGCATTCACGCCGGCATCGGCGGCAGCGATCTTTTCGGCGACCGCGTCGCTCTGCTGGGTCGCCGGTGCCTGCTGCTGCAAGGACTGAGGCGTTTGTCCGATAATCGTCTCGGTGCCGGCCGGCGTGGTCAGCGGAAAGGCGGCTTGGGGCTTGGCTATAGGGACATAGGCGACCTTCTCGGGAAGTGCCGTATCGCTCGCCGTCATCACGGTCGTCTGCTCGGTCGTGACCTCGGACGAATCGGCGACCGCGGTCGGCGTGGCGCTGGAGGCGGCATTTATGTCCGATGCCGTGGCGTTATAACCGGGCATTCCAACCGACATTGTCGGGTCACCAGCCGAGGTGCAGGAGGCCAGAAGCAATGAACAGAGCGCTGCCACGATGGCGCGGCGTTCTCCCTTTGCGAGGCTCCATCCTGCTGATTTCAAAGCCAAATTCCCCCTCGATGTCCGGTCGGTATATCCCTGGTGCGGCACCGATACGCCGCGTCAAGGTGACCTTTGTCTCCGATCCGGAAACGAGACCTGTGTCAAATCCGCAAGCCTGGAAGTATTTTTGCGGCGATTGCCGAATTACGGCTGCTTGATGGTTGACTACACCATCTCGCCCGCTTTTGCCGGTGCGTCAACTCACCAGACATTACAGTCCGTTACACACGCACCTTCACATAGGTCCCGGGAGCATCTCCCAAGGTTTTCATATGCTTGCCGGGTTTGCGGGCGGGCACGCGGGTGTTGTCCTTGGTCTCTATCCAGTCTTGCCAGTGCGGCCACCAGGACCCTGGATGCTCGGTGGCCTTGGCAAACCACTGGCCGAAATCGCCCGTCGGCGTATCCCCGGTCCAGTACTGATATTTGTTGGATGCCGGCGGATTGACGACGCCGGCGATATGACCGGATCCGGCCATCACGTATTCGACCTTGCCGCCGAAATATTTCGAGCCGAGGAACACCGAAAGCGCCGGTGCGATGTGATCTTCCTTTGAGGCGAGGTTGTAGACCGGGATGGTGATGTCGCCGAGCGAGACCGTGTGGCCCGCCAGTTCCATCATGCCTCGCGAGAGGTTGTTCTCGAGATAGCAGTTGCGCAGGTAGAAAGAGTGATTGGCCGCGCCCATGCGGGTCGAATCGGCATTCCAGTAGAGCAGATCGAAGGGCAGGGGATCCTTGCCGCGCATGTAGTTGTTGACGACATAGGGCCAGATCAGGTCGCCGGAACGCAGCATGTTGAAGGCGGTCGCCATCTTGGTGCCGTCGAGATAGCCCTTTTCGCTCATCGACTTTTCGACCGCCGCGACCTGCTCTTCGTCGACGAACACTTTCAGGTCGCCGGCATGGGTGAAGTCGACCTGCGTGGTGAAGAAGGTCGCCGACTTGATGCGGTCGTCGCCTTCGCGTGCCATCAGCGCCAGTGCCGCCGCCAAGAGCGTGCCGCCGACACAATAGCCGATCGCATTGACGTCGCTTTCGCCGGTGGCCTTCTCGACCGTGTCGAGGCCGTATTGAAGGCCCTCGCGGATGTAAGCCTCCCAGCCCTTGGTGCCGTGGCGCTCGTCCGGGTTGATCCAGGAGATGACGAAGACGGTATGACCCTGTTCGATCGCCCAGCGGATGAAGGATTTCTGCGGGTTCAGATCGAGGATGTAGAACTTGTTGATCCATGGCGGGCAAATCAGCAGCGGTCGCTTGAGCACCGTTTCGGTCGCCGGATCGTACTGGATGATCTCGGCGACATCGCTGCGGCCAACCACCTTGCCGGGGGTGGTGGCGATGTTCCTGCCGATCTCGAAGGGCGAGTAGTCTGCCTGGCGCACCTTCAGGTCGCCCTTGCCGGCGGCGATGTCCTCGGCCAGCATTTTCATGCCGCGCACCAGGTTCTCACCGTTCGAGGCGACGGTTTCGCGAAACAGTTCCGGATTGGTCAGGATGAAATTCGACGGCGAGATGGCGTTGGACACCTGCTTGACGTAGAAGCCGGCCTTGTGGCGGGTGTGCTCGTCGAGGCCCTCGGCGTGCTCGACCAGATCGGCCGCCCAGCGCGAGGTGACGAGATAGGCCTGCTTGAGGAAATCGAAGAAGGCGTTGCGGCCCCATTCCGGGTCGAGGAAGCGCTTGTCGCCGCGCTCCGGCTTGACGGCGTCTTCGGTCTCTTCCGCGGCGTTGCTGGTGCGCTGAATGGCGTTGGCCCAGACCGTCATGTAGCCGGAGAACAACCGCGTCTGCGCCTCCAGCGCGCGCTGCGGATCGGACAGCCAGTATTCGCTGAGCTTGGAGAAGGTCTTCACCATGTCGACGACCGGCTCTGCGACGTGATCGCGTACCTCGCCTTTTTCACGCGGCTCGGCCCAGGCGGAAGCGGCCTTGCCGGCCTGCTCGATCATGCGCGCCATGTTCAGGGCGAAGCGTTCCGGGTCCTTCACCAGATATTGCTCGACGGTCGAAGGCTCGTCATCTTCCGCTTTGCCCGAATCGGGTGTTTTGGACATGGTTGGCGGGGTTCCTCCCGGGGCCTTTTCTTGACATATTAACATGGGACATCCGACCGGGTCCAATCTCGCTCTACCCCGGCTGCCAAGGAAACAATATGACGATTAATTTTGGCGAGACTGTTTTTTTCGGCGCCGGACGTTTTTGCCGCATCGGTGCGGCGATCGTCCTCATGGGGATTGCCGGGTGCTCGAGCACCAACACCAGTGGCCCGACGCCGGTTGCCGTGAGCGCGGGACCGAAGGATACCGGTACCTTTCCGAACCTGAACATCAAGCCGCAAGTGGCGGCACCGCAGTTCACCGAAGCCGAGAAGAACGCCAAGCTTGCGCAATTGAAGGCGGATGAGAATTCGCAGGCGGCAAAAGGCGGCGGTCCGAAGGTCGCTAATCAGGCGGCGCTGACGGATCTCGCCAAGAAGCACGGCGACGAAACGCTGAAGCAGATCGAAGCCAAATGCGACCCCGCCCTCGACCCTACCTGCAAATAAGTATATAGCGCGCGCCCAATACCCCTTTGCTGTCTGGAACTGCCATGGAAGAATTTCACAAGGTCCGCCGGCTTCCGCCTTACGTCTTCGAGCAGGTCAACCGGCTCAAGGCCAGCGCTCGTTCGCGCGGCGCCGACATCATCGACCTCGGCATGGGCAATCCGGACCTGCCGACGCCCAAGGCCATCGTCGACAAACTGTGCGAGGTCGTGCGCGATCCGCGTACGCACCGCTATTCCTCGTCGCGCGGCATTCCGGGCTTGCGCCGCGCCCAGGCCAACTATTACGCCCGCCGCTTCGGCGTGAAGCTCAACCCCGACACGCAAGTGGTGGCCACGCTTGGTTCGAAGGAAGGCTTCGCCAACATGGCGCAGGCGATCACCGCGCCGGGCGACGTGATCCTGTGCCCGAACCCAACCTATCCGATCCACGCCTTCGGCTTCATCATGTCGGGCGGCGTCATCCGCTCGTTGCAGGTGGAGCCCGATGACGGCTTCATCCCGGCGCTCGAGCGCGGTGTCAAGCATTCGATCCCGAAACCCCTTGCGCTGATCCTCAACTATCCGTCGAACCCGACGGCGCTGGTCGCCTCGCTCGACTTCTACAAGGATGTGGTGGCGTTCGCCAAGAAGAACGACATCATCATACTGTCCGACCTGGCCTATTCGGAGATCTATTTCGATGGCAATCCGCCGCCTTCGGTGCTGCAGGTGCCGGGCGCGATCGACGTCTGCGTCGAGTTCACCTCGATGTCGAAGACCTTCTCGATGCCTGGCTGGCGCATGGGCTTTGCGGTCGGCAACGAGCGGCTGATCTCGGCGCTGACCAGGGTGAAATCCTATCTCGACTACGGCGCCTTCACGCCGATCCAGGTGGCGGCGGCACACGCGCTCAACGGCGACGGCGCCGACATCGCCGAAGTCCGCGACATCTACCACAAGCGCCGCGACGTGATGGTCGATGCCTTCGGCCGCGCCGGCTGGACCATCCCGGCACCGGCGGCATCGATGTTCGCCTGGGCGCCGATCCCGGAGCCGTTCAGGCATCTCGGCTCGCTCGAATTCTCCAAGCTGCTGATCGAACATGCCGACGTGGCGGTAGCGCCGGGTGTCGGCTTCGGCGAACATGGCGACGATCACGTGCGCATTGCGCTGGTCGAGAACGAGCACCGGATCCGGCAGGCGGCGCGCAACATCAAGCGCTTCCTGGCAACCAGCGCCAAGCAGCCTAACAATGTCGTGCCGCTCTCCGCTCATCGGTAAGCTTGCCGCAGACAATTTCGAATTTTGAGGGACGTCGCCGGACATGGCTGAAGCATTGCGTGTTGGAATTGCCGGTCTCGGTACCGTCGGCGCGTCGGTGACGCGCGTGCTGCGTGACAAGGCGGCGGAACTGACCCGGCAATGCGGGCGCGATATCGTCGTCACCACGGTCTCGGCGCGCGACCGGAAGCGTGATCGCGGCGTCGATCTCAGTGCCGCAAAATGGTTCGACGATCCGGTCAAGATGGCCCAGACCGCCGAAATCGACGTGTTCGTCGAACTGATCGGCGGCGACGAGGGGCCGGCGCGCCTATCGGTGAAGGCAGCACTCGAAGCCGGCCGTCACGTCGTTACCGCCAACAAGGCGCTGCTCGCCAAGCATGGCGTGGCGCTGGCCGAGATCGCCGAGAAGAAGGGCGTGCTGCTCAACTACGAAGCGGCTGTGGCGGGCGGTATTCCCGTCATCAAGACGATGCGTGAGGCGATGGCCGGCAATTCGGTCACCCGCGTTTTCGGCATCCTCAACGGCACCTGCAACTACATCCTGACCCGCATGGAGGCCGAGGGCATTTCGTTCGACGCTTGCCTGAAGGACGCGCAGCGGCTGGGCTATGCCGAGGCCGATCCGACCTTCGACATCGAGGGCCACGACACCGCGCACAAGCTGTCGATCCTGACCAGCCTTGCGTTCGGGACCAGGATTGCCGCCAACGACATCTACATGGAAGGCATTTCCAACATCACCCAGGCCGACATCCGCGCGGCAGGCGATCTTGGCTACCGGATCAAGCTGCTTGGTGTCGCCCAGCGCACCGAGAGCGGCATCGAACAGCGCGTGCATCCGACCATGGTGCCGACGGCCTCGGTCATCGCGCAGGTGCATGGCGTCACCAACGCGGTGGCGATCGAGACCGACATTCTTGGCGAGCTGCTGCTGTCCGGCCCGGGTGCTGGCGGCAACGCCACCGCGTCGGCCGTCATCGGCGACATCGCCGACATCGCCAAGAGCCGGCCCGGTTTCCAGCACGGTCCGGTCTTCGGCCAGCCGGCGAAGGAGCTGAAACCCTACAAGAAGGCGCAGATGCGCAGCCATGCCGGCGGCTATTTCATCCGGTTGACCGTGCATGACCGCATCGGCGTGTTCGCGGCAATAGCCAAGCGCATGGCCGACAATGACATCTCGCTGGAATCGATCGTCCAGCACGCGGTCAACGGCGAGGCGGCGGCACAGAAGACAGTGATCCTCGTCACCCATGAGACGACGGAGGCAGCCGTGCGCAAGGCCGTCGACGGCATCACCAAGGACGGCCATCTGACCGACAAGCCGCAGGTCATCCGCATCGAGCGGGCAGGGTAGTTTTCCGCCCGGTAGCCGCGCGGGGCCACGAATCCAGCGGGCGTTGGATGTCGGTCCGATGGCGATGGCCACGACCGGAACGAATTCGCGTCGGAGCCGTTCTCTTGGTCAGCAACCAGAGGGAGCCGCTTCATGGCCGATACCAACAAATCCGATACCCCTGATATCAACGACATCCAGAAGACGCTGGAAAAGCAGATTGCCGAACTGCGCAAGGAGATCACCAAGATCAACAAGAGCATTTCGGCACGGGGCGCGGAAATGCTCGATGACGCCAGCGAGCAGGCTTCCGAGTTCTATGACACGGCGGCTACCCGCGCGTCGCGAACCGCACAGCAGTTGCGCAGCCAAGCTCAGGCTGTCTCGGAAGTAGCGCGCGAAAATCCCGGCACCACGACCGCCCTGGTCGGCGTGATCGGTTTGCTCGGCTTTATGGCCGGATTCGCCATTGGTCAGTCGACGAACGATACGTCGCGCCGCTGGTATTGACCGCGGCGCGATAGGGCCGGGTTTGCCGGCACATTTCCCTGTTTCAGCAGATCATTTTTAAGGAGGGCACTATGGCTTCATCCGCCTTGATCAGCATCCTGATCACATTCCTCGTCATCATCCTCGTTCTCTATCTGGTTCAGCGCTTGCCGCTCGACGGGCGAATGAGGCAGATCGTCCAGATCATCGTCATCATCATCGGCATCGTTTCATTGCTCAGATATCTCGCGGTCTTCTAGGCCGCAAAGGGCGCCGACTTCCATTTTTTCAACCCGGCCCGGTTCATTGCGGTCGGGCCCGCGTCGTTTTGAAATACGGTTTAATCGATTGATATTGCTGGCTATTCGATAATATCCTTGGCGGGTCTTGCCGTTGTCATGCTCGTTTGACAAAACAGGCCCGCCTCCGGCGGGAGGCAGCATTGCCAACGAGGAAATCACCAGATGAATGTGGCCCAGAACATCGTCGCCGGCCTTGACCGGATACTCACCATGGAACTGGTGCGCGTCACCGAACGGGCAGCCGTCGCGGCGGCCAGGCTGCGCGGGCGCGGCGACGAAATGGCGGCCGACCAGGTCGCCGTGGATGCCATGCGCCAGGAGCTCAACCGGCTTGCCATCAAGGGCACGGTGGTGATCGGCGAGGGCGAACGGGACGAGGCACCGATGCTCTATATCGGCGAGGAGGTCGGCACCGGGAAAGGTCCGGCCGTCGATATCGCGCTCGATCCGCTGGAAGGCACGACGATCTGCGCCAAGAACCTGCCCAATGCGCTCGCCGTCATCGCCATCGCCGAGAAGGGCAGCCTGCTGTTCGCGCCCGATGTCTACATGGACAAGATCGCCATCGGTCCGGGCTACGAAGACGGCGTCATCGACATTGATGCCTCGCCGGCCGAAAACATCGCCAATCTCGCCCGGGCCAAGGGCGTCGCCGTGTCGGACATCACTGCCTGTATCCTCGACCGGCCACGTCATGCCAAGCTGATCGATGACGTGCGCGCCACGGGCGCAGCGATCCGGCTGATCGGCGATGGTGATGTCGCCGGCGTCATCCACACCACCGATTCCGAGGAAACCGGCATCGATATCTATCTCGGCACTGGCGGCGCGCCGGAGGGCGTTCTGGCCGCGGCGGCGTTGCGCTGCACCGGCGGCCAGATGCAGGGCCGGCTGATCCTCGACACGCCGGAAAAGGTCGCTCGCGCGGCGAAGATGGGTATTTCCAATCCGAAACGGGTCTATCGGGCCGAAGACATGGCGCGCGGCGACGTGCTGTTCGCGGCCACCGGCGTCACCGACGGCAACATGCTGGCAGGGGTCAAGTTTGGCCGCAACACCATCACCACCCACACGATCGTGCTGCGCTCGTCGTCGCGGACGGTGCGCGAGATCAAGGCTCGCCATCAGGACCTGGATAAGTTCTAGGTTCACTGTTGTTGGCTCGGGTGCTTGCGGACCGGCATCGCAGTTGTTAGCCCTGTGGCTGCATAGGATGATGCTGGGCGCAGGGATTTGACGATGAAACCGTTCGACTGGCACGCGGATCCGATTTCGCGCGCCACCGCCATCACGAAGTCCTATCGCAACACCCAGAACGCGCGCCGCTTTCTCATCCGGGAATGCGGCGACGCGTTCAGGTTCGACCGGCCTTTCATGGCCTGGCTCAAGGACGGTGCCGACAAGACGATGGGCGATGCGGTCGACGAATGGCTTCGTCGCCAGGCTGAAAAGCGGAAAGCGTAGTTTTCTTGAAATCTCCCGGGACGGCGCGCGAATCGCTTGGCTTTGCCAGCCTCTGGCCTAAAGCGCGTCGCGTTCACGCGACGCGCTTTAGATTGTTGTTTATGCATGTCGTTGTCCCAAAACCGCTGCGCACTTTCGGGGCGACGTGCACTATCCTGCGGCCAACCATGAGTTGGCAAACCGTATGACCGGCGAAAAACGCCTCTTCCTCGATGTCAGGCAGTCGGTATCAGGGGTTTCCTGGGAACACCGGCTGAGTGAGCGCCAGGACATGATCGCGCTCGCCATCGCGCAAGGCCATGGCGTGCCCGACATCGTCGCGCGGGTGCTTGCCGGTCGCGGCGTCACCGCCGAGCAGACCGAGCGATTTCTCGATCCGAGGATCCGCGACCTTCTGCCGGATCCGGCATCGCTGACCGACATGGACAGGGCGGCGGCCCGCATCGCCGCCGCGGTGATGGCCAGGGAAAAAGTGGCGATTTTCGGCGACTATGATGTCGACGGCGCCGCTTCGTCGGCCTTGCTGAAACGGTTCCTCACGCATTTCTCCGTGCCGTCGGAAATCTACATCCCGGATCGCATTTTCGAGGGCTATGGTCCCAATCCCGACGCCATGCGCGAATTGGTTTCGCGTGGCGCAACGCTGATCGTCACCGTCGATTGCGGCACCAACAGCGCCGTCTCCATAGATGCCGCCAACGAGGCCGGGGCCGATGTCGTCGTGCTCGACCACCATCAGGTCGGCGGCGCCTTGCCGGCGGCAATTGCCGTCGTCAATCCCAACCGCGACGACGACCTTTCCGGGCAGGGTCATCTCTGTGCCGCCGGCGTGGTCTTCCTCGCCCTTGTGCAGACCGCCAAAATCCTGCGCGGCCGCATGGCCGATGCCACGCCGCCGGACCTGCTTTCGCTGCTCGATCTCGTGGCCCTTGCCACCGTTTGCGACGTGGTGCCGCTGACCGGCGTCAACCGCGCCTTCGTGGTCAAGGGGTTGCAGATGGCACGCCAGCAGAAGAACGAAGGGCTGGCGGCACTCGCACGGGTCTCGCGTATCGGCGAGCCGATCAACACATTCCATCTGGCCTATTTGATCGGCCCGCGCATCAATGCCGGCGGACGCATCGGCGATGCCGCACTCGGCAGCCGCCTGCTCGCGACCGACGATCCGGTCGAGGCGCGCACCATTGCCGAAACGCTCGACCGGCTCAACCAGGAACGGCAGCTGATGGAGCAGGAGATGCTCGCGGCGGCGCGCGCCGAGGCCGATACCGAGCTTGCCGGCGGCAATGGCCCGGCCATCGTCGTCACCGCCAGCAACAACTGGCATCCGGGCATTGTCGGACTGCTGGCCTCGCGATTGAAGGATCATGCGCGCCGGCCCGCCTTCGCCATTGCCTTCAATGCAAACGGCACCGGCACCGGCTCGGGCCGCTCGGTGTCGGGCTTCGACCTCGGCCGGCTGGTGCGCGAGGCGGCCGATGCCGGGCTGATCGTCAAGGGCGGCGGCCACGGCATGGCGGCGGGCATCACCGTGGAGCGGGCGAAGCTCGGCGAGCTCAGGGCGTTTTTCGAAGAGCGGGCGGCGGCCGATGTGTTCCGGCTGCAAGGCGAGGAAAGCCTAGCGATCGACGGCGCGCTTGCCGCCGAAGGCGCGACGCTCGGCCTGCTCGACGCGCTGGAAAAGGCCGGACCTTTCGGTGCCGGGCATGCAGCCCCCGTTTTCGTGCTGCCGCGTCACCGGCTGGCCGATGCGCGGCCGGTCGGTACCAACCACATCCGCGTCGAGCTGCAATCGGAGAGCGGCGGGCGCATCCAGGCGATCGCCTTTCGCGCCGTCGATACCGCACTCGGCGAATTCCTGTTCAAGAACCGCGGCAAGACAATCCACGTCGCCGGCTCGCTGTCGGGTAACCATTGGAACGGCAACCGCACCGTACAGTTTCGCATCACCGATGCGGCGCGCGCATAAGGTTCTTGTGGGGCCATGATCTTCTTTGAACCGCGGGTTAGCGCGGCAAAGTCATGGCAGGGGCGGGCATCCGAGAAACGCTATGATCGTATCTGCTTGCGAAATTCGCCCGGCGCCATGCCGGTCGTTTTGGAAAACGTGCGGCTGAACGAAGCGACATCCTGGTAGCCCACCCGATAGCAGATTTCTGAAATGCTCAGCGTTGTTCCCTCAAGCAGCGACCTTGCCAATTCAAGCCGTTTTTCCTGGATCCATTTTCCCGGCGTCGTCTTGAGCTCGCTGGCAAACCTGCGGGATAGCGTTCGCGCAGACATGCCAAGTCCCGCCGCGAGAAAGCTCAAATCGATTTCCCGTATCTTGTTTTCCGCGAGTCCACGCAGTTTGTACTCCAGTGGATTTGTCTCTTTCGGCAATTCTTCGAGAGGGAATTCGTAGGGGCTCTGATATTTGCGCGAAGGCGGAAGAACCAAGAGCTTTCGGACAATCCGCTCCTCGTTCGAGAAGCCAAGATCGACCAGCAATGCCTTGGCGAGTTCCAGTCCAGAAAATCCGCCGCCGCAGGTGTAAAGGCGACCGTCGCGAACAAGCATGCGCGACGAGTCCCATTGGACTTGCGGAAATCGGCTGCTTGCGTGGGACTTCAACCACCAGGATATCGTCGCACGCTTGCCATCCAACAGGCCCGTATCGGCGAGCAGATAACATGCGCCGCAATGTGCCGCGATGATCGCTTGCTGTTGCCGCGCGAGCGCGATCAGCGGTTTTGAGTGTTCACTCTCCTCGTCGAGCGAGCGCAGAAGCTCGGGAATCTCGGCGCCCGGCATCGCGATGAGAATCAGCACATCCATTTTTCGGGACGGTTGCGTCTTCGCAGGGAAGGAAATTCCGGCCGTCGAAATTGCAGGCGACGTCCTGGAAACGAACTCGCATGAAAGAACCTGCGAACCGCGGACGTCATTCACGAGCTGAAACATTTCGACCAGCGTCGAGACAACCGCCGAATAGAAATCGGAAGGCAGCCAGATCACAACGTGGATGGCCTTTGCAGTCATTCGCCGCACTCCGGGTAGCGTTTCTCCGGTTGGCAAGTTTAACACAATCTTTGTCAAAAATGCCAATTCCGAAACGGCCGTGGCGCCTCCAGGGTGGCCGTATGCGGGCCTCCCTGCCGAAGGGCGGCGGAATCGAAAGCTGGGAAAGATGCAAATGCAGAAATCGCCAAATCAAACCGATAGGAACGCGTTGAGTGCGCTGGACGTAACCGGCGTCACGCGACCGCCACGTTGGTCCGGGCTGAAGCTCGCGCTGCTGGCGTTCGCGCAGTTCATAATCGCGATCGACTACAACATCGTCTATGTCGCCCTGCCGGATATCGGCCGGGATCTCGGCTTTACGCCGCAGTCGCTGCAATGGGTGGTAAGTGCTTATGCCGTGGCCTTTGGCGGTTTTCTGTTGCTCGGCGGACGGGCGGCTGACCGGCTCGGCCCACGGCGCATGTTCATCCTGGCCCTCATGCTCTATGGCGTCTCGTCCTTCGCAGGCGGATTTGCACCTGACGCTCTCACGCTGGTGGTCGCCCGGGCCGTTCAGGGCCTGGGTGGGGCGCTTCTATTTCCTGCAACGCTGGCGCTGATCAATACGAGCTTCGCGGAAGGTGCCGAACGCAATCGGGCACTGGCGGTCTGGGGTGCCACGGGAAGTGGCGGCCTGGCGGCCGGCGCCATCATCGGAGGCGTCCTGACCAATGGCTGGGGTTGGCAAGCGGTCTTCTTCTTCACCGTTCCACTGGCTCTGGGCGCCGCTCTTATCGCCGCGCCGGCTCTTCTGGCGCCCGATCCGGCAGGTAAAGGCCAGCGGCGGAGTTTTGATCTACCGGGCGCGCTGGTGGTTACCGCAGCAGCAACATTGCTGGTGTTCGGCTTGGCCAGCGGACCCGAGGTGGGGTGGAACACGGTTCGCAGCACCGGATCGCTTGTAATCGGCGTGCTGCTGCTTTGTGCCTTCATTCTCATCGAAAGACGCGTGCGCGATCCGCTCGCGCCACTGCGGCTGTTTGCCAATCGCAGCCTCGCTACGGCCATGGGGGTGAGCTTCTTTCATCACATGGCGCTGAGTTCCGGGTACTACATTCTCACGACCTATTTTCAGAACCTGCTCGGCTACAACGCACTTGCCGCCGGCTTGGCATTCGTCCCGCTCGGGATGCTGGCGATGATCGGTGGAGGGAAGGGCGCTGCATTGCTGCTTACCAATTGGGGGACTCGCGCCACGATGTTCACCGGCATGTCGATCTATGGGATCGGACTGGTGGCGATTGCTCTCGCCTTGTCGCCGGGCGGTTCGTACTGGGCCGTTCTGCCCGGGATCCTCGTCTATGGTTTTGGTGGCGGCATCGCCTTTACGACGCTGTTCGTAGCCGCCGCTTCCGGGGTTGCCGCCAACGAACAGGGGGTCGCGTCGGCGCTGGGGTCGACCTCCTTGCAGATCGGCGCGGCCTTGGGCCTGGCCGCCGTTCTTGTCGTGGCCAATGTTGGTTTGGGTGGCGAGGCCACTGCCGCATCGGATGTCGTCGACGGATTGCGTATGGCCGGATTGTTCGCCGCCGCCGCGGTTTTCCTTGGCGCGGTTCTGGCTCTGATGCTTAGGCAGAATCCGGCAATACCTCAGGATGCCGCCCCGTCCGCCGAAGCTGCGTGCTGATCCGTCGCCAGCCACCTGTGCTTGAAGCGCGTCGTGTTGAGTTTAGGCGACGCGCTTCAAGTGGTTGTTTCCTGCATTGGAAAACCTGCATCAGGCGAGGACCGTTTGCAGCCGGGTCAGTTCGCCGATCTGCGCCATCGTCGCCTGATAGCCGAGGTTGATCGCCTCGTCGGCACGGTGGAACTCGGTCAGGCCGATATGGCTGAGCTTCGGCTGCAGCGACATGTCTGGCGGATCGCCCGCAAGCCTGGCGCGCGAAATGCGGTCCTGGATGATGTTGAAGGCCTCGACCATGACGCCAGTGATGCCGAGCCGGGTCTGATGCGACCGGTGCTCGGCGTCGATCTGGCCGGGCCTCGGCGCATCCTTTTCGATGACCAGCTCGCCGGCGCTGTGTTTTATCACCGCGGCGCGCCCGAACAGGTCGTAGTGAAGATTGACCGCCACTACGAGGGGCTGCTCATAGGCGCGGCAGACCGACACCGGAACCGGATTGACCAGCGCGCCGTCAACCAGCACGCGGCCGTTGCAATCCACCGGCTCGAACACGCCGGGCAGCGCATAGGAGGCGCGCATGGCGGTGATCAATGAGCCGCTCGACAGCCAGATTTCATGGCCGGTACGGATTTCGGACGTGACTGCGACGAACGGCTTGGCCAAGTCCTCGAAACGAATGCCGGCCATGTGCTCGCGCAGCCGGGCGTCGAGCTTCATGCCGCCGAACAGGCCGCTGCCGCGCAGGTTGAGATCGAGCAGGCCGAAGATGCGGCGCTTGGTCAGGCTGCGGGCGAATTCTTCCAGTTCGTCCAGTTTGCCGGCGAGATAGCAGCCGCCGACCAGCGCGCCGATCGAGGTGCCGGCGATCATCGACACTTCGATGCCGGCTTCGTCGAGCGCGCGCAACACGCCGATATGCGCCCAGCCGCGGGCGCAACCTCCGCCCAAGGCGAGCGAAATGCCGGTCTTCCTTGGTGGTTGTGTCCCCGAAGCGCCGCCGGACGGGGACAGGCCGTTGGCCTCCCTGACATCTGGTCTGCTACGCGATGACGCCCACTCGAGCATCACGATCTCCCTTGTCCCACGGCTAATATACTGGCGGGCCGTATCGAAATGATGAATCTGTGTCGCTGGTGTCAGGCAGAAGGTTCAAGCTGGTTTCCGATATGTGTTTTCCGCATCGAACAGCGGCTTGCTGCCATCGTCGGCAAGCGTCCCCTTGCCGTCGATCAGCCCCACAGTCCGATAAAAGCATGAACGCCGGCCGGTGTGACAGGTTGCGTCGTGGCCCAACACTTTGACGCGCAACCATATGGCGTCCTGGTCACAATCCGTGAGCATCTCGACGACATGCTGAAAATTGCCTGACGTTTCGCCCTTTTTCCACAGCGCGTTGCGCGAACGCGACCAATAGTGGGCGATGCCTGTCTCCAGCGTCAGCGCCAGCGCTTGCGCATTCATGTGCGCCACCATCAACAGCATGCCGTCTTCGGCATCGGTGACGACGACTGTGACGTGGCCGGCTGCGTCGAAGCGCGGTGAAAACACAGCGCCTTCCTCCAACGCTTTCTTGTCCGACGGAGCTTTTGGAAATTCCAGTCCCGACATCGCCGGTCCTTATCTAGCGAAGTCGGTGGGGCTATCAGATCCGCCGCCACGCACCATGGTGACGAAACGAACCTGCTCTTCGGGCGTATCCTTGAAGACGCCGGTGAAGGTCGAGGTCAGCGTGGTTGAACCCTGCTTGCGGATGCCGCGCATGGCCATGCACATGTGCTCGGCCTCGATCATCACGGCGACGCCGCGCGGATTGAGCACATCCTGGATGACGCCGGCGATCTGCGCGGTCAGGGCCTCCTGCGTCTGCAGGCGATGGGCGAAGATATCGACCACGCGCGCGATCTTGGACAGGCCGACGACCTTGCCGTCGGGCAGATAGCCGACATGCGCCTTGCCGATGATCGGCACCATGTGGTGTTCGCAGTGCGAGTGGAATGTGATGTCCTTGACGATGACCAGGTCGTCGTAGCCGGCGACCTCCTCGAAGGTGCGGCCAAGCTCCTCGGCCGGGCACATATCGTATCCGCCGAACATTTCGCGAAAGGCCTTGGCCACCCGCTTTGGCGTGTCGATCAGCCCTTCGCGGTCCGGATTGTCGCCGGTCCAGCGCAAAAGCGTGCGCACGGCGGCTTCGACTTCGGCTTCGCTCGGCCGGTCGGTAACCGGCTTCTCCATATAGGCTGACTGGGGCATGAGTTTCTTGATGACGGCATCCATAAAGGCGTCTCCCGTAGTTCCTCTCGGCGGAGGAACGAGTTGAACGGACCACGACCTTTCGGTGTAGGAAACTCGCCCCGTTTCCAGCCCCGCAAGTGGCGTGAACTTCCCGGCAAGAACACTGACTTTCGTTGTCTTGTCGATACCGGACTGCCAGCATTATATAAGATCGTGACGAGCGAAAGGAAGACACGTCAGCGGCAATCGCTGTTCGCTTGGCGGCGACGGATTGGAAAATAATGATAAACGACGTCTACAATGCGAAAATTCTGGGTTTCGCCGGAAACATCGCCCGCATCGGCCGTCTCGATCATCCCGACGCGACCGCCAAGGCGCATTCCAAGCTGTGCGGCTCGACCGTCACGGTGGACCTCAAGATGCAGGACGGCGTGGTCACTGACTTCGCCCATGACGTGAAAGCTTGCGCGCTCGGCCAGGCATCGTCCTCGATCATGGCGCGGCACGTCGTCGGCGCGAATGCCGAGGAACTGCGTGCGGTGCGCGAAACGATGCTGAAAATGCTGAAGGAAAATGGCGCGCCGCCTGACGGCCGCTTCGCGGATTTGAAATATCTGGAGCCGGTGCGCGACTACAAGGCGCGCCACGCCTCGACCATGCTGACTTTCGATGCCGTCGTCGATGCCATCGGCCAGATCGAGAAGAAGCGCGCCGAAGAACAAGCGGCCTGAGGGCCGATGATCGACCGCCGGCGACCGTTTCGCCGTTTCCGTCCGTGACAGGAGGGGATTGCGTTCTCCAGTGGAAGCTCACATCTATCGCCTGGGAAACGCGATCGTATGAGCATGGTCTTTGACAAACGGTTTCCGTTCGTCGGAGAAAACCGGTTTCCACTTTTCGGGATCATGCTCTGGAACGGAGACTATGGTGCGCGACCAGCATGGACATGCGCGTAGCGCCGGACCGCCAAAGCGCGGTCGCAACTGGCCCGGCCCGTGGCGCAAGACGCCAGGTCGTCTCCTCGGCACGTCGATTGTGCGCCTTTACCAGCTGACACTGTCCGGCTTTGTCGGCAATTCCTGCCGGCATCTGCCGACCTGTTCCGAATACGCTCATGAGGCGATCGCCCGCCATGGCCTGTGGGCCGGCGCCTGGATGGGATTTTTTCGCGTGCTGCGCTGCGGGCCATTCGGCACGCATGGCATCGACCGCGTGCCGGAAACCTTGGCTGAGCGCTATGTCTGGTTCACGCCATGGCGCTACTGGCGGATCGGCAGCAAGCCCGGCGAAGCGCAAGGCTGATCGAGCCGGTCACGCTCCGGCGGCTCTGCGAGTTTACGATCTGGTAGGGTTAACGCCAGCCTGCACAAAGACTGCGCATTTGAGACAAAATCGAGACAAGAGACCTCGCTAAGCCGCTCGAACACCCGTTCTGGAGCGAGCAAAAATGCGTAATTTCGACCGTCTTCCCTTCATCTTTGCCGGGATCCTTTTCCTGCTCGCCTGGCTGCTGGGATTTCCGCTGCGCGCGCAATCGGCGCCGCTGAAGGACGTCCAATGCACGGTGATCGCCGATGCGGCGAGCGGCAAGGCGCTCTACCGGGATGGGGTGTGCGATCAGCGGTTCAGCCCGGCGTCGACGTTCAAGGTGCCGCTGTCGCTGATCGGTTATGATAGTGGGATCCTGGGTGACGAGCACACGCCGAGCTGGGACTACAAACCTGAATTCAAGGCGGTGAAGCGGGACCAGAAGACCGTCGATCCGGTGATCTGGGAGCGGGATTCGATTCTGTGGTTCTCCAGGGAAATCACCCGCCGGCTTGGGCCGCAAAGCTTTGCCGGCTATGTGTCGAAGTTCGACTACGGCAACGCCGACGTTTCCGGCAACCCCGGCAAGAATGATGGCCTGACCCAGTCCTGGGTGAACTCTTCCCTGAAGATCACGCCGGTCGAGCAGGTCGATTTCCTGCGCAAGCTTCTGACCCGCAAGCTGCCGGTCTCGGCCAAGGCCTACGACATGACATCAGCCATCGTCCCGACATTCCAGGCTGGGGGGTGGACGGTGCAAGGCAAGACCGGCAGCACCAAGCTGGCTAACGATGCCGACAAGGTCAGGGATAAGCGCTCGCTCGGCTGGTTCGTCGGCTGGGCGAATAAGGACGGCCGCCAGATCGTCTTTGCGCGGCTGGTGGTCGACACCAACCGCACCGACATGCCCAAGGGCCTTAAGACGCGGGCCGCGTTCCTGAAAGATCTGCCTCAGCTGGTGAAATGAACGCCTGACACCCGAGCCGGGCTTTACGGCGGCGGAAACTGTCCATAAAAGACAGCCGCCGCCGGACGCATCCGGCTTTTCCCTATGCATGTCGTAACTCCAAAACCGCCATACACTTTTGGGGGGCATGCATTTTAACCACCCGCGCTCGTTTGCGGGACTGGATAGGAGATACATGATGCTGAATTCCGTTTCCCTGACATTTCCCGATGGCTCCGTCCGCGAATACGACGCGGCGATGACCGGTGCTGGTCTGGCCGAATCGATCTCGAAATCGCTGGCCAAGAAGGCCGTCGCCTATGCCATCGACGGCACCGTGCGCGACCTCGGTGATCCGCTGGGCAAGTCCGGCAAGGTCGAGATCGTCACCCGCGACGACCCGCGCGCGCTGGAACTGATTCGCCACGACGCGGCGCATGTGCTGGCGGAAGCCGTGCAGGAACTGTGGCCGGGAACGCAGGTGACCATCGGGCCGGTGATCGAGAACGGATTCTATTACGACTTCGCCCGCAATGAGCCGTTCACGCCTGATGATTTCCCGGTGATAGAGAAGAAGATGCGCGAGATCATCGCGCGCAACAAGCCGTTCACTAGGGAAGTCTGGTCGCGCGACAAGGCGAAAAAAGTGTTTGCCGACAAGGGTGAGCGCTACAAGCTGGAGCTGATCGACGCCATTCCTGAGGACCAGGACCTCAAGATCTATGCGCAGGGCGACTGGTTCGACCTTTGCCGCGGCCCGCACATGGCCTCGACCGGGCAGATCGGCAACGCCTTTAAACTGATGAAGGTGGCCGGCGCCTATTGGCGCGGTGACTCGAACAACCCGATGCTGACGCGTATCTACGGCACGGCCTGGGCCGATCAGGCGCAGCTCGAAGCCTACCAGACGATGCTGGAGGAGGCCGAGAAGCGCGACCACAGGAAGATCGGCCGCGAGATGGACCTGTTCCATTTCCAGGAAGAGGGGCCGGGCGTCGTCTTTTGGCACGCCAAGGGCTGGAAGATGTTCCAGAACCTGGTGAACTATATGCGCCGCCGACTCGACGAGCAGGGCTACCAAGAGGTCAACGCGCCGCAGGTGCTCGACAAGAGCCTGTGGGAGACGTCAGGCCACTGGGGCTGGTATCGCGACGCCATGTTCAAGGTGACAGTCGCCGGCGACGATACCGATGACGACCGGGTCTTCGCGCTGAAACCGATGAACTGTCCGGGCCATGTGCAGATTTTCAAGCATGGGTTGAAGTCTTACCGCGATCTACCCGTAAAACTTGCGGAATTCGGCAATGTGCATCGCTATGAGCCGTCGGGCGCGCTGCACGGGCTGATGCGCGTGCGCGGCTTCACGCAGGACGACGCGCACATCTTCTGCACCGAGGAACAGCTGGCGTCGGAGTGCCTGCGGATCAACGATTTGATCCTGTCGACTTATGCCGATTTCGGCTTTGACGAGATCAGCGTCAAGCTGTCGACACGGCCGGACAAGCGCGTCGGCACCGACGAGGCGTGGGATCACGCCGAGGCGATCATGGGCAGCGTGCTGGAAGCGATCAAGACGCGTTCCGGCAATCGCATCAAGACCTCGATCAATCCAGGCGAGGGCGCCTTCTATGGGCCGAAGTTCGAATATGTGCTGAAGGACGCCATCGGCCGCGAATGGCAATGCGGCACGACGCAGGTCGACTTCAACCTGCCGGAGCGGTTTGGTGCCTTCTATATCGGCTCGGATTCGGAGAAGAAGCAGCCGGTGATGGTGCACCGCGCCATCTGCGGCTCGATGGAGCGCTTCCTCGGTATCCTGATCGAGAACTATTCCGGCCATTTCCCGCTGTGGTTCGCGCCGCTGCAGGTGGTGGTGGCGACGATCACGTCGGACGCCGACGGCTATGCGACAGAGGTCGTGGCAAAGCTGAAGGCCGCCGGCCTGTTGGCGGAAGCGGATTTGCGCAACGAGAAGATCAACTACAAGGTCCGCGAACACAGCCTAGCCAAGGTTCCGGTCATCCTCGTTTGCGGCAAGCGCGAGGCTGAGGAGCAGACCGTCAACATGCGCCGGCTGGGTTCACGCGACCAGGAATCGCTTGGTCTTGACCAGGCGATCGCGCAGTTGGCCGAAGAAGCTGTTACACCCGACCGCAGGCGCAAACGCGCGGCCTGATCGGCACAGTTCCGACCAAATGGCGGTGGAGCGATCCACCGCCATTTTCATATCCATGTCACGCCGACCTTGTAACGAGCCCATATGCTCAAGCTGAAATTGCGCGAACGACCTTTTCCCGAGCTTTCCTATGCCAATCCGCGCCAGCCGGCGCTGACGCGCTGGTTCATTCATTCGGTCGAAGGTCTTTCGGGCCGCGACCGCTACACCGCGTCTTACGATTTCTGGCGCCGTCAGGTCGTACCGACCGGCGAACGCGTGTTCAGCCGCATGCTCGACCTGATCGATGTGCGGGTACGAACCGCCGATCAATGGCCACCCGCACAATTGCCGGATACGCCGCTGGTGATCGTCGCCAATCATCCGTTCGGTATCGGTGACGGCATTGCGGTGCTGTCATTGGCCGAACAACTCGGACGCCCGTTCCGGGTGATGATCCACAAGGACCTGCTCAAGATCCGCGAGATGGAGCCTTACTCGCTGCCGATCGACTTTTCCGGGACCAAGGACGCGCTGAAGAGCAACATGGCCGTGCGCCACGAGGCGGTGCGGCTGCTCAAGGAAGGCGTCACCATCGTGGTGTTTCCGGCCGGCGGCGTCGCCACCGCGCCAAAAGGTTTTGGCCGGGCGCGCGACCTGCCGTGGAAGATGTTTCCGGCGCGTCTCATTCAGGAGGCAAAGGCATCGGTCATTCCGATGCATTTTTCCGGGCAGAATGGCAGGCTGTTCCATCTGGTCAGCGGGCCGATGAACATGGCCGAACGCGACGGCCGGGTGGCGAAATTCGTCGGCAAGGCGTCGCTGACATTGCGTACATCGTTGCTCATTCCCGAATTCGCGCGGCTGTCCGGCAAGGCGATCGAGGTGCGTGTCGGCGAGGTGCTGAGCTGGAGCGAACTGGAGCCGTTGCGCGACCGCAAGGCCTTGCTCGATCGCCTTTATCGCGGTGTGTTCGACCTGGCGCCAGTCGTGGCGCGTCGCCGCATTCCGTTCCTGCCGGCGCGGACCAAGCTGGCTGCTTGAATCAGCAAACGAAGGCTAGTCCGCGCCCTCCTCAGGGTCCATCGCCGCGGCCTCGGTGGCCAGAACCTCGATCTCCTGGTTCTGGCCGGCCACGACCGTGAAATCCTTCTGGTAGATGCGGTCGCGGTTCTTGGCGATGATGGTGTAGTCGCCCTCGGCCAGAACCATCGAGGCGAAGGCGCCGACGGTTTCCTTGATCGGATCGCCGGATTCGTTGAGCAGCGACCAGGAGGTGTCGGCGATCGCCTCGCCACCGGTTTCGCGCACCAGCTTCATCGTGATCTCGGCGGCGTGGTGCTCGACGGTGGCTTCGGTCAGCTTGCCCGCCTCGACGCGGATGTCGGAGCGGATGACCGCGTTGACCGCGCCATAGGTCGAGACGACATGGTAGATGCCGGCGTTAAGCCGCACGACGCTGTTTGGCTCGACATCGGGAATGATCAGCGCGCGGTCGCCATTGGCCTCGGCGGTGCCCTCGTAGATCGAAAAGCGCAGTTTTTTCGCCGGAATGCGCACGCCGCCAGACAGCACGGCGTCGAGCTTGAGGCCGCCGGCATCGAGCACGAGGCTCTCGCGCTTGGCGTCCTTGCCGACAGTGATACGCTTGGTGGCGCCGGCCCGGCCGTAGGAGGCGTGAACCAGATAGCTGCCGGGTTCGAGTTGGAAGACGGCCGTGCCGCCATGGGCGGAGGCGACCATCGGCAATTTGCCGTTGACGGCTTCGGGCCTGAAGACCCGCCAGACGATGCCGCGGGTGATATCCGAACCCTTGTCGGTCAGTTGGGCGGACAGCGTGATGGCGCCGCCGCCGCTCAGCGCCAGCGACCTCTCGCCTTTCGGCGTCGCATAGCTCGAGATTCCCGGGAGCTTCAGGTCGCTTACGCCATCGACGTTCTGCGCCATGGCGAACGAAACCGGCGCCATGAACAGCAGGGCGCCGAGCCAGACCAGGAAAAGACGGACAGTCCCCTCAAACATGCCTTGCGTTGAAGCTCATGGCAGTGGCAATTTCAAGGCTTAAGAGTCCGATCGATACGACTCTTCCGTCCGGCGTATACTACGCCAATGCCCGAGCCGCCCGAATTCCCGATGGTGCGCTTCAGCTCAAAACAGAATGTTTAGGAGACTTGCGCCCATGGCGTCGCCGATCATCGACTTCCTGCTGACCCGAAACTCCGCGCCGATCCCTGATTTGAAGGAGCCGGCGCCGAGCGATGCGGAGATCGCGACGATGATCGCCGCCGCCTCGCGGGTGCCCGATCATGGCCGATTGGAGCCATGGCGCTTTATCCTGTATCGTGGCGACGCTCGTATCGAGATCGGCAGACAGTTGGCCGCGCTTGCCGAGCAGCGGGAGGGACCCTTGCCGGAAGGCCGCCGTAACCAGGAACTGGCGCGGTTCTCGCGCGCGCCGCTGGTGATCGGCGTCGTGTCGATCCCCAGGGAGAATCCAAAAATCCCGCAATGGGAAATGTTCCTGTCGGGCGGCATGGCGGCGATGAACCTGATGATATCAGCCAACGCGCTGGGTTATGGCACCAACATGATCAGCAACTGGTATTCGGATGTGCCGGAGGGCAGGGCCCTGCTCGGGCTGGCGCCGCAGGAGCGCGTCGTCGGCTTCATCCATATCGGCTCCTATGCGGGGCCGGCGCCGGAGCGGCCACGGCCAGATCCGGCAACGCTTTACCGCGACTATTCGGGGCCGTGGGCGGACTGAATGTTCTACGAACCTTCAAAGGGCCACGGTCTGCCGCACGACCCTTCGAAGGCGATCGTGGCGCCGCGTCCGATCGGCTGGATTTCAACGCTGAACAAGGCCGGTGAGGTCAATCTCGCGCCGTACTCCTTCTTCAATGCCGTTTCGACACGGCCGTTCATCGTCTGGTTCTCCTCCGAGGGCGAGAAAGACAGCGCCTCCTTCGCGCAGGAAACCGGTGAGTTTGTCGCCAATCTGGTCAGCCGCGATCTCGCCGACAAGATGAACCGCACATCGGTCAGTGCACCGCGCGGCTTCAATGAATTCATTTATGCCGATCTTGCCATGGCGCCGTCGCGCCTGGTCGCGCCACCGCGGGTGGCGGCGGCGCCGGCGGCACTCGAATGCCGGGTGACGGAGGTCTTTCGGCCAAAGGCGCTGGACGGATCGCCGACAAGTGCTGTCGTCGTCGCCGGCGAAGTGGTCGGCGTATACATCGACGACGCCTTCCTGACAGACGGTCTGTTCGACATCACCAAGGCGGGCAACGTCGCTCGCCTCGGCTATATGGACTATGCCAGCGTCGACGAGGTGTTTTCGATGCGCCGGCCACGCTGGGACAAGGACTAACCGTTGGAGTCGGCCGCCGTCTGCCGCGTCGGCGGATTCCCTGCCGTGAGCACGCGAATGCGATTCCCCTTTATTTGAACACAGGCTAAGAGAGCGGCTTCGGCGATGCGCTGGCATTGGCGCATCGACCTTGGGGATATTGCGGGGCATCGGCTACATGAAGAAACGAGACTCGCTGGGAACCCGGCTGCGCTACGGGTTTGACAAGAGCATGGCCGCCGGCCCGATCGCGCTGATCGGCTGGCTTGCCGGGGTTTCCCTGCTGATCATCATCGCCGCCGCGGGTTTCCTTGCGGTGACCCGCATCGCGCCTGAAGGCGGCGAGCCGCTGAACTTTGTCGAAGCGTTCTGGGAATCACTGATGCGCACGCTCGATTCCGGTACGATGGGCGGCGACGCTGGCTGGGCCTTTCGTCTCGTTATGCTGTTTGTCACGCTTGCCGGCATCTTCGTCGTGTCGGCCCTCATCGGCGTGCTGAGCGCCGGCGTCGACAGCAAGCTCGATGAATTGCGCAAAGGCCGCTCGCGGGTGCTGGAGACCGATCACACCATCATCCTCAACTGGTCGCCGTCGATCTTCGACGTCATCTCCGAACTCGTCATCGCCAATGGCAGCCGCCGCCGTCCGCGCATCGTCGTCATGGCCAATATGGACAAGGTCGAG
The DNA here is from genome assembly GCF_040317535.1 of Mesorhizobium sp. M1409. Lineage (NCBI taxonomy): Bacteria > Pseudomonadati > Pseudomonadota > Alphaproteobacteria > Hyphomicrobiales > Phyllobacteriaceae > Mesorhizobium > Mesorhizobium sp. M1409. The sequence goes on from NZ_JAMYKV010000046.1 coordinate 25,239, forward strand.
ATGGAGGACGAGATCGCGGCCAAGGTCGGCAAACTAGGCAACACGCGCATCATCTGCCGCAGCGGCGACCCGACCGATCTCTACGACCTTGCCATCGTCAACCCGCAGACCTCGCGGTCGGTCATCGTGCTGTCGCCGGACGGCGACGATCCGGATTCGCAGGTCATCAAGACGGTGCTGGCGCTGGTCAACGATCCGAACCGGCGCACCGCCCCCTACAACATCGCCGCCGAGATCCGCGATGGCAAGAACGCCGAGGTCGCGCGCGTCGTCGGCGGAGCCGAGGTGCAGCTCGTGCTGGCCGACCAGCTGATCTCGCGCATCGTCGTGCATTCGAGCCGGCAGTCGGGCCTCAGCGGCGTCTATTCGGAGCTGCTCGATTTCGACGGCTGCGAAATCTACACGACCGAGCAGCCGGACCTCACCGGCAGGACGTTCGGCGAGGCCGTGATGGCGTATGAACACTGCGCGCTGATCGGGCTTTGCGACCAAAAGGGGCGCGTCAATCTCAATCCGCCATCGGACCTGGTGATCGGCAAGGACATGCGCGCCATCATCATCGCCGAGGACGATGCGGCGATAAAGCTGCGGAGCGCCGGGATCAAGATCGACGCGGCGGCGATCCTCGAGCCGCGGCCCGTCCAGACGAAGCCGGAGCGCACGCTTGTCCTCGGCTGGAACCGGCGCGGTCCGATCATAACCTACGAACTGTCGCGCTACGTCGCGCCTGGTTCGATCCTGACCATCGCGGCCGATACGCCCGGCCTCGAGCAGGAAGTTGCCGGCCTGCCCGTCGCCGGTGACAATCTGTCAGTTTACTGCCGCGTCACGGACACGTCGAGCAGCACCGCGCTGGCAAGTCTGGACGTGCCTTCCTACGACCACGTGCTGGTCCTCGGCTATAGCGAAACCATGGCAGCGCAGCCCGCCGATACGCGCACGCTGGTGACGCTGCTGCATCTGCGCAAGATCGCGGATGATGCCGGTATGCACATCAGCATCGTCAGCGAGATGATCGATGTGCGCAACCGAGAGCTTGCGGCAGTGACCAAGGCCGATGATTTCGTCGTCAGCAACAGGCTGGTCAGCCTGATGCTGGCGCAGGCGTCCGAGAACCAGCACCTTGCCGCGATCTTCGATGACCTGCTCGACGAGAAGGGCTCCGAAATCTACATGCGTCCGATCGCCGACTATGTCGCCATCGATCAGCCGTTGACCTTCTGGACGATCGCGGAATCGGCGCGGTTGCGGGGCGAAATCGCCTTAGGTTACCGGCGCATTCGCGCCGGAGAGGCCGACCAGCGGGCGCTGGGCGGCGTCACCGTCAACCCGCTGAGGTCGGAAGCACTGGCCTATCTGCCGGAGGACCGCATCATCGTGCTGGCGCGGGACTGAGACCAGAGCGGTTCACCGTTTCACGAAAACGCCGAACCGCTCTAATTCCCTTTTTGACGCAGTTTCGGATAGAAAACCGTTTCACACTTTTCCTGGAGATTGCTCTAAGCGGAAACGCCGGCCGCCCTGGCACGCGCCAGAAGCCGTTCGGCCAGCCGCAGATGCGGGCGGTCGTACATCTTGCCGTCGATGCCGACGACGCCGGGATTTCCCGCCGCCTTGAACGCCGCGACGATTGCCGCCGATTGTCTCACGGCTTCGACTGACGGCGTGAATGCGGCATTGATGACGGGCACCTGGTCAGGGTGGATCGCCATCTTGCCGGTGAAACCGTCCCGCTCGGCCTCGGCGCATTCCGCTTCGAAGGCCGCCATGTCGCGAAAATTCGGAAAGACGGTGTCGATCGCCTCGACTTCCGCCGCACCCGCGGCAAGGATGGTCATGGTGCGGGCAAAGCGGAACACGTCGGTGTAGCGGCCGCGCTCGTCGCGGGTCGAGCGCGCGCCGATCGCCGCCGACAGATCCTCCGCGCCCCAGGTGAGGCCAGCAAGCCGTGCGCTTGTCCCGGCATAGGTCGCCGCCGCCAGCACGCCCGCCGGCGTTTCGGTGATGATCGGCAGGATCTTGATCACGCCGTCGGCGAGACCGTTTTCGGCCTCGTGCACCCTGAGTTTTGCCGAGAGATGCTGCACATCCTGGCCGCTGTTCGACTTGGGCAGCATGATACCGTCGGGTCTTGCCGGCACCAATGCCGCCAGATCGTCATCGGTCAGCCCGGTCGACAGATCGTTGACCCTGACATAGATGGCCGAACTGGTTTGCGCCCTGCGCTTGGCGAGGAAGCGCGCCGCCACCTCGCGCGCCAGCGCCTTGTTGTGCGGCGCCACGGAATCCTCAAGATCGACGATGACGACATCGGCGCCGGCACCAAAGCCCTTTTCCAGCTTCCTCTCGGAATCGCCGGGGACGAACAGCAGCGAACGCATGCTTCAGGCCGCCTTCTTCAGCATCATCGCTTGCCTCGTGCATTTGGCGACGAGATCGCCATGCTGGTTGTAGGCGCGATGCTCGAATTCGACGATGCCGCGATCGGGTTTCGACCTGGATTCGCGCACTGAAATGACGGTGGTTTCAACCCGGATGGTGTCGCCATGGAAGACCGGGTACGGAAACACGGTTTCCTTCATTCCGAGATTGGCCACCGTGGTTCCGACGGTGATGTCATTGACCGAGATGCCGATCATCAGCCCGAGCGTGAACAGCGAGTTGACCAGCGGCTTGCCCCATTCGCTCCTGGCGGCAAAATCGAAATCGATGTGCAGCGGCTGCGGGTTCAGCGTCATCACCGAAAACAGCATGTTGTCGCTTTCGGTAACGGTCTTGCGCAGCGTGTGCTGGAAGACCTGGCCGACAACGAACTCCTGGAGATAAAGCCCGGCCATATCCTGCTCCTCTGCTGCCATGGGGTTGATAAGCGCTGCATTCGGTGCTCGCAAGCCAGTTAATGAACATGGTGAACCGTTCGTAAACCATTTCTGCCTACCGTCCTGACCGGGGCCAGAAACCTTCTGGCAAGGGGCTTAAGCAGACGGGCATGGTTGTTGTTTCGCATTTCCTGAAATGGATCTACACGGCCAGGGTGTCGGAACGCGCCGCCGCCGCCAGCGCGTTGGCCCGAGCCTATGTCAATTCCGACCTGCCTTTCGAGGATCGTTGCGCCGCCGAAGCGGCGCTGACCCTGCTGCTCGACGATGCCTCGTCGAAGGTGCGTCTGGCGATGGCCGAGGCGCTGTCCATGAGCCACCACGCGCCATTGCAGATCATCAGCGTGCTGGCGTCCGACCAGCCGGAAGTCGCCGGGGTAGTGCTGGCGCGCTCGCCGCTGCTCACCGACGCCGACCTGATCAACCGCGTGGCCTCAAGCCCGAAGGCGACGCAGAAATTGATCGCCGACCGGCCGGTCGTCTCCATGGCGCTGTCGGCGGCCATTGCCGAGATCGGCGAGGCGGAAGCCTGCGCCGTGTTGCTTGCCAACAGCGGCGCCGACATCGCCTCGCTCAGCTTTCGCCGCATGGCCGAACGCCACGGCCATCTGCCTCTGGTTCGTGAGGCGCTGATCTCGGACGCCCGGCTGCCTGCCGACTGCCGGCATATGCTGCTCGTCAAGCTCGGCGAGATGCTGAAAACGTCGCCGCTGGTCATGGCAATGATGGGCGCGGCGCGCGCCGACCGCGTCATGCGCGACGCGTGCGTCAAGGCTTCGGTGACGCTGATCGAGGGCACGCGCCAGGAAGAACATGCCGCACTGATCGAGCATCTCAGGCTGCGCGGCGATCTCACCGCCAGCTTCCTCATCCGCACCATCGCGCATGGCAAGGTCGATTTCTTCGGCTCGGCGCTGGTCGCGCTCAGCCAGCAGTCCGAACAAAGGGTGAGGGCGCTGCTTGCTGGCGGGCACGATGTCGCCTTGCAGGCGCTGTTCCGCAGCGCCGGCCTCGCCGCCGCAACGCACGCCATCATCCTGCGCGCACTGAAGATCTGGCGCGAGGTCGCCAACGGCAAGCGCGTCGCCGGTGTGCAGGAGGTCAGCTGGCTGATGCTGAAGGAGGTGGGTGGACAGTCGGCGGAAGGCGATCTGGCCGCGCTGGTCAGGTCGATCCATCTCGATGCGCTGCGCGAGAACGCGCGAGGCCACGCGCTGGCGATCGCCGCCGCCTAGCTTTGGATCCATTTGACGGCTGGACGGTTTCGATGCCATTGCGTTGTCGAAGTAAAGAATTGGTATTATGTTTTGAGCATGCGCCATCCATCCTCAAAGCGTCTCGCGGTACCGACCGAGATCAAGCCGCTGATCGATAAAATCCGGGTTCGCCTGAACCCCGATTCTATCTGGCTGTTCGGCAGCCGAGCACGGGGCGACAATCGGCCCGATAGCGACTGGGATATTCTCGTTGCGTTGCCGGATGATGCTAGGCCGGAACTCCTGGACCCGCTCATTGGTTGGGAAATCCAGCACGAAATCGGAATTCCAGCGACTATCCTGTCCACTACATCGAGCGCTTTGGCGGCAAGTTGGGATTCGCGAAATACGATCGCGTATGACGTTGCTCGGGACGGGCGTCGATTGGATGTCTGACCAGTGGACCATCGCCAGCGCTCTTCGATTGGCGAATGGTTGTATCAGGGATGCACGCACTCTGGCTGCATCAGGGTCTCGCAACGCCGCCTATCTCAGCCAACAGGCGATCGAGCAGATAATCCGGGCGCTGGCGACCTCGGAGGCAATTCACATCGAACGTCACGATGCACATCAGCTGGACAAGATTGTAAGGCGATTTCCGGACGATCACGCCGAGAAAACGGCGTTGAAGTCACTCGTTTGGCTGGAGGCGTATGCGACCACTTTCAGATATACGTTGCCTTCAGGCCAGATACCTCGTGCGCCTGACAAGGCAAAGCTTCAGGAAGCCATAGGCGGTATCTCGAGCCTTATCGCGCGGGTCGCGGAGCACTTCAGGGTCGATCTTGACGATGAATCAAAGCCAGCCGAGAACGGGACGCCTATGCGCAGATCCAGCCAGCAATGACATTCGCTAAGGCCTGTTGCTCGCGAAGAAATCAGGGAAATCCTCCATCGCCGCGGCGATGATGCGCAACGATGCCGCTATCTGCAGCAATTCGCCGGCGCCGTTTCGTTGGGCGATGCTCGCCGCATATTGGCGGGCGACGGCGACGGTCGACGTCCGCGGATCGCCGGGGGCGCGGAAGAGGAGTTCGCGCGCCAGCCCCCGCAGGAAGTTCGTGATCGAAAGCGCGGTCTCGGATGGGATGGCATGGCTTTGGCTTGCTCCGCGCAGCCGCAGGATCTCCAGGCCGACGGTGACGGCGGCGACGCCACCGCCCAGGACCGCATCGCCCTTGCTGCCGGCGTTCTGCACCAGCGGCATCAGTTGATTGATGCGGTCATAGGCGAGGCTCTCGAAGGCCGAGCGCCTCGGCACCCGCTCATGCAGGCAAAGCCGCGCCAAATCCTCGCGCATGGCGCGCACGATGCGGTTGGCCGCAAGCCACGGATCGGCGGGCAGCACGACGATGAAGACGCCGATCGCCAGCAGAATGCCGACCAGGATCGACGCCGAGCCGGCGAAGAAGGGCACGGGATCATAGGTCATCGCCTGATGCGGACTGAGGAAGGCGAGGAAGTTGATAGCGAAGGCCGTCGCCACGCCGACATAGCGTGGATTGGCCATCGCCAGCGCCGTGGGCACCAGGATCGGCACGACAAACAGCATGAACCAGCCGAAGCCGGGCAAAGCGGGCAACGCGATCTGACCGACAAGAAAGGCAAAGGGCAAAGCGAGCAGTGTTCCCTTGAAGAAGCCCCAGGCGACTTGCACGGGGTCGGGGCGGGCAGCAAACAGGCTCGATACGACGGCAACGAGAATGACCGTGCCGGCCGCTTCCGACCATTTCGTCGTCAGCCAGAAGGCCGCGACCAGCAAGGTGGCAAGGGCAGCGCGGATAGCGTTGCGCGATGCGCCGGAGTAATCGCGATGCACGACCAGCGCAGGCTGCCGGCTGCCCCGGATCGGGCGCGTGGCAGGCGTGCGCAAGGCGTCAAGACCGCGCAGCACCTGCTTGAACGCCTCGGCGAAATCGGCGGCGATGGTGAGGCGTGTGATGGTGCCGACCCTGTCGTCACCCTGGTCGGTCGAGGCATCGGGCATTTGCCGGGCCTTGGCCGTGATGGCATCGAGCCGCGCTACCCAGGGCGCGGTGTCGTCCAGCGCGCCGGGCTTTGTCGACAGCTCGCCGACCAGCGACTGCAATTCCGAGCGCACCGGAATGAGTGCGGCGTTCCTGGGGGCGGCGTGCGAATGCAAAGCACGGGCCGCCGAGAGGGCCGAGAGCAGCTGTCCGATGGTACGCCGGACCGGATGGGCGCGCGGCGCGAAGCTCGGTGCTTCGAGCCTGGCATAGGCGCGCATCTCGCCGAGCGTCTGGGTGTCGGCGACCAGCTTTCGGTGCAGGCCGGACAGCGTTGCAGGATCGCCGCCGGAGAACGCACCGGCCGCGTAAGTCGCAAGATCGAGAATGCAGCGCTTCAGGCGCGAGACGATGGCGTTGCTGGCCAGTCTTGGCAGGATCAGCCGGCTTGTCAGGCCGGCGCAGACGATGCCGAGCACGATCTCGGCACAGCGCGCGACCGCGAGGTCGACGACGAGATGCGGCTGTCCGAAGGCGGGCAGGCCGATAATCATCGCGGTATAGCCGGCAAGGGCGGCACCATAGGCTTCGGGATTGCGCAGCAGTGACGAGACGAAGGTGCAGATGCCGATCCAGACGGCAAGCACCGTCACCAGCGCCCACGGGCCGGTGCCGAACACCGTGGTGATGCCGATCGCCGCGACACCGCCTACCAGCGTGCCGAGCAACCGGTAGAAGCCTTTCGCCAGCACCATGCCGGCAACCGGCTGGGCGACGATGAACACCGTCATCATGGCCCATTGCGGATGGTCGAGCTTCAGCGCGTAGGCGGCCAGCAGCGCGATCAGCCCGGCCGAAACGGTGCGCAGGGCGAAAATCCAGTCCGAGCGCGTCGGTTGCGTCAACCCCGCCAAACTCGTCTCGAAATAACCCTTCAGCCGCGCCGAGATCACATGCCGGTCTCCGTATCAGAAGCGCAAGCTAGAGCAATTCCAGGAAAAGTGTGATACGGTTTTCCCGGGAAAAGCGCATAGCGCTTTCCCTTGGGAATTGCGTCAAAACAAGGAGATAGACCGGCTGGCGGCTAGATATCCAGCACTTCCGTCTCGGCGAATTCGGCGCGTTCCTGGATGAAGCGGAAGCGAGCTTCCGGCTTGGTGCCCATCAACGCATCGACAGCGTCCTTGGTCGCTGCTTCGGCGTCGATCACATCGATCCGAAGCAGCGTGCGCTTCCTCGGATCCATGGTGGTTTCCTTGAGCTGGGCGGCCATCATCTCGCCCAGACCTTTGAAACGGCCAAGCTCCACCTTGCCGCGCCCAGTGAATTCGGTGCGCAGGAGCTCTTCCTTGTGCGCGTCGTCACGGGCATAGGCGACCTTGCCACCTTGCCGGATAGAGTAAAGCGGCGGCACCGCGAGATAAAGGTGGCCGCCACGCACCAGCGCCGGCATCTCCTGGTAGAAGAAGGTGATCAGCAACGAAGCGATGTGGGCGCCGTCGACGTCGGCGTCGGTCATGATGATGACGCGGTCGTAGCGCAAATCCTCGTCGCGGTATTTCGACCGCGTGCCGCAGCCGAGCGCCTGGATCAGGTCCGAGATCTGCTGGTTGCCGGCGAGCTTGTCGTTGCCGGCGCTGGCGACGTTGAGGATCTTGCCGCGCAATGGCAACACAGCCTGGCTGGCGCGGTCGCGCGCCTGCTTGGCCGAGCCACCCGCCGAGTCACCTTCGACGATGAAGAGTTCCGCACCGGCTGCGGCATTCTGCGTGCAGTCGGCGAGCTTGCCGGGCAGCCGCAGCTTGCGTACCGCGCTTTTGCGCGACACTTCCTTTTCCTGGCGGCGGCGCACCCGTTCGTCGGCGCGTGCGATCACCCATTCGAGCAGCTTCGACGCTTCCTGCGGATTGTCGGCCAGCCAATGGTCGAATGGGTCGCGGATCGCGGTCTCGACGATGCGGATCGCCTCGATCGTCGCCAGCCTGTCCTTGGTCTGGCCGACGAATTCCGGCTCGCGGATGAACACTGACAGCATGCCCGCCGCCGAGATCATGACGTCTTCCGAGGTGACGATGGAGGCGCGCTTGTTGCCGACGAGATCGGCATAGGCGCGCAGGCCCCGCGTCAGCACATTGCGGAAGCCGGCCTCGTGGGTGCCGCCTTCGCCGGTCGGAATGGTGTTGCAGTAGGAATTGATGAAGCCGTCGCCGCCGAACCAGGTCACCGCCCATTCGAGCGCTCCATGGCCGCCTTGTTTCTCGCTCTTGCCGGCGAAGATTTCGCGCGTCACCTGGAACTCGTCGCCGAGCGACGCCTTGAGATAGTCCTTCAGGCCGCCGGGAAAGTGGAATTCCGCCTTGGCCGGCGTCTGGTCCTTCTCCTTGATCAGCGACGGGTCGCAGGTCCAGCGGATTTCGACGCCGCCGAACAGATAGGCCTTCGAGCGGGTCATGCGGTAGAGCCGCGCCGGCTCGAACGCCGCGCCCTTGCCGAAAATCTGCTCGTCGGGGTGGAAGCGGGTTTTTGTGCCGCGCCGGTTGTGGACCTCGCCCAAATGCTCCAGGCCGGTCACGGGAACGCCGCGCGAAAAGCGCTGGCGATAGAGTTGGCGGCCGCGCGCGACCTCGACCTCGAGATGGTCCGACAGCGCGTTGACCACGGACACGCCGACGCCATGCAGGCCGCCCGATGTCTCGTAGACCTTGGAGTCGAACTTGCCGCCCGAATGCAGAGTCGTCATGATGACTTCGAGCGCTGGCTTCTTGAACTTCGGATGCAGGTCGACCGGGATGCCGCGGCCATTATCGGTGACGGTGAGATAGCCGTCGGCCGAGAGCTCGACATCGATGAAGGTGGCATGGCCGGCCACCGCTTCGTCCATCGAATTGTCGATGACCTCGGCGAACAGATGGTGCATCGCCTTGTCGTCGGTGCCGCCGATATACATGCCTGGCCGGCGCCGCACCGGCTCCAGCCCTTCCAGCACCTCGATGTCGGCGGCGCTATAGCCCTCGCTGCCATCCTTTGTCGCGGCAGGACGCTTCGTGGCCTGCACCAGCGGATCCGCCGGACGTGCCGGTGTGCGAACCGGCTGCGGCTGCTTGTCCATATTGCCGAAGAGATCGTTGTTGTCGTCCATGCCTGCCATAGGGTCCGGTGCTGCGAATCACCTCGCGATACTGCCACGCTTTTCAGCGCCAAGCGACCGAGGTTCCTGTTCCGTTCGGGGATCCGGCCCCTCTTACCCCAAAACCATTCGATAACCAAGCAGGCGGAAATAGATCCAATACCGCCACACAAGATTCCTAATTCTTTAACAATGCCGCCTAGCCTGAGCCCAACAAAACAAGAAACTGCGGGCATCAGGGGTTTCGGCGTGAGGGGCAAGGCCATATCGATGATCGGCATCGCCGCCGTTTTTGGCGCGATCTCGATCTTCGCCGCGGATTTCTGGGTCAAGAGCCAGGCCAAGGCCGATTCCGAGGAGAAGACGTCGTCGATCCCGGCACCTGTTGTGCCCGGGGTGGAGTTCAAGACCATTGTGGTGGCCAATGCGCCGCTGCGTTATGGCATGGAACTCGACCGGGTGCAGCTCAGAGAAATCCCGTGGTCGCAAGAGTCCGTGCCGCAGGGTGCCTTCACCACCATCAATGCGTTGCTCGCCGATGGCAGTCGCGTGGTGCTGTCGCCGATCGAGGTCAACGAACCGGTGCTGCTGACCAAGCTGTCCGGACCAAATGGCCGCGCCACGCTTTCCAACATGATGACGCCAGGAATGCGGGCGGTGACTATCCGAACCGATGAGATCGCCGGGGTTGGCGGCTTCATCACGCCGGGCGACAGGGTTGATGTCGTGCTGACACGCGATGCCGGCGAAATCCAGGAAGTGGCCAAGAACGCTCAGGGCGCTGCCGGTTCCACCATCACCTCCGAGATCGTTGCCGCCGACGCCAAGGTGCTGAGCGTCGGGCAGGGGGCCGACGAGCGCCAGACGACGCCGCAGATTTCCAATTCCGTGACCATCGAGGTGACGACCGACGGCGCGCAGAAGGTGGCGCTGGCCCGCACCGTCGGCACCTTGTCCTTGTCGCTTCGGTCCTCCAGCGAGGGCGGCGACGGCAAGAATGGCGTCACCACCATCTCTTCCTTCGGTGGATCGGTAGCCTCGAATGTGCAGGGCGCTGCCGGTTCGCTGTTCGATGCCGTGGTGAAAGAGCCGGAAAAACCGAAGTTCAAGACCGTCATCGTGACGCGCGGCACAAAGGCCGAGGAATACCAGGTTCCTTCGCGGGACCAGAAATAGAAGCCAGTGGGGACTGGGTGAGGGACGGGACAATGCTGGGGCTGATCATATATCGGGTCATGGGGCGGTTGCGCGTTTTGCGCACTGCGGCTGTCGCGGCTTCGGTGGCTGCCGCCGCGATGCTGGCCTTCGGCGCCTCGGCAAGGGCCGACAACGACATCGTTTATGTGTCGTCGACCAAGAACGCGTCGATCAAGGTTGCCAAGGGCAAGCCGAAGACGATCATGACCAGTGCCGCCTTCTACCAGATCGTCATCGGCGATCCGGAGATCGCCAACGTCAATCCGCTGACCGACAAATCCTTCTATGTGCTCGGCAACAATCTCGGCACCACCGGTATTGCGCTGTTCGACGAGAAGAAGCAGCTTGTCGGCACCGTCGACATCGAGGTGACACTCGACACCGACCAGTTGGCCAGCACCATTCGAGCCAGCGTGCCGGATGCCAGGATCAAGGTCGGCTCGGCCAATGGCCGTGTCGTGCTGTCGGGCGAGGCGGATGACGCGGTCGCCGCCGAAAAGGCAAACAAGATCGCGACGCGCTTTTCCGGCACCGAGGAGGTGATCAACTCCGTCAATATCTCGTCATCGCAGCAGGTCCAGCTCAACGTCCGTTTCGTCGAAATCAACCGGCAGGCGGGCCAGGATCTCGGCGCCAAGTACGCCGCCAATTTTGCCTACGGCATCGGCGGCCGAGATGTAACGATCGATCCGGGTTCGGTGCCGGCCGCCGGCACCGGCGAGATTATCGGCCGGCTTTTGTCGAATGGTGTGTCGATCGATATCGCCATCAAGGCGCTGGAAGAGCGCGGCCTGGCGCGGCGGCTGGCCGAGCCGAACCTGATCGCCCGGTCCGGCCAGACGGCGAGCTTCCTCGCCGGCGGCGAATTCCCGATCCCGGTCTCCGAGGACAACGGCAAGATCTCGGTCAGCTACAAGAAATACGGCGTCAGCCTGGATTTCACGCCGACCGTCCTGAAGGACGGGCTGGTCAGCCTGGACATCGCGCCGGAAGTCTCCTCGATCGACGCTTCGGCCTCCTACAATATTGGCACCATCTCGGTTCCCGGCTTCATTGTGCGCCGTGCCAGGACGTCGGTCGACCTGAAGAACGGCCAGAGCTTCATGATCGCCGGATTGCTGCAGTCGCAAAACGACATCACCACGTCGCGCATTCCCGGTCTCGGCAAGATGCCGGTGCTTGGGGCACTGTTCTCCTCGAAATCCTATCAGCGGCGCGAGACCGACCTGGTCATCATCGTCACCCCCTATCTGGTCAAGCCGGTCGATCCGTCGAAGAAGCTCGTCGAGCCGACCGACGGCACGCAGCCGGCCAGCAGCGCCGACTATTTTCTCAACAATACCGAGGAAGTGAAGACATCCGACGCCAACCGCGCGCTGGCAATGGCCGACGGCAGCGTTGCTCAGCCGGCCGCCGTCACCACGGTCGGGCATTTCCTCGACCTGCCGAAGGACTGAAGCCATGCGTCTGGTCTTGAGATCGAGTATCGCCTTGCTGCTGGCCAGCCTTGCCGCCGGCTGCACCAGCGACGACTACGCGCGCAGCGAGGGGCCGACGACCGGCGCAGGTGAGGCGCAGGCCGCCAACACCGTCATGCAAATGGTCGATCCCTGGAAATATGGGGTCCAGAACACCAGACTTCTGGTGCCCGCCCAGAGAGGCAGCGCGGCGGCGGTCCCCCCCGATCAGGCGGCCGGTGCGAAAGCGTCGCAGTCCACCACGAGCAACTGATTCAACGGGCAACTGGTCAACGGGCGACCTGACAGGCTGAGAGAATGGCAAACGGCATCAAGACCAGGAAGATCCTGCTCGTATCGACCGACAGGACCTTCGTGCAGGACACGCGGACCGCGTTCGCGGCCTCCGAGATCATTCAGCTTTCGACAGTGGAGAAGAATGTCGTCGAGCTGCGCGGCGAGATCCAGGAAGCCGACTTCGGTGCGATCATCGTCGACATGGATGCGGCAAGGCTGGAGGAGGTCGAGTCGCTGCAGCGCATCATGCGCCGGCTGGAGGATAAGGTGCCGGTCGTCGTCGTCACGCAGGAGTTCAACGCCGCCGCGGTGCGCATTCTGGTGCAGCTCAAGGTCGCGGATTTCCTGGTCAAGCCGATCACTACCGCCGATCTCGTGCGCTCCGTGGTGCGTGCGCTGCAGGGCCCCGGGCGCGAGGAAAACACCGAGTCGCAGATCTACACCTTCATGCCGGCAGCAGGCGGCGTCGGCACCACGACGCTGGCGCTACAAACCGCCTTCCAGCTGCATCATTCGGTGACGCGCGGCGCGTCGACTTGCGTGGTCGACCTCAATTTCCAGCAAGGCGCCTGTGCCGAATATCTCGACCTCGAACCGCGCTTCGACATCACCGAGATCGAGAACCAGCCCGAGCGCCTCGACCGGCAACTGCTGGATGTGATGCTGTCCAAGCATGCGAGCGGGCTCTGCGTGCTGGCTGCCCCCACGCGTCCATCGGAAATGCGCTCGTTCAAGACCGATGTCGTGGTGCGCATGCTCGATCTCGTCTCGGCCTATTTCGACAATGTCGTCATCGACATGCCGCGCACCTGGTTTCCATGGACGGAGACCGTGCTGCTCGGTTCCAACAAGCTCTACATCGTCGCCGAGATGACGGTGCCGTGCCTGCGCCATACGCAGCGGCTGATCCAGGCGGTCTACGAGACCGCCGGCAAGGAAGTGAAGCCGAACGTCATCGTCAATCGCTTCGAACAGAAGATGTTCGACAACGGCATCAAGCAGGCGGACGTCCAGGAAATCCTCGGCGAGCATTTCGTCGGTGGCATCGCCAACAACTACCGGCTGGTGCGCGAGGCGGTCGATCGCGGCGTGCCGTTGCACGAGATCGATCCGAACGCCAATGTCATCAACGATTTGAAGAAGATCATCCTGCCGGAGGAGGCGATCCCAACCCGAGCGAAATCGCGCTCGCTGTTTGGCATGGGCCGTGGATTGTTGAAGAGGAAGGCCGGATGACCAGCCGCTTTTCCACCCTGCAGAACCGCGACGCGCGTCCGCAGCGCGCGACTGAGCCGATGCCGGTCGCCCATCATGCTGTTGTCATTCCGACGAACCGAAAGGCTTTGCCGGCCAAGCCAGACGCAGCGCCAGCAAAGAATGCCAACAAGGTGCTTGATGCGCGCGTGCGTATCCATCGGCTGCTGCTCGAGGAGATCAATCTTGTCGCGCTGGAGCGTTTGCCCAAGGATGAGATGCGCAGGCAAGTGCATGATTTCGTGTCGGAAAAGACCAAACAGGAGCGCATGGCGATCAACACCGTCGAGCTTGACGCGCTGGTTGACGACATCGTCGACGAGATGGTCGGTCTCGGTCCGCTCGAGCCGCTGCTCAAGGACCCCGACATCAACGACATCCTGATCAACGGCCACCTGAACTGCTTTGTCGAAAAGAGGGGCAAGCTGCAGCCGGTCCACATTCCATTCAAGGACGAGGCGCATCTCTTGCGCATCGTGAACAAGATCGTTGCCGCGGTCGGGCGCCGCGTCGACGAATCGCAGCCGATGGTCGATGCGCGCATGCTGGACGGCTCGCGTTTCAACGCGGCCATCCGCCCGGTGGCGGTCGACGGACCGCTGGTGTCGATCCGCAAATTCTCCAAGAACAAGCTCGGCCTGCACAAGCTGGTCGAATTCGGTGCCATCACACAGAACATGGCCGAGGTGCTGGCGGCGGCCGTGCATGCCCGCAAGACGACGATCATTTCGGGCGGCACCGGCACCGGCAAGACGACCATGCTCAATGCCCTGTCGGCCTTCATTCCGGAAGATGAGCGCCTGATCACCATCGAGGACGCGGCCGAGCTCCAGCTGCAGCAACCGCATGTCGCGCGCATGGAGACGCGCCCCGCCAACATCGAAGGCCATGGCGAGCTGAAGCAGCGCGACCTGGTCAAGAACGCGCTGCGCATGCGTCCCGACCGCGTCATCCTCGGCGAGTGCCGCGGCGAGGAGGCCTTCGACATGCTGCAGGCGATGAACACCGGCCACGAAGGCTCGATGGCGACTATCCATGCCAATACGCCGCGCGACGCCATTTCGCGGCTTGAGCAGATGCTTGGCATGACCGGCATGCCGATGACGGTGCAGTCGATCCGCAGCCAGATCGCCAGCGCGCTCGACCTCATCGTCCAGCTGACGCGCCTGTCCGACGGCAAGCGCAAGGTGACCAGTGTCGCCGAGGTGACGGGCATGGAAGGCGACGTCATCCAGATGCAGGAGATCTTCCGCTTCGTGCGCACCGGCATGGAGGCAGACGGCAAGATCCTCGGCCACTATGAGGCGACTGGCATCCGGCCGCGATTCCTCGAGGATCTGCGCGCCATGGGCATCGAGTTCCCCGGACGATATTTCGAACCCGGCCGGCCGCAGGAGTAGCCAAGTGTTCGACGAACTCAGCGCGATTTATGTCGTCTATGCCGCGGCGGCGCTGACCGGCATCCTGATCGCCGAGGCCTGCTACCTGCTTTATGCAGGCCGCAGCGACAAGCGCACCGCCATCAACCGGCGCATGAAGCTGCAGGAAAACAAGATCAGCCAGGAGCAGGTGCTTGTGCAACTGCGCAAGGAGCGCGGCCTTGACGCGGGCACGCCGCTGTTTTCGCCGGACCGGTTCCGCGCTCTGCGAACCCAGTCGGGCATGATCATGCCGCTGTCGAAATTCCTGATGATCACCTGCGGCGTGGCGATGGCCATGGCCTTGGTCGCCATCTGGTACGGCTTGCCGCCGCTGATGGGGCTTGTCCTGTTCGTGGTGCTTGTGCCGGTGCTGCCGGTGCTGACGTTGCGTTTCAAGCGCAAGCGCCGGGTGAAGCGGTTCGGCATGCAATTGCCGGAAGCATTGGAACTGATCACGCGCGGCCTGAAGGCTGGCCATCCGGTGCCGGTGGCGATCGCCATGGTGGCGCGCGAGATGCCCGACCCGATCGGCACCGAATTCGGCGTCATCGCAGACGAAGTGTCCTACGGTTCCGATCTGGTTTCGGCATTGAACTCGCTGTTCGACCGGGTCGGCCAGGAGGATCTGCCGCTGTTCGTCACCGCCGTCTCGATCCAGACCAGTTCGGGCGGCAATCTGCGCGAGATCCTAGACGGCCTGGCGACGACGATCCGCGAGCGTGGCAAGCTACGCCGCAAGGTGCGCGCCATTGCGACAGAAGGCCGAATGTCGGCCTACATCCTGACGGCGGTCCCGGTGTTGCTGTTTACCGCCATCATGGCGCTGATGCCGGGATTCTACCGCGACGTCTGGGACGAGCCAAAGACATGGTACCTGATGGGTGGCTCGATCACCTGGCTGATGCTGGGCAATTGGATGATGTTCAAGATGTCGAATTTCAAGTTCTGACATGCAGGGCTTCATCGAATTCCTCGCCTCGCTCGCGCCGACCTCGTTGATGCCGGTGGCCATCCTGCTGCTGGCCGCGGGCGCTGCCGCCGTTGCCTGGCCGATGATGGCGGCGAAGGGCGATCGCAACGAGGTCAAGCGCCGGCTCAAGGTCGATGACGGTCCCGTGGCCGCGAAATCCGAACCTGCGCAGAAGAAGAATACCGGCGTCGTGCGCGAGAAGGCGGTGAAGAGGGCACAGGAATTCTACGCCAAGAGCGATCCGGAAAATGTCGCCCGGCTGCGCATGAAGCTCATCCAGGCGGGATATATGGAGCCGCGCGCTGTCGGCACATTCTTCCTGATCCGGTTCACCGCTATGATCGGCACGGCAATCGGCGTCTTTGTGCTCAACCGCTGGATGGCCAGCCCGGACGCGACGATGGCCAGCCGCTGGACATTCGTCATCCTGTCAGGAGCGGCCGGCTATTTCCTGCCCGGCCTGGTGCTGAGCCAGAAAGTGCGGGAACGCAGGCGTGAGTACCGCAACGGCTTTCCCGATTTCATGGACCTGATGATCGTCTGCTCGGATGCCGGCATGAGCATGGAGGCCGGCATCGAGCGCGTCTCCAGGGAACTCGCCAAGACCTACCCCGCGCTCAGCCAGAACCTGCAGCTGGTGTCGCTGGAGCTGAGGGCCGGTCGCAGCCTTGACGATGCGCTGAAGGCACTCGCCGATCGCCTCAGCCTGGACGAGGTGCGTTCCTTCGCCACGCTGCTGCAACAGTCCAAGGAACTCGGCACCAGCCTGTCGGGCGCGCTGCGCGTGTTTTCCGACGACATGCGCCACAAGCGCATGTCGCTGGCCGAGGAAAAGGCGCACGCCTTGCCGGCCAAGATGTCGGTGCCGGTGGTGGTATGCATCCTGCCGGTGGTGTTGATGATCGCGGCCATTCCAGTCATCGTCAAAATGACGGCGCATTAGCAGCGCCCACGAAAGTCCTAGTAAGGGGCTGACAACCCGTTATTCTGCCCGAACTCGGCCCTGCGACGTGAGAACCCCATGCGAATGCTGTTGCGCACTCTCTTTCTCTTCGTCGGCCTTACCACGGCCAGTTCGCCGCCCGCATGGGCTGCGGCCGACGACTGCGGCGATGCTTCCGCCTTGGTGCGGCAGGCCTATCCCAAGGCTCAAAAGAGCGCCGACGGCGGCTCGTACACGCTCGAACCCCATATCAGCATCGCCCTGACGCGTCCGGATAGCGACACGCCATTTGGCCTGGTCTGCAAGATCTGGCCCGCCCATGACGACCTGCTGTTGGTCGCGGTGCCGCTGATCGACAGCGCCCAGTCCCGCGACGACGGGCATGTCGGCGATATCGAGCTTCTGGTCGTCGACAGGAACAGCCTGCAGGTGCGCCAGCGCCTGCTCCAGCCCGGGCTGATAACCGACGATGCCATCGCCATCCGCAAGATCGAATTCGATACCGGCCGCTATAGACTGGCGTTCGATGTCAGCGCCTTCGGCCTGCGCATCGAAATGGCAAGCCATTCGCAGCCCAACCCCTTCAGGGAAACCGACCTGCGGCTCTATGCGCTCGCCGGCGATGCCTTGCGCGTGGTGCTCGACGGCTTCGTCGTGGCCGGCTTTGGCGGCGAAGGCGATACCAATTGCGCGGGATCCTTTGAGTCGAGCCAGGTCAGCCTGGCTATGAACCCGGCAAGCCACCGTGGCTATCACGACATCACCGTGGCCGAGCGGGCGGATACGGACAATCCGTCCGTCGACGAGAATGGCGAGTGCCAGTCTCATCCCGGCAAGTCCGTGAAGCGCACCTACCGGCTGCGCGATGACGGCAGTCGATACCAGTTTCCCGAGGGGCTCAAAGCCTTGGAGCCGTGAAAGCCTTCGTGGTTAATGGCTGGTGTGCCCGAAACCAAATTTTAGCGGCGTTTCGGCACCGAAGTTTAATCGCCGCTAATGTAGCGTGTTTCCTTGAGAACGACCCGGCAAATCGGGCGATGAGGCAGGGGCATGCGTCACAATAACTTCACGGCAATGGCCGCTATGGCGGCCGTCTTGATGATGTCTGGCTGCACGACGGGCGGCGTCGACACCACCAAGACCACCGCGATCCAACCGGCGGCAAAGAACATCGACACCTCCGATCTGGCGCAAGGCAAGGCGCAGTTTCGCGACGCCAATTACGGCCTCGCCGAAAAGCACTTCCGCAAGGCCGTCGAGTTGAAGGCGGACAATGCCGAGGCCTGGATGGGGCTCGCCGCTTCCTATGATGAGCTCGGCCGTTTCGACTTCGCCGACCGCGCCTACGGCCAGCTTTTGAAAGTCGCCGGCCGCAAGCCTCAGATCGTCAACAACATGGGCTATTCGCAACTGCTGCGCGGCAATCGCAAGAAGGCCAAGGCGTTGCTGCTCGAGGCGAAGGCGGGCATGGTCGATCCCACCGTCGTCAACGCCAACCTCGCCTTGCTGAACAAGGGCTGATCTGGCCGTTGCGTCCTGGGTCCGGTTTCGGGACACAGGGCATCGACGCTTTGTAAACCCTATCGGCAGGTTGCGTCGAAAGATCGGCTGAAAACTCGTATCTGACGGCTGCCGCTGACCTAGAATGCAGCGCAACCCGCCGACGCTGGAGAGGCCTTCGCCCGATATGCTGGACTTCAGTTCGCTCCTGCTCGCAGCCGCGCTGTCGGGCATCTGCCTTAGCGTCACCATGTTTGCGATCTGGTTCACCGCGCCCAAGGCGGGCTTCGTCCTGACGGCGGCGTGCGGCATTCTGATGCTCGTCGCGCATGTGATCCTGTTCTGGCGATGCACCAAGGATCCCGATCCGCTGCTTTGCCAGATCGTGCTTGCGCTGCTCACTCTGGGGTTCCTGATCCTCTGCGTGTCAGCCATGCAATATCTGGGCGTGCCCGGCTACAGACGTGCCGTTGCACCGTCGCTTGCCGCCATTGCTGTCTGTGCCGTGGTGACGTTCCTGGGCCTTGACGGCGTCGGCTTCATCGTCACCTACATCACGGTGACGGCGCTGCTGTCGGCGATCGGCGCCATGTTCTGGATCAACGGCGGTCACGATCGCCGCATCCTGCTTGTGGTTTCGTTTCTGAGCGGCACCTGCGCGGTGTCGTTCGCGCTTTGTGGCGCGGTTCTGCTGACCAAGGGGCAATGGACGCTGGCGGTCGCGCCAGACAATTGGGCAGAACGATTGAATTCCGTCGTGGCGGTGGCCTGCATGACCGGACTCGGCGCCTTGACGCTCTCCCTCCACCATCTGCAGGCACAGATCGAGCTGAAGGCCGAGACCATGACCGACCCGCTAACGGGTTTGTTGAACCGCCGGGCGTTGACGTCGCTCTACGGCGAGCGGAGTTTCGGTCCGTTCATGTCCGTCGTCATGTTCGACCTCGATCATTTCAAGCGGACGAACGATGTCTATGGTCACCCGGTCGGGGACCAGGTTTTGTGCCGCTTCGCCGCGGTGATCAAGAAATATGCCAGGACGGGTGTCGACGCCTTTCGCCTGGGCGGCGAGGAATTCGCCGTCGTCATGTCGCGAATGACGGAAGAGAAGGCCCATGATCTCGCCAGCAAGATCTGTGTGGCCTTCGGCACCGAGATCGTCGCCACCCAACTCGGCAAGTTGCGCAGCACGGTCAGCGGCGGCCTCGGCTTTGGCGAGGCCGACGGGAGCAGCCTCGATAAGGTGCTGACCGAGGCCGATACGGCGCTCTACGCCGCCAAGCACGCCGGTCGAAATTGCGTCGTCAGCCGCAACCGGATGGGCGAGGCCGATCCGATCAAGCCGGCCTTGCGCTCAGCGTAGTCTGAGGGCTATTCCGCCGCGCCCAGATAGTCCGACAGGGGCGGGCACGAGCAGACCAGGTTGCGGTCGCCGGCGACATTGTCGATGCGTGAGACAGGTGGCCAGTACTTGGCTGCCGTGTCGGCGTCGCCGGCGGGATAGGCCGCCTCCAGGCGCGAGTAGGGATGGGTCCACTGGCCGGCCAGCACCTCGGCGGCGGTGTGCGGCGCGTTGACCAGCGGATTGTCGGCCAAAGGCCATTCGCCCCTGGCGACTTTCGCCGCCTCGCCTGATATGGCGATCATAGCCTCGCAGAAGCGGTCGAGCTCGCGCTTGGGCTCGGACTCGGTCGGCTCGACCATCAGCGTGCCGGCGACCGGGAAGGACATTGTCGGCGCGTGGAAGCCGTAGTCGATCAGGCGTTTGGCGACGTCGTCGACGCTGATGCCGGCGCTGTCCTTGAGCACGCGGGTGTCGAGGATGCATTCATGCGCGATGCGATCGTGCCTACCCTTGTAGAGAAGTGGGAAGTGCGGCGCGAGCCGTGTCGCCACGTAGTTGGCCGAGATGATGGCGGTCTCGGTCGCTTGCTTCAGGCCGGAGGCGCCCATCATGCGAATGTACATCCAGGTGATCGGCAGGATGGAAGCGCTGCCGAACGGCGCGGCCGACACGGCATGCGCCGAACCCTCGGTGACATGTCCCGGCAGATAGGGCTCCAGATGCGCCTTGACGCCGATCGGGCCGATGCCCGGGCCACCGCCGCCATGAGGGATGCAGAAAGTCTTGTGCAGGTTCATATGACAGACGTCGGCGCCGATATCGGCGGGCCGCGCCAAGGCGACCAGGGCGTTGAGGTTGGCACCATCGAAATAGACCTGGCCGCCATGCTCGTGGATAAGGGCGCAGAGGTGGCGTGCACCTTCCTCGTAGACGCCATGCGTCGAGGGGTAGGTGAACATCAGCGCCGCGAGATTCTTGGAATGCTCGTTGGCCTTGGCCCTCATATCGTCCATGTCGATATTGCCGTCCTCCAGGCAGCGCACGACGACAACGCTCATGCCGGCCATCGCCGCGCTCGCCGGATTGGTGCCATGCGCGGAGGAAGGAATCAGGCAGACGGTGCGATGGCCTTCGCCGCGCGAGCGATGATAGGCGCGGATTGCGAGCAGGCCGGCATACTCGCCCTGGCTGCCGGCATTGGGCTGCAGGCTAACGGCGTCGAAGCCGGTGATCTCCGACAGCCATCCTTCCAGTTCGTCGATCATGGCGCGATAGCCGGCCGAATGGCTTGCCGGCGCGAAGGGATGCAAATTGGCGATTTCAGGCCAGCTTACCGGCATCATTTCCGCCGCCGCGTTGAGCTTCATGGTGCAGGATCCGAGCGGGATCATGGCGCGGTCCAGCGCCAGGTCCTTGTCGGCCAGCCGGCGCAGGAAGCGCATCATCTCGGTTTCCGACTTGTTTTCGTGGAAAACAGGCTGGGTCAGAAACTCCTTGCCGCGCGGCTTGCCGGGCACCGTGCTGCCGGTTGAGGAACCCGCCTTGGCGCCGAACAGGGCCGCGATCGCCTCGAGATCGACATCGGTCGAGGTTTCGTCGAAGCTGATGCCGACATGATCGGCATCGATGACGCGCAGCAGCCGGCCGGTCTTTTCAGCCGCGGTGGCGATCTGCGCCGCCTTGCCCTTGGTCTCCACCGTCACCGTGTCGAAACGGCTGGCGCCGATCACCGACACGCCTGCCGCTTCGAGGCCGTTTGCCAGACGATTGGCCAGCGCGTGGATACGCCCGGCAATCCCCTGCAGCCCGGCGGGGCCGTGCCAGATGGCATAGGCGGTCGCCATGTTGGCAAGCAGCGCCTGCGCGGTGCAGATGTTGGATGTCGCCTTGTCACGGCGGATATGCTGCTCGCGTGTCTGCAAGGCAAGCCGGTAGCCGGGCCGGCCTTTGCTATCGGTGGATTGGCCGACCAGGCGGCCGGGCATCAGCCGCGTCAGTCTGTCGGAGACGGCGCAATAGGCGGCGTGCGGCCCGCCAAAGCCCATCGGCACGCCAAAACGCTGCATCGGGCCGACGGCAATGTCGGCGCCAAGTTTGGCCGGCGCGTCGGTCAGCGTCAGACCGAGCGGGTCGGCGATGAAGACGACGATGGCACCGGTCACCCGGGCCTTTTCGATAGCTGCCTTGTGATCGCCATAGACGCCAAACGTATCCGGCCAGGAGACGAGCAGGGCGGCGGTGTTGTCGTCGATCGTGTCGCCATTGATCTCGATGCCGAGCGGCTCGGCGCGGGTGCGCACCACGTCCAGCGTCTGCGGATGCGGCGTGCCGGCAAATGCGATCTTGGTGCGCTTGTCGCGGTGGTGGCGCAAGGCGATGCCGACGGCTTCGGCGACCGCGGTCGCTTCATCGAGCAAGGAGGCCGATGCCACCGGCAGGCCGGTCAGTTCAGTGACCAGCGTCTGGAAGTTGAACAGCATCTCGAGCCTGCCCTGGCTGATCTCGGCCTGATAGGGCGTGTAGGCCGTATACCAGGCCGGATTCTCGAACAGGTTGCGCTGGATCACCGGCGGCACATGGACGCCGTGATAGCCGGCGCCGATGAAGCTCTTCAGCACCGTATTCTTGGCCATGGTCGCCGACAATTCGGCCAGCGCCTCCGCTTCGCTGGCCGGCGCGGGCAGGGTCAGCGGCGAGTCAAGGCGGATCGACTGCGGCACTGCCTGACTGATCAGCGTCTCGACGGACGGAACGCCGATCACGGCAAGCATGGCTCTGACATCGTTGACATCAGGACCGATATGGCGGGCCGAGAAGGGAGTGAGTGCTGCGGTCATGTCAATACGTCCTGATATCAGCCGATACGAGCTTTGTAGGCGGCCTCATCCATGAGGCTGGCGAGCTGGCTTTCGTCGGCAAGCTTCATCTTCCAAAGCCAGCCGGCCCCGGTTGCTGCCGAATTGACCAGTGATGGATCCGACGACAGCGTGCCGTTGGCTTCGGTGATCTCGCCATCGACCGGCGCATAGACATCGGATGCCGCCTTGACGGATTCGACGACGACGGCGGTATCGCCCTTGCTCAGCTTCTTTCCGATCTCCGGCAGTTCGACGAAGACGAGATCGCCGAGCTGCTCCTGCGCGTAGTCGGTGATGCCGACAGTGGCGATGCCGCCCTCGACGCGGAGCCATTCGTGATCTGATGTGAAATAGGTCGTTGCCATTGAAATCATCCTTTGCGGTAGCGATGCGGTCTGAAGGGCAGGGAGCTGATATCGACGGGGATCTTCGTGCCGCGAACATCGGCGAAAACCCGTGTTCCGGGCTTGGCCAGTGATGCCGTGACATAGCCCATGGCGACCGGATGGCCGGCTGACGGGCCGAAGCCGCCTGACGTGACATGGCCGGCGGGCTTGCCGTCGGCGTCAAAGAGCGCGGCACCGGCGCGCACCGGCTGGCGGCCTTCCGGCTTCAGCCCGACCCGCTTCTGCGCGGGTCCCCGTTCCACGGCGGCGCGCAGCGCATCGGCGCCGATGAAAGCGCCGGTGGCACGGATCTCCTTCGGGATCGCCCACATCAGTGCGGCGCTGGCCGGGTCGGTCTCCGGCGTGATGTCCTGGCCGTGCAGGCAGAGCCCTGCTTCCAGCCGCAGGCTGTCGCGGGCGGCCAGCCCGATCCACAGCACGCGTTCATCGCCGAGCAGCTTCGCAACGAGATCGCGCGCATCGGCCTCCGGCAGGCCGATTTCAAAACCGTCCTCGCCGGTATAACCGGAGCGGCTCATGAACCAGTTCTTCCTCGGTTCGACCCCATGCATGAACAGCAGCGAGCCGGTCTCGATGCCGGCGCGGGAAAGGGCCGCCCACGCTTCAGGACCCTGGATGGCAAGGAAGACGCGGTCGAGCGGCTCGACCCTGACGTCGAAATCCGCGGCAAGCGCACGCAAATGCTTTTCGTCGGCGACGGCGTTGCCGGCGTTGGCGACCACCATGAACCTGATATCGCCCAGCCTGGTGACGATCAGATCGTCCAGAATGCCGCCGGCTTCGTTGAGGAAGAAAGACAGTTTGGATTGCGAGATTTCGAGCGCGCCGGCGTCCAGCGGGCAGGCGCGATTGAGCAGTGAAACCACCTCCGGCCCGCTGACCTCAAACAGTTTCATATGCGAGATATCGAACAGGCCGGCCTGTTCGCGGGTGTGAAGGTGTTCCTTCATGACGCCGGCCGGATAGGTCAGCGGCATCGACCAGCCGGCAAAGGCGCCAAAGCGCGCACCAGCGGCCACATGGATATCTTCGAGGGGAAGGTGTTTTGTGTCGTCGCCCGTCATGTCATCTCCAGAGTCGCACGCAATCGGTCGCGAATGGCGACCAGTCCGTGCCCCTCTGTCTGAAGCCTGAGAGACTTGCGCAGCCGGAACTCTGTCAGCGGCGCTTACACCTTCGGCGCGGGGGCAAGCCCCGACTTTCCAGAGTGTCTTTCCCGTCTACGGTTCTTTTTGCCTGAGAGATTTCGGGCGATTTCCCCTTCGGCGGCAGCTTTCGCTGCTCTCTCCCGCAAACAGGTAGGACTCAGACCCTGAGTCCTCGACGCGCCATCCATAGCTTGTGCGCGACGGCTTGTCACCTGTCAGCGACATCTAAAGCGCGTCGCGCTGGCGATGCGCTTTCGATCCTTGTTTTGATGCCTGTCGTTCGCCCAAAACCGCGGCACACTTTTGGGCGACATGCATTGGCCGACAAGCCTTCGCTAACCACGCCGTTTGCCGGTTTTTCAAGACACTGCTGATATGTTGGCGGCCATGACGCTTTGGGGCCGGCATTGGACGGCGGCGGACGGGGACGACAAATGGGCGAATTGATCATGAGTGCGCCGGTGGCCGGGCTGACCTCGAAAAGCCGCATCGCCGCGGAGGACGTGGCGATGTTGCGCCATGAGGTGTTCGGCGACGGTGTGGTGACGCGCGGCGAGGCCGAGGCACTGTTCGCGCTCGATGCCTCGCCGAAGGACAAATGCCCGGAATGGCCGCTTTTCTTCATCGAGGCGGTCACCGACTACATCGTCCACCAGGAAAAGCCGTCGGGCTATATCTCGCAGGACAATGCCGACTGGCTGATCCGTACGATCGCGCGCGACGGCATGGTCGACAGCCGGACCGAACTCGAATTGCTGGTTCACGTGCTGGAAGAGGCGAGATCGTCGCCGGGCCAGCTTTGCGTCTATGCGCTGCAACAGGTCGCCCACGCGGTCATCGACGGCAAGGGGCCGCTGATGCTCGGCGGCGCACTGGTTCCCGGGCTGATCGCCAAGGCGGAGGTCGAGTTGCTGCGCCGTATCCTCCACGCCCACGGTGGCGACGGCAACATTGCCATCACGCGCGCCGAGGCAGAGGTGCTGTTCAAGATCAACGAGCGGACCGCCCAAGCCAGCAACGATCCGTCCTGGAACGAGCTGTTCGTCAAGGCGATCGCCAATTTCGTCATGTGTTCCGCCGGTTATGAAGCGCCGACGCGCGATGTGGCACTACGCCGTGATGCCTTCCTCGAACACGCCGATCCGGAAATCGGCGGCTTCTTCAGCCGGATGGTCTCCGGCGGCCTTGCCGGCATCATGGAGGCCTATCGGTCCCCTGATGACATCGAAGCGGAGTGGGAAGCCAAGAACAGGGCGGCCGAGGCCCTGGCGCGCCGCGCCGAGACGATCGATGCCGGTGAAGCCGGCTGGCTGATCGAGCATATCGGCGTGGACCGGCCTCTGTATGAGAACGAACGCGCGCTGCTGACGCTGATCAAACACGCCTCGCCGGAAATCCATCCGGTGCTGAGGCCGCTGCTCGACAAGATTGCCTGACCGGTCAAGGGTCGAATGATCAAATCTGGGTTGCCTGATCAGATCTGGTCGGCGTCGATGTATATCCGGGCCAAACCTTCCCGAACGGTCGACATGGCATCGGCGACACTGATGGCGATGTGGTCATGCATCAGCCTGGCGGCCCTGTCGGCATCGCGGGTCACCATGGCTCGGGCGATCTCGCTGTGTTCGGTGTAGGTCGTCGACAGTCGCCGGTGCTTCTCCACTTCGATCTTGCGAACGAAATGGATGCGCGTGTTGATGCCTTCGAGCATGCGCGCCAGTTCGGGATTGCCCGACAGCCTGGCGATGCGGATGTGAAATTCCTCGTCCCTGGCGGTCAGTTCGGCGCTGGAAAATGAGTCGGCGCGCGCCATGGTGAGCGCCCACCAGTCGACGAGCGCGGCGAGTTCCTCATTGGTTGCGCGCTCAATCGCCAGCCTGACGGAGCGCTCCTCGAGCACGGCCCGCACGTCGGAAAGATTGACGATCTCGTCGACATCGAAGCCGCGGCAAAAGAAGCCGCGATTGGTCTGAAAGGTGATGAGTTCCTCCGTGACCAGCCGCTGGAGGGCCTCCCGGATCGGGCTGCGGCTGACATTCAGCCTCGCGGCAAGCGCCACTTCGTTGATGCGTTCGTTCGGCTTGAAGCGATAATCCATCGCCATGCGACGGATTTCTTCATAGACACGCGGGCCGGTCTTCATCGGCTTGGATGCCAACGCGGCGCTGTTGTCCTGGTTGGTTTGCCTGATGGGTCGGAGCATGGCGTCTGTCATGCCTTTGCGGCACTCGGTTCGGTGAACCGGGCCTGTGTGGGAAGGATACCATCGAGGGCGATCGGCGCGGACCGGCCGGCGATCAGATCGGCGACGATGCGGGCCGAGCCATGCGCCATGGTCCAGCCGATGTGGCCGTGGCCGGTGTTCAGCCAGAGGTTTTTGATGTTGCGCAGGCCGAGGACCGGCAGGTTGTCGGGCGTCATCGGTCTCAGGCAGGCCCGCATTTCGGCGCGATCATAGGCGATGCCGCGCGGGAACAGGTCCTGCGTCACGCGCTTCATGAAGGCGAAATCCGAGGGTTTGTGGCTGCGATCATAGCCCGCGAACTCAGCGGTCGCGGTGACGCGGATGCGATCGCCCATCGGCGTGATGGCAACGAGATTGTGCTCGTCGATAACGGGAAGTTTTGGAGCCAGGGCGGGGTCGACGATTGGAATGGTCAGCGAATATCCCTTGACCGGATAGATCGGCAGACCAAGGCCGATCTTGCGGGCGAGGATCGGGCTCTCCGCGCCCAAACACAGAACGTAGGCGTCGGCCAGAAACTCTCCCTTGTCGGTGACGACCCGCGCGATCACGTCGTTTCTGCGTTCGATCCCGACGATCCTGGTGCCGGTCAGGATATTGCCGCCCCTCGTTTCGACGATGGCCGCCAGCGCGCGCGTGAACTTGGCGGCATCGCCGGTTTCGTCGGTCGGACACAATATGCCGCCGGCAATGCTGCCGCGCGACGAAGCCAGCGCCGGCTCGCGGTGAACGATTTCCCGCGCGTCGACAATGCGGACCTCCTGGCCGTCGGCTTCCAGCAGGCGCATGTTGGCGACGCCCTTGTCGAGCGCCTGACGGCTGCGATGGAAGTAAAGAATGCCGGCCGACGTCCTGTCGTATTGGATCGCTTCCTCCCTGACGACGGCCTGCAGGACCGATTGGGAATGGACCGCAAGCCGATGTTTGAGGAGGGTGTTGCGGCGCGCCCTGGCGGCCGTGCATTGCATGAGGAAGCGCAGCGACCAGCTGTAGAGATGCGGGTCGGCGGAGAGTTTGAAACGAAGCGCCTGGTCTTTCAGGAAAAGCGACTTCAGCAGGATTTTGGGGGCGGCCGGCGATGACCAGACGAAGGAGTGGCCGGGCGCGATCATGCCGGCATTTGCCCAGCTTGCGCCCTCGGCCACCCGCGGTGCCTGCTCGAGAACGGTGACGGCGTGGCCGTCCTTTTGCAGCTGATAGGCAGTGGTGATCCCGACTACGCCACCGCCCAAGATCAATACGCGCATCGCCGTCCCGAATGACTGTCGTTTCTATTGTCGACAATTCAATAGGAAGACGCCGGTCCTTGTCAACGGCGCATGGACAAGCGGTCCACTCAAACGCATAATGCAAGCATTTCCTGGTGCCAAATCTGCGCGGAGCCCTTGACACCTCTGGCATTGTTGCCGTTTCTATTGTCGACAATTCTGATTGGGATCAGGAAAGGGGACTGCACCATGGACGCCCCGGTTACCCGCGCCGACAACGCGCTTGTCCTCGACAAGGAACACATTCCCTTCAAGACCGACGACGGTATCGGCACCCGCGCCAATCTCGGCCTGCTCGTGCTGCGGACCGATCAGACCATTGAGGATGAATTCCGCTACGCGCTGCCCGCGAACGACATCGCGCTGTACGAGGCTCGTCTTTACAGCGATGTCGAGATCACGCCGGAAAACCTGATGAAGATGTCGGCCGTCATCCCCGCAACGGTCGGCCTGTTGCCCGACGTCAAGTTCGATGTGATCGGCTTTGCCTGCACGTCGGGAGCGCTTGTCATCGGCGAGGACAAGGTTGCCGCGCGCGTTCACGAGGTGCTGCCGGGCGTGCAAGTGACCAACCCGGTGACGGCGGCGCGGGCCGCGCTGAAGGCCCTGGGCGTCTCGCGGATCGCGCTGCTCACCCCTTACCTCGCGAAAATCAATCACTCCCTGCGGGCATCGCTGGTGGCGCGGGGGATGGATATTCCGGTCATGGGCTCCTTCAACGAAGCGGACGACAATGTCGTTGCGCGCATAACGCCGGCATCGGTCAAGCAGGCCATTTTGGAGATCGGCGCGTCGAGCGACTGCGAAGCCGTGTTCGTTTCCTGCACCAGCATGCGCGTTGCCCGGGTCATCGAGGAGGTCGAGAAGGAGCTGAAGAAACCGGTCACATCGAGCAATCATGCACTTGCCTGGCATATGCTGCGACTTGGCGGCATTAGCGAGCAGATTGCTGGAAAAGGCGAGCTGTTTCGCCGCTCGCTGTAGGCGCGTCCATTTCGAGCCGAGGCGCTTGCGGCATGCGGTTCATATCCCGCCGTACCAGTCGTAGCCATTGTCTTCCCAATAGCCGCCCCTGCCGCCGCCGATAGTGGCGAAGCCGTCGACCAGCTCGATCTTGTAGAGATATTTCGGCATCTTGTAGCCGAGCTGGCGTTCCACACGAACGCGCAGCGGTGCGCCGTTCTCGACCGGCAGCGGCTTGCCGTTCACGCCATAGGCGAGGATCGTCTGCGGGTGACGGGCATCGATCAGGTCGATGCTGCCGTAATATTTGATGTCTCCGGAGAGGCCGCGGTCGATCGTGTCGAGGCAATGGAACATGACGTAGCGTGCCTGCGGCTTGACCATCGCCTGGTCCAGCACCAGTGACAGCGGCGTGCCGGTCCATTTGGCGATGCAGCTCCAGCCTTCGACACAGTCATGGCGGGTGATCTGGGTGCGGCTCGGCATGTTCATCAATTGCTCACGGCTGAGCGACAGCGGCTTTTCGACCAGGCCTGAAACTTCCAGCCGCCAGTCGGCGAAGTTGTTGGCGAGCAGGCCTTTGTAGACATCATCATCGGGAGCGGTGACACCGTTCGGCCGCTGCGGCTGGCGGATGTCGGCTTCGGTGAATTCCGGCGCCAGGGCGTCATGTCCGGCAAGCAGGCGCTGTGCCCGGTATGTCAGGTCATTGGCGTTTTCGAGAAAACCGCGCAAGCCGCTGCCAACGCTCAACTGGCTGTCGAAGGCATCGCAACCCGACAGCATGATGCCGGAGGCGCCGAGACTGGCACCCGTCAGGAATTTGCGGCGGCTTATCTCAAACTTCGCCATGTCACGCACTCCTCTCGGTTGTCTTGTCGTCCTGTGCGGATGGATCGGTGCGGTACCAGCCGGTGATGATCGAACGCAGTTCGTTTATCGGGCCGGCGGCGAGGATCATCAGGATATGAACGACGAAGAAGGCGACCAGCAGCACCATGACGGTGAAATGGATGGTGCGTGCCGTCTGCCGGCCACCGAGCAGATCGTTGAGATACGGCAGCACTGAATTCATGCTTGGTGACATCGCCAGGCCGGTGATGATCATAAGCGGCAACAGCACGAACAGCACGCCGCCATAAGCCATCTTCTGCAGCGTGTTGTATTCCCGCGTATGATGGAATTTGAGTTTCGCGTGGTCGACGATGTCCCGCGGCAGGCGCTTGAGATCATCGAGGCGTGGCGTGAGATCGCGGCGCAGATGGCCGTTCACAGTGCTGGCGACCAGCCAGACGATCAAGGTCGTGGTCAGTATCCAGGCAAAGAAGAAGTGTACGACGCGGGCGGTGCCGAGGTCATAGTAGGACGGTATGGTCGCCCAGGAAGGAAAGGCGAGGGACGTCTCCTGGCCCGCCGGCCCCGACCAGCCGAGTACGCCCGTGGTGTCGAAGCGATGCCCAAGGATTTCGGTGTAGCCACGCGGTCCGGCGTCGGTGTTTTCGGCACCGATGGCGAAGATCGTATTGTTGTAGCCGAAGCCTGACTCCTTGCCGATATAGAGCTGCGGACGGGCATTGAAGATCTGCAAGCCTGACAGCAGCATGAAGAACAGCGAGATGGCCCAGAGCCAATGCGTCAGCCGCGTCCAGCGCGACTGCCGGTAGATCAGCGGTTTTTCGTTCGACGCCGAAGCACCGGGATCGGCGGCGGATTGGCTTCTGGCAACGGATTCCATCTTGTCTCGTCTCCGGGCCTCACGGCGTGGCCTGCGCGTTCATTGTCCTCCTGATACGTCGCGATCCAAACCAATGTTTCATCCGATCACGGATTTATTACGACTAGCGTAGATTGATGGCGAGATTGACGGCGGCGGCGACGATGACCGTATTGAAGAAGAAGGAAAGGATCGAATGGATAAGCACGACACGTCGCATATGCGTGGTCGTGATGTTGGTGTCGGCGGTTTGTGCCGTCATGCCGATAACCGTCGAGAAGTAGAGGAAATCCCAGCCTTCCGGCCGTTTGTCGCCCGGAAACAGCAGTCCTCCGACGGGGATATTCTTCTTGGTCTCGGCGTCGACCGCATCGCCGTCCATCCAGTAGACATGGGCATAGTGGAGCGCCGCCATGGCATGGATGGTGAACCAGCCGAGCGGGATCGAGAGCAGCGCGAAGATGAGTTCGATGGGATGGGCGCTGCCTTTCTGATTGATCAGTTGGAACAGCGAGAAGGTGGCAACGCCGACGACGACAAGCGTCACGGCGAAGATGACCAGCACCGGCTGGTCGGTGGCGCGCGCATTCTTGCTCAGATATCTGCCGGTGAATTTTGGCATATGGGCAACGACAAGACTGACGTAGGCGGCAAAGAATGCGTTGGCGCCGATCGAATAGGCGAGCGAAGCATGAAGCAGCAACGCCACGGCAAGCGCCACGACGCCGAAGCAGGCCGACACCGCGAACAGCATGTGGCGCTGCAAGGGAGACTTCGTCGGGGTTTCGGCAGCCATGGCGGTTCCAACCTTGGAATGGCGCTCGGTTTCTATTGCGGTGTGACGGATTTAAGCGCCCGCCGCAAGATGCGGTCGAGTTCGCCGAGAAAGCGCGAACGGTCCTGTGGGGCGAAGCTGGCGTTGTAGCCCTTGCTCTCGCCGGTCTCTCGCAGGTGCTGTTTGAGGTCGCGCATCGCCACCGCCATGCCGATCGTTTCCGGCGTGAAGGGACGTCCGGTCGGCCCGAGCACATGCGCGCCGAGCGCCACCGCGCGGGCGGCCAGCGGAATGTCCGCGGTGATCACGATGTCGTTGGTCCGCGCATTGTCGACGATCCAGTCGTCGGCGGCATCGGCGCCCTTGGACACAACGACGTTGCGGATCATCGAGTCGCGGGAAGGGCGCAAGCCCCCATTGGAGACGTAGGTGACGACAACGCCATGGCGCTCGGCGACCTTTTCGACCTCGGCCTTGACCGGGCAGGCGTCGGCATCGACGTAGATGGCAGGTATGGGCATCGCTGGTTCCAATGAGCATGGGGCCAGACGATTTCGTCCGGCCCCATGGATACAATCCGATCGGTTGCTAAGCCGGCAAGGCGCCGGACTTCTTCGCCGTCCAGGTGGCGATATAATCCATCAAGCCGGGGTTGAGGCAGTCATAGGGTTCGAGACCGATCGACTTGAGCTGTGACCGGATGCCGTCCATGCGGCTCGGGTCGACACCGGACTCGATGATCGAGGAGACGAAGGCGGTGAAGCCCGGCGGCGACCAGCCGTCCTCCTCGAAGCGTTCGGGATGGATGAAGGACAGGCCCTTGAACGCGTGGTCGCGCTCGACCGGTCCGTGCAGGTGAACACCGCAGCCGGTGCAGGCATGGCGCTGAATCAGCGCGCTCGGATCGACCACCTTCAGCTTGTCGCCGTTTTCGGTCACGGTCACGTCGCTCGTACCGGCAACCGCCACGACCGAGAACAGGGCGCCTTCCGGCTTCCAGCATTTGGTGCAGCCGCAGGCATGGTTGTGGGCGATCTGGCCCTTGACCCGAACCTTGACCGGGTTGCTGGTGCAGGCGCAGACCAGCGTGCCGCCGGCAAAGCTCGCGCTTTCCCGGGGCAAGCCGTTGTCGATTTTCGGATGCAGTTTCTCCGCCATGTTTT
>NZ_JAMYKV010000047.1:0-55820 GCF_040317535.1 Mesorhizobium sp. M1409
GAAATCCCCATAGCCATCGACTGTGGCCCGCGGGTTCCTTCCTCGGGGACTTTCGTACGCCTGCCGGCGCCCGAAACTCTTCACGCAAGGGGAATGGCGGCTTCGAGGCTCGGAAGGCCAGAAGCGGACCGTTAAGCGCCGTGCGTTTATCGACGTGACCTGACCAGTTGCTGACCTGGTTATGGTTCGCTGCCATACGCTCCGATGATGATTGGGCCGCTGCAAGGGTTCTCAATAACCCTCGGGCGGTTAATACGTGGCGTCCCACGGGGGCTCTGTCGCCAAGCCGAACGTCACGGTGCGCGCTTCACCAGCCACCCCGGCCGTAGCGCCAATGCCAAGCATATACTAACATTCCAGCTCGACCCCGTTGGGGCCGACCGGTGATCTGTTCAAATTGGGGAAGTACCCATGACCAATCATTGCTGCGGACCGGGCTATGCTTCTCCAGCCGAGGCGATGAGGGCACCTCGCGAAAAGCTGCTCTATTCGATTGCCATCTACACGGGCACGGGCATTCAGAAGCCAGACTATTTGTGTACCATTGATGTCGACCCAGAGAGTTCGACCTACAGCCAGGTGATTTCACGTTTGCAAATGCCAGGTATTGGCGATGAACTTCATCACATGGGCTGGAATGCCTGTTCGTCGTGCCATGGCGATGCGAGCATGGAGCGCAAATATCTGATTGTGCCCGGTGTGCGCTCGTCCAACCTGCATATTGTCGATAGCGGTACCGATCCCCGCAATCCGACATTGTTCAAGGTCATAGACGGCGCTGAAATCAAAACCAGGACCAATCTGTCGGCGCCGCACACAGTACATTGCTTCGGCTCGGACATCATCATTTCCATGCTTGGCGACGCTCAAGGCAATGCCCCCGGCGGCTATTTGCAGCTCAGCAAGGAGTTCGAGATTGTCGGACGCTGGGAAAACTCCATGGGCGGTATCAAGTTTGGTTATGATTTCTGGTACCAGCCGCGACACAACGTAATGGTCAGCTCGGAGTGGGCCGCGCCCAATACCTTCATGCCTGGTTTTGACTTGGAAGAGGTTGGCCATCTGAAATATGGCCGAGAGATCCATTTCTGGGATTTTGAAAAGAAGGAGCCAAAGCAAACATTCTATCTCGGTGAAGATGGCTTGCTCCCGCTGGAAGTGCGGTTCCATCATAATCCCGACAGCAGTCACGGCTTTGTTGGCGCAGCGCTTTCTGCAAACATCATCCATTGGTGGAAGGATGCGGCGGGTGATTGGCAATGGGAAAAAATCGTCGATGTTGGCAATGAGCCGCATCCCGAATGGCCGATCCCAATACCCGGCGTGATCTCGGTCATTCTGCTCAGTATGGACGATCGATACCTCTATCTCTGCAACTGGTTGCATGGCGATATCCGCCAGTATGACGTGTCGGACCCTCATAACGCCAAGCTCACCGGACAAGTGTGGATGGGCGGACTTCTCGGCCGTGCGCCTGAGGTCAATGGCGTGAAAGTGACCGGCGGACCTCAGATGATACAGCTCAGCCTCGACGGCAGGCGACTTTATGTGACGACCTCGCTCTTCTCGACCTGGGACAACCAGTTCTATCCGGAAATCCGCACCAATGGCGGATGCATGCTGATGGTCAATTGCGATACGGAAAACGGCGGCATGGAAATTGATCCGCTGTTCGTCGTCGATTTTGGCAAGGAACCAAATGGACCAAGCCGCTGCCACGAAACCCGTTATCCCGGCGGCGATTGCACGAGTGACATCTGGGTATGACCAGCTTTACCATCACTCTCGCCAATCAAGGCGGTGCGGCCTTTGACGTCGATCACCGTGAGCCCCTCTTGCAAAGCTTGCGCGAGCAGGGCGTGGATCTGCCCTACGGGTGCAAGTATGGCGGCTGCATAAGCTGTGCGGCCAAAATAATCAGCGGCAAGGTCGA
This sequence comes from Mesorhizobium sp. M1409, assembly GCF_040317535.1. Lineage (NCBI taxonomy): Bacteria > Pseudomonadati > Pseudomonadota > Alphaproteobacteria > Hyphomicrobiales > Phyllobacteriaceae > Mesorhizobium > Mesorhizobium sp. M1409. The sequence goes on from NZ_JAMYKV010000047.1 coordinate 1,934, forward strand.
TCAAAAAGCGCAGCGGGCGTTGAACAACCGCCAGATCAACAATGGCTACATAATCCTGTGCGTCGCCCGCCCGATGAGCGACTGCACGCTGGAGGTCGGCGTTGAAAGCCATGACAAGCTCTATCGCAACCCCTTCCTCGACCCCCTGGCTCCGCATGAATTGAAAGCCGATATTGCGACCCCGTTGGAAGCAAAGAAATGACCCTTATGAACCATGATGAGCCCTATCCTGAGGCCTATCTGCAAGGCATTCTGAAATCGGTCAAAACCATCGCGATGGTGGGGGCCAGCCCCGACAAGACCAAGTTTTCCTATGGTGTACTCAGAGTGCTCCACGAAATCGGCTATGACATGATCCCCGTCAACCCCAGTCCCGGTCTGGATGAAATTCGCGGGCTCAAGGTGTACGTGTCACTGGCGGCCATCGACCGGCCTGTGGATATGGTCGAGGTTTTTCGCCGCGCCGAAGATCTGTTGGAAGTTGCACAGGAAGCCATCGCAATTCATGCCAAGGTTCTGTGGGGTCAGATTGGGGTGCGCGACGACGCTGCCGCCCGGTTGGCGGAGGAAGCGGGCTTGAAAGTGGTGATGAACCGCTGTCCCAAGATTGAGTTGTTCCGCCCCTTCTGGAAGCCGAAGCTGCACCTTGGAATATGATTGCTCGGTCACAGAACCGAAGTATCGCTCAACTGAACCAGTCACATTGAATCTTGCCTGAGGTACGATGCCAGATGGTCACTGAGATCACGCGCGTCGTCGCCGGCGCCGTCGATCAACGAAGACTTGCGGCGGCGCAGAAACTGCATCCCCATCAGGTACATGCCCGGATGTTCAGCAACCCCGCCATCGTGACGGACGTAGCCCTTGCGGTCGAGGACCGGCAGCTCCAGCCAGGAGTAGTCCGGCCGGTAGCCGGTCGCCCAGATGATCGTCCTGATCGCGCCTCCGGCGAGGTCGAGGCCGAGCGCCGGGTGGTCCTCGACACGGGTCGGCGGCAGGCGATCCGGCGGCTCGACCGTAGCGTCCAGGCCGTTGGCGCGCGCCCATTCGTCGATGAGGTCGAGCAGCCGGGCCATCTTGAGATCGGAAAGCGCGCACATGTTGCGCAATGACCCCGCAAATTGGGCCTTGCCGTCTTCGGTGATGCCGGCGAGACGGCCGATGAGCCTGACGCCGAGGTCGACCAGCGCATTGAGGTCGAGAGTCGTGCGGTCGGGTGTGCCGGCAAGCTGCAGCGAAGGAACCCGTCGCGCCCGCCGGATGTCGTCCACCTCGTCGTAGCGCTCGTCGAGCACGCCGGCGGCGTCCATCCACCATTCCAGGTCCTTGCCGCGATAGACGCGAGGCGCCCGGATGTGCTCGCCCACCGAGAGGGTCACTTGGCGCCCTGCACGCTGCAATTCTTGTGCGATCTGGGTGCCGCTGGCCGAGGCGCCCGCCACCAGCACGCCACCGTCGGCGACCTGACCCGGATTGCGGTAGGACTGCGCCGTCAGCATGGCGACCGACGGCGGCACGCGAACAGCGAAATCGGGCAGGCGCACGACGTTGCACGCGCCCGACGCCAGCACCACGGTCCGGCACCGCCACTCGCCGCGGTGCGTGCGCACGAGATATTCCGCCCCGTCGCTGCGAACCGAGGTAACGGTCGTGTAGGTCCTGACCGGGGCCGAGATCGCCTTGGCATAGTGGCCGAGGAAGTCGATCACCTCAGGCATCGTCCGGTAGCCGTCGGGGTCGTCGCCATCATAGCAGAAGCCCGGCAGCCGGCTCTGCCAGTTCGGGGTGAGCAGCCGCAGCGAATCCCATCGCTCGGTGCGCCAGCTATGGGCGATCTCGCCGCGCTCCAGCAGCACATGGTCGATAGAGCGCTCCGCGAGGCAGCGGCTCATTGCGAGCCCCGCGTGCCCTGCGCCGACGATCACGGTTGTGACGGAACTAATCGCGCCCTCACATCAGGAAAGTCTACGGCTTGAAACTCGTTTCAATTCACCACGACCGTGACGTTCGTCGGATTGGTGACAATGTCGAAGACCGCCGATCGCTTCTGCGACTGAGCGACGATAGCCTCGATGTCCTCGCGCTTGGCGTCGGCGTCGATGTTGTACTTCACCGTGATGCCGCTGAAGCCGTTGCGGACGTCGCTGTCGATGCCGAGTATGCCCGCGATATCCATGTCGCCTTCGATGGTCGCCTTCACCGACTTCAACTGGATGTTCCGGTGCTGGGCAACCGCGGCGATGCCTGCGGTCAGGCAACTTGCCAGCCCGACCAGCACGTATTCGACAGGCGTGGCGCCCTGATCCAAGGAAGCGAAGACTTCGGGATGGTCGGCATCGAATGTGAAGGTGGTCTTACGATGCTGGTCCTGGCCGAGACCGTAGAAACTTTCGACCGTCGAGTGGCTGTGGGTCCCATCCTTCCACTCGCAGGCCGCGCGCCACTTGAACTGCGCGGCCTCCGGGGCGTTGGTAAGCGCTTCGCGTGCGCCGAGCAGCGCCTCTACGTTAACGCCGTTGTTTGCCTGTACTTCGGAAGCCATAATTATTGTCCTCCCTACCTTGCACTGGCTCAAAAACCCGACCGATCTCACTGACCTCCCGATCAGATTTCACCATGGCGGGGCATGCTATGGGTCGCGAAGCGTTTCTTCAAGTTGTTTCCGCTGCGGAATGTTCGCCCTTGTACCGAGTTGCGCCTTTGCAGGCTCTGGCGCGACCACGACCTTCAGCGTGGTCAATTGCAGTGTCTGCTTCCGGGCGGAGGCAAAGTTCGCCTCTATGGCCGACATGCGGCGCAAAGCATTCGCGGCTCCAATCGGGAAGTGGAGCCGCTCTTGGTCAGACCTCCGTCGCCTCGGCAAGTTCAAGGGAATCCTCGACGTCAACACCGAGATAACGGACCGTGTTCTCGATCTTGGTGTGGCCAAGCAGGATCTGGATAGCTCTAAGATTTCCCGTCGCCTTGTAGATGATCGAGGCCTTGGTTCGCCGAAGCGAGTGTGTGCCGTATTCTGCACGGCGCAGTCCAATCGCCGATACCCACCCATCAACGAGGCGGGCATACTGCCGCGTGCTCATAGGGCCTGAACGATTGATCCTGCTCGGGAAGGCAAAGTAATTCGCGATCGAGGACAAAGCGGATGGCCCAAATCTGACGCGACTTCAGTGCTCGTTTAGCCCGACCTGCGGCCTTCGGGATGATCAGGCCTCTTTGCCGAGCAATAGATTTCAAACTGACCCACTACCCGTAGCCCATTCGCCGGGGCGAATGGGCCCCATTCGCCTTGCGGTTTGAATCGAGACCTGCAAAGATCGAAGCGAGCCAGATGCGAGCGCACACCTTTGGCTGTGGGAGCACGCCAGCGTGGTGACCACTCGAGCGGAGCGGCGGCTGGCGGCCATTATGGCCGCCGACATCGTCGGCTACTCGCGGCTCATGGAGGCCGACGAGGCGGCGACGCTCGGAGCGATCAAGGCGCTCCGGGTGGAGGTGATCGATCCACTACTCAACGAGCATAAGGGACGCGTCGTCAAGCTCATGGGCGATGGCGCCCTGGTTGAGTTCCACTCCGTCGTCGATGCCGTTGCTTGCGCCGTGGCCATTCAGACCAGGGTCGCCGCGCATCAGAGCGAGGCTTTTGCCGAGCGCCGCATAGTATTTCGTATCGGCATCAACCTCGGCGACGTGGTGGTCGAAGGCGATGATCTCTTCGGCGACGGCGTGAACGTGGCGGCGCGCCTTGAGCAGCTTTGCCCGCCGGGCGGCGTTCTCATCTCGGGCACTGCCTACGATCACATGAAGGGCAAGCTCAGCCTGCCAATCGACTTCGCCGGCGCTCAAAAGGTCAAGAATATCGCCGAGCCGGTTCGCACCTACAGTGTCAGAATGCAAGGGGCAAAGCGTGGGTGGAGCCCGCGCACTCGCCGCATCCGGCGCTTTCTGCCGACGGCGGCTGCATCCCTTGTTTTGCTTGCGCTTGTGGCTGCTGGAGCTTGGTCGTGGCTGAGGCCGGTTGATACTGCCACCGCCAAGCCTTCGATAGCGGTGCTGCCTTTCAGCAACTATGGCGGCGACGAGGCCACCGGGCGCCTTGCCGACGGCATTACCGAAGACATCATCACCGACCTTGCACGTTTCCCCGAATTCGAAGTCGTCGCTCGCAATTCGACGGATGCCTACAAGGGTAAGCCGGTGGACGTCCGCCAGATCGCCGCAGCGCTACACGTCGGATATGTGCTCGAAGGCTCCATCCAGCGCCAGGGTACCCGTGTGCGGATCAATGCGCAGCTGATCGAGGCGGCGTCCGGCAACCATCTATGGTCGGATCGCTGGGACCGGCCGGATCAAGACGTGTTCGCTGTCCAAACCGAGATCGCCGAGCAGGTCACCAACAGGCTCGGCGGCGGCGCCGGCCTGATCCAGGAGACCGGACGGACGGCGGCGAAACGCAAGCGGCCAGAAAACCTGAACGCGTATGAGTATTATCTACTCGGCACCGAAAAGCTCGAGCAGATGACCAAAGCCGATATCGAGGAGGCCATTCGTTTGCTCACCCGCGCCGTCGAGCTGGACCCCGGCCTCGCCCGCGCCTGGGTCGAGCTTTATCATTCGCACAGTCTCTTAGCGAGCTTCGGCGTCAACCCTGAGAGCGAGCGGAAGGTGGCTGTCGAAGCGGCCGAGCGTGCCGTCAGGCTTGATCCGAGCGACGCCGAGGCGCATGCCGTGCTCGGCATGAGTTTTGGCGAAAGGGGCGACTTGGCGCGCGCCAAGATCGAGTTGGACACCGCCTTGCGCATGGCTCCGGGTTCAGCTGAAATCCTGACCTTCTATGTCGGCTGGGCGTCCACCTTCGGGGAACCCGAACGCGGCGTGGAACTGGTCGACCAGGTGATCCGACTCGATCCGAACTACCCATTGTGGGCCACAGGCGTCTTCTCCTATGCCTACTTCATGGTCGGCCGCTATGAGGATGCGCTGAAGATGCAGGCGCGCATGACGCTGGAAACCTACAACCTACCCAAGTGGTCGATGCGGTGCGGTTCGTTCGCCGATCTTGGTCGAACGGAAGACGCGAAAGCCTGTGTCGCAGAGGCGCTCAAACGCTTCCCCGACCTCACCATCGAAGCCATGGCCAACGAGCCGGGCCTCAGCGACGCCGAGCATCAGCGCTTCATCGAGACCATGCGCAAGGCCGGCTTCCCGACCTGTGCGAGCCCCGAGGCGCTGGCGAAGTTCGCCAAGCCTCAGCGATTGCCAGAATGCGAGAAAGGGACCGCAAACTAAGCTGCATCGCAGGAGTCGACATGCCGCAGCACAAGGTCTGTCACATGGTTGCGGATGAGCTTCTCGGCCAGGCCAGTGCACTCGTCGAGGCCTCGCTGCATACGGGCTGCCTGCCTCCGCCCAGCAGACTGTCGGCGCGAGCATAGTCGGGATCGAGACGTGTGGCGCGGCGCAGCAACGTCTCGGCCGAGGCGACGTCTGCTGCAATGTCTGCTTTGGAACCTAGGAACCATTCGTCGGAATGGCCGGGATGAGGCGCATTGCCGTCCGACAGCTTTGGGCCGAAATCGAAAATCCGCATAGCCATCGCCTGTGGCCTGCGGGTCCCTTCCTCGGGGTCTTTCGTACGCCTGCCGGCGCCCGAAACTCATCGGGAAAGCGGTCTGTCGGCATTTGGACCGGACATCAGCAGTCACGTCATCGGTGCCTGAAGCCGCTGACGGCATGAGCCTGGCCCGTATCCGTCGAGGGAGTGCTAGGGTCCAACAGACTCTTGACGGCATGGGCATCGTCGGCTCACCGTATGGGCGGCGACGAACTCTCCTCGCGTTGTAGAGGTCGCGTCTATCGGCTGGCTGCCGCCAATGGCCGAGATGAGCAGAGACTTGGCTTTCGGCTCAACAGCCAGAACGATCAAGTGGCGGCGCCCGTGCTAGCGCTCCAAGATATCCCAATTTTGGCAGTCTGGGCCGGACTGCCGGGCAGAGTGCCTTCAAGGCTGGATTCGCTCCGGCCAATCACATTGCCGTGAAAAAATTTGCGGGAATAAACCGGCGCCTGCCCTGGTCTTTCATGCATACGCTGCTGATTGACCTTGAAGGAACACTACACTGCAAACCCCTACATTGACGAGCACGACGGCAGCGGCCAAACCATTCCCGAGATGCCTGGAGCGCAATGGGGTTTCGCTCCGTGGCCGGCTCGCTCCGCGCCTGTCCTTTGTAAGATCTTGCGCCGGGCGGATCGAGAAAGCCTTGGCGCCGCAGTCAAGGTCCTAACCATGAATGCGGCAAAGTTTGTGCTCCAGAGCGGATTCGGGTGGATGCATCATTGTGGTCCAGTGTGATAGACATCGATGAGACATATGCCTTCCCATTCACCGCAGCTGGCGACCCGGCATATTCCTGCCGGGTTCGCTCGCAAGGTAGAACCCTCCTTGCCCCGTGAGCACGCGAGCTCAAGGCAAGGCGCATATGACGGTGTACCGATGCTGAGCAGCAATGCGCAGGCCGACCGCTTCCGCGAAGTGGTAATGCCTCATCTCGCTGACGCGCTTTCGCTGGCCCGCTGGCTGACCGGGAATGCCACCGACGCGGAGGATGTCGTGCAGGACGCCTGCATGAAGGCACATGCCAACATCGCCGGCTATGCCGGCGGCAATGCGCGAGCCTGGCTGCTCACCATCGTCCGCAACGCGTGCTACACATGGCTGGCGCGCAACCGCCCGCGCAGCATTGTCTCGGTGGGCGATCTCAGCGATCTCGACGAGGTGAGCGCCGCTCACGCAGCCGATCTACCTGACAGCGAAAGCCCGGAAGCGAGCCTGATCGCCAAAGCAGACACGGCGGCCCTGGAGGCGGCGATCGCCGCCTTGCCGCAGCCGTTTCGCGAGACGCTCGTGCTGCGCGACATTAATGGCCTCGCCTACCGCGATATCGCGGCCATGCTGGGCGTGCCGATCGGCACGGTGATGTCACGGGTGGCGCGGGCGCGCGGTCTGCTGATCTCTGACCTTGGGAGGGCGCAATGAACGCGCACAATGACGGATTGCCCGAGGAAGCCGAAGGCATGAATCTGATGCTGCACGCACTGGTCGATGGCGAGCTCGATGCCGCCGCGGCAATGGCCGTCGAGCGGCGCATAGCCGCCGATCCCCAGCTGGCGGCCGAACATGCCCGCATCATGGCCTTGCAAAGGGCTGTGACCAGACTTCCAAAGCCGCAAGTCAGCGAAGCGTTCAGCGCGCGCATCGCAGCCATGGCCGCAGCCGGCAACCTCGAGGAGCTGCGCCCCAGAGCGCCGGCGGCGCAAGCGAAGCCCACTCGGACGAGATGGTCGGCGCGCAACTTCGCATCATTCGATTGGCGCGCGATGGCGGCGTCGATCATGATCAGTGCGGTGCTGGCCAGCGGCGCGACGCAATGGGTGATGCAGCCTGGCGTAGTCGACAGCTTTGCCGCAGGGGTGGCCAGCGGCCACCAGCGCAGCCTGCTGGCGACGAGCCCGGTGGATGTCGTCTCGTCGGACCGGCACACGGTAAAGCCCTGGCTGGATGCAAGGCTCGGCCTTTCGCCACCCGCGCCAGATATGGCGAAGGACGGATTTGCACTCATCGGTGGCAGGGTCGAGGTCATCGGCGGTCGAGCGGTGCCGGCGCTGGTGTATCGCCACCGCGAACATCTGATCACCCTTGTCGCCGAGCCTCAAAACGCCGGGACGGTTACCGACCCCGTCGATCTCTCGGAGGGCGGCTTCTCACTGGTGCAATGGAGCGACGGCGCCTTCTCCTATTGGGCGATTTCCGACATGGAGCGGCCGGAGCTCGACGATTTCGTGGCACGCTTCCGCGCCACCGTCGTGACCGGCTGATATCCGTCGTTCCGGACATCGGCAGCGACATCAAATGCGACGCCACCGCTAGCTGCAGACCTGCGTGCGCATGGGCTGACAGGCCGTGACGGCCGCATCGTGCCGACTTCGGACGCGACGCGCGTGCTCGCTTTGACTTATCGACTTGACCACGGGCAAGTCCACACGCGGGCTCCCGAGCGCGTCCGTAATTCCCGCCACTCCTTCCTTCGTTGGAGCTGCCATCTCTCTGCTCGTGCAGCGTCGGCTGGCCCAGTTCCAGCCGGCCGCCAACCCCTGATTTCGGGACTTCCAAAAGAATTTCGCGACACCCGGGAATAAAGCGAAGCCCTCCCGGGTCTTGTTATCAGCGGGGCCAATTTCCTGGCACGCAACCAAGAAAAGAAACAAGGACTTATCAAAATGACCAAGATCGCTCTCAGCGTGGCTGCAATGCTGCTTGCCTCGAGCGCTGCCTTTGCCGGCAGCGACCATGGCGCCAACAATTCCAACCAGCCGGTCGCTACCGTCGACACCAATGCCACTGCTTCCATTCCCTACACCCCGCGCCAGGACGGCGTCGACACCAAGGTGACGACAGGGCCGAGCAAGGGGTCGGTGCAGGACATCATCATCCGGCACAACAACGACGGCATCTGGGGCGGCTGAACGCGCTCCCAATGCTCGACCCTTCACCCTCACAAACAGGAACCATCGACATGAAAACCCTTGCTCTCACCGCCGCCGCCATCCTCGTCGCCACGACCAGCGCCTTTGCCGGTAGCGACCATTTTGGCGCGCGCACCGCCAACCAGACGACTGCCACCATCGACAACACCTACACCGCCTCGATCCGCAAGACGGACATGGCCCGGCACGGCGTCCAGGCGGCGATGCAATCTGATGCGGGGGAACCCGGCCAGGGCATCTGGGGCCACTGAGTTCACGGGGTCGGCACCGGACCCCGACGGTGCTCGCCTCAACCGCATCAGGACGGAGGGCCAGGGGCTTGGCCCTCCGTCATCTCTTCCCTGACTTTGGCCTGCCGGGATTTTTGGCCTTTCGCGACTTTTAGCCACCACTCAACTGAGGAGAACACCCATGTTCAGCATGACACGTCGCACATTGCTTGGATCCGCCGCCGCCGCCGCTGCCTTCGGCCTTGCCGGCAGGCTGGAATTCACCCGGCCTGCCTTTGCCGACACGCCGGTCGAACCCAGCGTCGGCTTCTACAAATACAAGGTCGGCGATATCGAGGTCACCGCCATCTATGACGGCATCTGGCGCAAGCCCCACGACCCGGCCTTCATCAAGCATGTCTCCGTCGACGACACCAAGGCGGCGCTCGCCAAAGCGGGGCTGACCACCGATTTCATGCCCATTCCGCTCACCGTCGTCGTGCTCAAAATGAACGGCAAGCTAATCATGATGGATGCCGGCTCGGGCGTCGGCCAGTGGCAGACCAATGCCACGCATCTGCCGGCCAACATGGCCGCTGCCGGCATCGATTACAAGGCGATCGACACCATCATGATCTCGCATTTCCACCCCGACCATGTCTGGGGCCTGATGGAGAAGGGCACCAACGCGCCGGTGTTCCCCAATGCCGAGCTGATCGTCAACGCCACCGAATACAACTGGTGGACCGACCCCGGCCGGCTGGCCAAGCTGCCCGAGGGCCGCAAGCCGGCAGGCAAGCGCATCGCCGAAAACTTCCCGAAATGGAAAAACTGGAAGCTGGTGGCGGACGGCGCCGAGGTGGCGCCCGGCATCCAGATCATCGCCGCCCCCGGCCACACGCCCGGCCACTCGGTGTATCTGGCGAACTCCGGCAACGAGCAGCTCATGATCTCGGCCGACACGATGTATGTGCCGGCCCTTCTGGCGCCGCATCCGGAGTGGCAGGGCAGCTACGACCAGGACGGGCCGACGGCGATCGCCACGCGCCACAAGTTCATCGACCGGGTGATTGCCGACAACATCCGCATTTCCGGTTCGCACTTCCCGTTCCCCGGCACCGGCGTCTTCGTCAAGGACGGCAACGCATACGGCTTCACCCCCGTGCAGATTTGAGAAAATCAAGAGAGCGAGAACGACAATGAAACATTCACCTTTCGGCAAGCAGGCCCTGTTCGGCCTGCTTGGCGCCGTTGCCGTGCTGACCACGGTTCCGGCCGCCGTCACCGTGCCGGCCTATGCCGTCGACAACATCGAAGGCGACGACGCACCGGATCTCACGGCGGTCAAAGCCAAGATCGCCGCCAAGGACTATACCGGCGCGCTGGCCGAACTTCGCGACCTGGCGCAGGATACGCAGCAGGCCGACGTCTATAATCTGCTTGGCTTCACGCTGCGCAAGACCGGCGACTACACGACGGCGCTGACCTACTACAGCAAGGCGCTCGAACTGAAACCGGACCACAAGGCCGCGCGCGAATATCTGGGTGAGCTCTATGTCGAAACCGGCGACATGGCCAAGGCCAAAGAGCAGCTGGCTTCGCTGACGCAGCTCTGCCCGGCAGGCTGCGAGGAACGCGCCGACCTGCAAAAGGCCATCGACACCAAAGTGACCAAATGAAGCCAGGCAGGCGCCGCAGGGCGCCTGCCCCTTCCCTATTGCCTGGAGCCAACCCGTGACACCGACACAAATCGCCTCTAAATTCCACCTCCGCGACCTGATCCTGCTGACGGGTCGCCTGCTGCTCTCATTGCTCTTCGTGCATGAAGGCCTTTATCTGGCGATCCATTTCGACGGCGCCGCGAAAGCCATGGCGGCACTCGGCGTGAGCCTGCCGCTTCTCGTGGCCACCATAGGGCTGCAGCTGGGTGCAGGGCTTTCTGTCGGCCTCGGCTTGCTGACGCGCCTGGGCGCGGTTTCGCTCGGACTGTTCTGTCTGGCAACGGCAGCGCTGTTCCACACCAATTTTGCCAGTCAAAATGAACTGCTGCATTTCGAAAAGGATCTCGCCATAGCCGGCGGAATGTTCGTCCTGGCAGTCGCCGGCGCCGGGACGGTATCCCTCGATTGGGTCCTGAATGGATTCATGAAGCACCGGCAACAGGACAGAGAGACGGTTGCCGCGCTCATAGCGGCTGGTAGCCCTCTCCGGGTAACCGATATCAAGCTTCCATTTTAAATCGGGCAATACGCCGGATCTAATATCAACTCGCCCGATATCGGCGCCCCACAATCTACCTCAGGTGACCCCTGATGGCGCAAGCCGTTCGTGGCGACGTCCGCTTATCGGCGCGGATAGGACCGCCCCTAACGGCCGATTTTGGGCGCAAAGCGGTCATTGAACTCTATTGACAGCTTCGGGTCACGACGAGAAGTCCGCGGTGACGCCGCCGGCATTTCTCCTCAGGTCTTTATCGACGGGGTCGCGGGTGCAACAATCTGTTGCACAACTCTGCTATTTGTAACGCCCATGCCTGACCCGAACTTCCTCACCCCTGAAGAAGTCATCGCTCGCTATCGCGGACAGGTAAGCGACGGGACTCTTCGAAACTGGCGTTGCTTGCGGATCGGGCCATCCTTCCTCAAGATCGGCAAAGCAATCCTCTATCCGAGCGGTGAGTTGGATCGCTGGGAGAGATCGATCCTCGTCGCCTGCAAACCCACACGCGAACTGCCGCGGGAAGAGACGGCACCGCCAGAGTCGCAGAGAGGCGGTTCATTCGGCCCGAGAGGCGTTGGTTAGAGAAATATGCGTTCGGAATCCGTGGTTGATCGGGACGTCAGAGTGCTGAGCAAACGCGATCATGCCCAAGCGTAGAAGATCACAAGTGGTCCCTCGATACATGCCCCAGTTAACGGCACCACCTTTCCAGAAGAAAGTTACAAGTGATTGATAAATAACGTGAATATGTCCACAGTGGTCTGATCCACAATGATCCCGCTCGATACCCATCCGGAACTCTGGATCACGACGTGTCACGTTTCGATCTGAACTCCCTTTGAGACTAGGGACTTACCAATCTCCCATACCATCCCCCACTACCATGCGACGGGCGATAAAAATCAATTTTGCCGGTCGTCTTGGGCAGGCTGTTTGGCGGCAGAGATACCCGCCTTCCCTGCCCAATTGGCCGCCGTTAAAGGTGGACGTGAATGACCGTTCGCGCGCCAGGAACGAACCTTGATCAGCATTACAGTCAAAGGCCGTGCTAGAGCGAAAAGCTGACGTTTGCGTGGCGGGACGACAAGATGCCAGCATTGCGCGCCACCCGTGGCTGTTAAATAATCCGAAGCGACATTCCATCGCCGCGAAAACTAGCCGCCGCAGGGCGATCAGCATTTGCTTTCCAGTCCCCATTTCTCGTTTCTCAAAAGGTTGCACCACGAGCCCTTTCAGGGTGCATCTGTCGTTCCGCCCAGCATCGCCTTCAGCGCTTCCGGCGGTGGCGCATCGCCGACGATCCGGCCGTCCTCCTGTTCGGCTAGCGGCCGTGCCGCCGTAAGGCGGGCCGCAACGTCGGCAGGCACGCTATTTTCCAACACCACAAGCATCGCCTGACCGGCCGGCAGGGCGTTGAACCAGGAACCGGCGCCTCCGGCAGGTCAATTCACCTACTCGGCCCTAGAGTCTGGGTCTCGACGCTCCTTTGAATGGCTCTCATCGCGGTTCATGATTCATGCTGAGGTAGGTGGGATCGAATTCGGCGATGTCCACCAATCGATCCCAATCCAAAACAGTCACTATGTGGTTCGCCCAGCCTATGACACCGGCCCTCCGCAAGGCCCCGAGAACCCGGTTCATATGCACTACAGACAGCCCGAGCACGTCAGCGAGCTCGACTTGTGAAATTGGGAGGCGAAAACTCATGCCGTTGGTGCGCTTCACAACTTGAAGCCGAACGAAAAGTTCGCAAACAAGATGCGCAAGATGGGAAGTCTTTGACCGCCTTCCCATGGCGACAATCCACTCCCTATGGATGGCTCCGTCAACGAGAGTGTCCAGCCAAAGCAGGCGCGTCAGGTGGGGGGCTTCCTCCGTAATGACACGCAAGCGGCTGTGCTCGGCAACGACCACATGGCAAGGCGACAGCGCGATGATCCCATGGTCCATGGTCTTTAAGAGGAAGGCGTGGAGATCGACGAAATCGCCAGGCACCTGCAAGGAGGTGAACTGACGTCCGCCGTCGTCCAGCACTTTGTACCGAGCAGCCAAGCCATCTAGAATAAGCGTGCTATAAGTGGGCCTTGACCCCTCCGACACCAGATCCTGCCCGGTCGCGTACTCTTTTTCAAATGACATGGCGCCCTTCAAAAGCGCCTTCTCTGTGTCAGAGAGCGAGTCGTGCTGCCCGAGGTTGAGATAGAGGGATTCCAGCATCCCACCTCCTATTTACTCTCCACCCCGTCGCCGACTCCTCGCCCCCACTTTCGGCGGCGGCTGACATTAACCGTTACCACAATGCTCCTCGTATCTGCCAAACGCCAGCGTCCTGGAACAATCCGTGGTGCGAGACCAGGTCGGCAATTGGCTGGAGAGTTATGGCGCTACCAGACCTCAAGCTTGGCCACGCGCAATGTCTGCTTTCAGGAGGCACCAAACCTGACCTCAATGGCTGCGGCGCAAAGCGGTCATCATCGCCTGAGCCCTTCAACGGCAGCATCGGTCACGACGAGAAGTCTGCGGTGCGGCACCGGCATTCTCCGCAGGTCTCGATCCGATGGGCCGCAGGTGTGCAACAAGCTGTTGCACACCTCTGCTATCTATAGCGTCCGTGTCTGACCCGAACTACCTCACTCCTGAAGAAGTCATCGCTCGCTACCGCGGACAGCTGAGGATATGGCTAGCCTGATCGGTTGTGAGACAAGACTTTCAGTGCTTTGCTGTCCGCCTCATTGAGGAAGGACGATGAACCAAAATGCAAACGCGATTTTACGCGAATGGATAAGCGAACACATTGTTGCACTTGGGTCGCAGGGAGTAGACCCCGGGGACCGGGAACTGATCGCGAAGCGGCGGTCACAAGAACTCTTGGAGTTTGCGAAAGATCGCAGAATTCGTTCTGCGCTTGAAGAAACCGCCAAGCCTTACGGCGGGGTGCTACCCTATGTGCGCGCGCTCCAAAAGTCCGCCGAGTTCGAAGCTTCGCACCCAGGCCTCTAGCAGAAGCTCGACTTGCAACGACCTTTGTGTTCCTCCGGCGGTCGCCGATGCCGGTCTCCTCGCCTGCCGCCGGTGGCGCCAAAGCCTGCTATCTATAGCTCCAGTGTCTGACCCGAACTACCTCACTCCTGAAGAAGTCATCGCTCGCTACCGCGGACAGCTGAGCGAAAGGACGCTTCGCAACTGGCGCTGCATGCGCATCGGGCCGTCGTTCCTCAAGATCGGCAAAGCATCCTCTACCCGAGCAGCGAGCTCGATCGCTGGGACAAATCGATCCTTGTTGTCTGCAGGCCCACGTGCAAACTGCCGTTCGAAAAGGCCTCTCCACCAGAGGAGAGAAAGCCCGTTCAGCCGTCCCGAGTGGCACTAGCGAGAAAGATGAGCGTTCGGAATCCGTGGTTGATCGGGACGTCAGGGTACTGAGCAAATGCGATCATGCCCAAGCGTGGAAGATCACAAGTGGTCACTCAATACACGCCCCAGTTAACGACCCCAACTTTTCAAAAGAGTCGCACAACCATCTGGTACATATAACGATTTCAGTCTAAGTGTTTTGATCCACAATGTGCCGAATTGGGTTGATGGCGCCCAGAGCCACGCAACCTGGACAAGCGTCGACCGGAGCCTAGGATTGCCGGCGCGACAATCCCTCAGACCACAGGACGGCCGCGAACTCCGGACCTATTCCCTTGAGGCTGAGCAGCAGGGCCGGTGTGGGCACATCTGCCGCGACGAGCAAGGCGTCGCGGGCCTCTTCAACATCCTGACCATCCAGCCGCTTCCCGGCAGTTGAAAGAGCCCCATGTACCAGCTCGGGCGTAGCTGAGCGAGGCGCGGCCGGCTCAGGAACGTGAGTGGGTGGGGAAAGCGAGCGTGACCGCGCGTTCGATCCGCTCCGGCGCGGTGACGCAGGCATCGTATATGATCGCGCCGCCCCAGTCGTGGCCAACCAACTCCACGGCTCGCCCGGGAGACCAGCGGTCGATCAACGCGAGCACGTCGCTGGTGAGGGCTGCGAAGTCGAACGGCTCCGCGGTCGGGGACTGCGCGTAACCGCGAAGCCAGGGTGCGACGACGTGACGTCCGCGGCGGCCGAGCTCGGCAAGGAAGGGCATCGCGGTCGGCGGATGGTCCGGGAAGCCGTGCAAGACGAGCGTCGGTTGGCCATCGGGATCACCACCCTGCAGCGCGTGAAAGGTGCCGTGTGGCAGGTCGAACGTGACGTGTTCGAACTTCATGTGTGTCAGGCTTTTCCAAGAGCGGTCGGACGAGAGATGCTGATGCTGGCTTCGGTGTCTCTGGTTTTGGACATGTGCGTCTCCTCAGGCGCCGGGTGTACTGCGGGGTCAGCCGGCCAGTCGGTTTTCCGTGACACCGGCCCGCAACCTTCAGAATATGAAAGCGCGCGGCCACCGGAGAAGGAATCTATGCTCTCAAACCAGCATCGACTGCTGGGCGGAGATACCCGCCGTCGCGCCGTGCGATGATGCCAGGGTGACCGAGGCCATGAGGGGGTTGGCGAGGTCGCCGGCGGCGTAGATGCCGGGCATGCTGGTTTCGCGGCGCTCGTCGACCTTGAGGGCGATGCCGAGGGGCGTATCGACCGTGGCGAGACCCAGTGATTCATGCAGGCTTGCGGACGGCTTGTTGCGCGGATGCGCGAACAGGATGTCGATCGCGACATTGGGGCCGGTATCGAGCTTGACGGTGGCGTTATGGCCCCCGTGATGGGCGATCTCGGTGATCCGGCCATCGACGACAGGTATGTTGCGGCGCGCCAGATCGGCCCGGATATCGGGCGGAAGGTCGTGACCATCGGCGAAGAGCGTCAGCGTGTCGGTCCAATCGTGGAACAGCCTGACAGAATTGTGCGACTGCGGGCCGGACCAGACGAGGCCCCAGTGCTGGCCGGTGACTTCAAAGCCGTCGCAGTAGGGACAGGGCACGATGGATGTGCCCCAGCCTTCGGCAAAGCCCGGAATATCAGGCATCCGGTCGACGACGCCATAGCTCAGGATCAGGCGGCGCGCCGCCATTTGAAGGAAATACGTTCGACAATCAAGAGTTGTATATATCTAACGTGCAACTACCTTCAGGGGGGCAATGTCGCAATAGCATCCTCACGGATGCCCCACCCTGCCTCGATAGCTAGGGCAGAGCATTTTGAAAGCTGGCGCGGCGAAGATGCCCCCGGATGCACAGTTCTCGTCAACCGGCATTTTGTAGGTCATCTCCCCTACCTAAGGGTGCCCTTACTGCAATTCGCCTCCGCACTAACTTCGTCGCCAAGGAGGGCCACCTTCGTTTCGCGAACGCACTTTTCCGGTAACGAGAAGCTGCCTTGGTCCATGCATCACGGCTGTTAATATATCGTTTATTGCTAATATGAGGGCGCTCCACCGAAAGCACCCGAGGGCAAAATCGTTCGTTGTCAGCGCCGTGTCGCGTTGGCAAAAAGCCCGCCACCGTGAGGCAGCGGGCGCTAGTTCGGGAGGAAATGAAACCGCGGTACGCCTCGCTTAGCTGGATAATAAGCTCGCGCCGGTTGCATCTCTGGATATTCAAGCTGCGTGACTTTTCTGCCACAAGAAAGAAAGCCCGCCACCGTGAGGCAACGGGCTCGTCGCGCCCCTGCGATTGGAATTCTTATCGCCGTTTGGTTTGCCGGATCTTGGACTTTGTTTGGCATATCCAGCGCAGCCTGATGATCACTTATAGAACCAGCGATCCTGACTAGGCCCAGTAGTGTTGAGGGTGAGGCCCATCAGCAGACCTAATGCGGCGCCGAGAATGAAGGCGGTCGACACCGTACCCGGATTGTCTTGGACGGCACCGGAAACAGATTGAGCCCCAGTCCGGAGCGCCTTGGCTGTACGGCCAGCGCGATCGGCAGCGCTGTCATACCAGCCTGTGGCTTCCTCGATGGCCTCTTCGGCGCGCTCTGCCAGCGTCCGATTGATCTTGTTGATTTCCCGCTTCAGCTGAGCGACCTGCTTCTCCAAGGCTTCCTGAGCTTCGCGCTGCGTCGGTCTCGGTGTCGCGGCTTCGTTTTGGTCGGCGGCCATTTTCAACCTCCCTTGATTGTCATGCTCAACGGCTGGCCGCCGCGTAAGGTTCCTGTCAGCGAAAAAAGCCCGCCACCGTGAGGCAGCGGGCCAAATGCGACGGTCGCGTATGTCAGCGGTTGTGCTTCGTTACCAGGACGTAACCGCAGCGCTGGTTGACGTCGATCCGATAGCTGTCACCGTGAAGGCTCTGCATTTTCTCCATGATGATGCGGGCCAGCACTTCGACCTCTTCCACCGTTGATCTCGCCTGCGTCTCGGCATCGGTCGCTATGCGGTTGAAGACACCAAGGCTGTCACGGTTGGTCATAGCGACACCAGCACTTCCTGCGACTTCATATCTTCGGGCCACATGACGCTTTCGCCGTAGGTGTCCGGGCATGGTTCGGCGTCGCCGTCGTTCGCGTTGTCTAGCTCCAGATCATCGAGACAGCCAAGAGAAGGCTCATCGTCTGCGGTTTCCTCCAGATCGCAATCGGCCTCCATGAGATCCAGTACCGTTATCAGGCTCATGGCGCGGTCTAGGAGGTCGTTGAGCCGCTTCTCGACAGACTGGCGCCATTCACGCGGGTTCATACCTCTCGGCATCCCAAAGGGCTTCAGTGCCGACAGATGTGCGCTCATGGCTTTGCCCTGGCCAGCCATAGACGTTTGGTTTCTGCATTGTTGCCGGGAGCTGCGGCCCACTCGTCCATGGCCTCAGATAAACCGCTGGAAAGGCGCCTGATGCGATCCTCGATGGTTTCCGTCGCCGCAGTTGCCCCTGCACCGCCAGCGGCAAGGCGCCGGCTATGGTAATCGTCAACTAGCATCTGCTAACAATCGCATACAAGAGGACTGCATGGCACGGACTGCGGCACTGGGACTTCGGATCGAGCCCGTCGTGAAAGAGGCTCTGGAGAACGCCGCCAAGGCGGACAGGCGTACGGTCGCTGCCTATGTCGAAAAACTGATCGTCGATGACTTGGAGGCCAAGGGCTTTCTGTCGAAAGGTGCCGCAGAGTAACGCGCGCCCTATTGCTTCCGCAACTTTGCCCGCACGACGTCGGCGCGGCCCATTGGCTGAAATCGTCAAGCCGCTCCCTTTTGGGGAGCCCGCTTGCGCGCGCACACTACTTGCGCAATGCTGACGGCGGGGGAAACAAAGGGAGGGGTTTTTACTATGCCGCACATAGAACGCGTAGAGACTAGGAAGCGCGGGTTCTTCGGAATGATCTTCTGGTGGATGTTCCTTGCCTTCAATGCCCTGATGGGGCTGTGGATCTTTGCCGGCATAAAGGGGGCGAGCGAACAATATCAGGCGACCACCGACGCCGCATCTCACGTCGGCACCGCGATCGGCGGCACCATTGCCGTCGGCGTCTTGCTTTGGATCTGGGTGTTCGGCGATATCATTCTCGTGTTGCTAGTACTGTTGTCGCGAGGCAAGAAAGAAACGATCGAGCGGACCGTCAACTGATGCGCAAGCCGATCACCATTGACCAATTCGACGCGCTTGAAGTCGACGACATTGACGGCCGGCTCTATTGGATGGGCAAGGGCGTTGTGCTTGAACGCAAGCTGACCCTTGATTGGTATCAGACGTTTCTCGCCACCATCGCTGCTTTCGGTGCGCTGCTCGCAGGCATCTATCCTTTCGGCACAGCGTGGGGCTGGTGGTAGCGCTCTACATCGCCGCCATCACCGCATCGGTGCTTGCCGGCGCCGTCTGGCGCTACCGGCAGCGGGATTTGCTGGGCATGGCCGCTTGCCTGCTGATGGCCGGAATGGGCGCCTACCTGCTGTTCTAGCACTTCTTAAGATTGCGGAAGGGCGGCGGCATAGACAGCGGCGGCTAGTTGGAGACGATGGCAAAAGAAGAGTTCCAGGCAAACTGGCGTGGTGCACGCAAATATCAATTTGACGAGGAAACGCGTCGGAAGCAGGCCGCGCTCGATCGTAAGTTTCCCGATCCTGAGCCTGCCCACCTGCCGCAGCCAAACGAGCCCGTCTCGAATTATTCCGAAGCAGCAGCGGACCTCCCAAAGTCGCGACCGGGACGGCGCGGGCTCGTCATCGCCACGATGCTTCTGCTATTCGCGATCGTTGCCTCGATCGCGGGCTACGTCACAATTGTTGCTTACCAAAGACAACAGATTGCGCAGGCAACGAACCCGCAGCCTCAGGCCAGCACCGCAAATCCATCCCTTCCCTTGAAGGTGCTCCTCCCACCCAGCAGGCCCCGAGACTAGCGCCGTGGTGCGCCAGTACGGTTTGTCGAAGACGCTCACGACATAAGTGTGGCCGGCTGGTCGATCTCGCATCTCCTGCACAATTGAAGCCCGCGCCACTTGCGGGAGGCGCGGGCCGATCGGGAGCCGGTGAAGATCCCAATCATCAGCAGCAATGGGGTGAGCATCGTCTGCCATAGCACAAATTAGTTAGAGATCGCTAATGTTCCGTCAAGCCGGTTTGGTCGGCGCTGGCCGCACCGGTCCTGTGGTGTTCCATTGTATGAACGGCGCATTCTTGCCGGTGATGTCCTTGACCGTCTTCAGCAGCGCCTCATGCGTGTTGTGCAGCGCCCGGTAATGCTCGCTCATAGGCGATAGAAGCGGCTTCACGATGCTCTTGTGCAGCGCTTCCGCTGCCACCAGAAAGCACTCGATTTCAGCCTGTGAGAGGTGTTTGGATGGTTTGGTCCTGGCCATAGTAGCGATCTCCGTTGAAGGGTTTCGCCGCAACTAGAGGATTATATTCCTGATCTCGGGCTAGCCGGCAAGTCGGCCCTTACGGTTCTTCACTGAAATCTTGCTGCGAGGCGTGCCGCAAATCTTCCTCGCCGCGTGCGCTTCACGCGTCGACATTGACGCATCGCGTCGCCGACCGCTTCATCCCCTTCGGTGAGGTCCGGAATGCTGCGTTCGCTCGTCACCTGAAGAGAACAGGAGAGCGGCGCCAACCGCGCACTCGGCTAGCATAAATATGCATTCGTGCTAATGTAAGCGAAACGTGAAAACGCCATGCGCGGCTGGCATCCTAGGGCTAAGCTGGGAGCGCGCAAGGTTCGCCCCTGCTAGAGTGAGGGAGCACAAATGGCGGCCTATTTGATCGCGGATGTAGACATAAAAGACGCTGCCGAGTTCGAGGAATACCGGCGGGATGTGCCTGCCACCGAAGAGCGTTACGGTGGTCGATACCTGGGTCGTGGCGGTGCGACTAAGGTTTTGGAAGGCGATTGGGAGCCACACCGTTTGGTTATTATCGAATTCCCCGACATGGCGTCATTGATGGGCTGGTATAATTCGCCGGAATACGCCCGCCTTATCGAAATTCGCAAGCGTTGCGCCAACACCAGGATCATTGCGCTTGAGGGGGTCGCAACACCCAATGTATGACGATGTCGTGGTTTCACTCTCGCCGTCATCAGACACAAGCCGGTCGTCTTTAGTGCTCACCTGGCGCGATTGCTGTTTTTTGGGAAGGCGCGCAAATGACCGACGATATCTATAAGCAGGCCTACCGCGAGGGCGGAGTCGAAGCTGTCAATGCACTTCTGAAAGAGCTATTTCCCGACATGTCGGAGCGGGTCCGGGCAACCGAGGCCATGGAGAAAACAGGGTTTTGGGAGATCGACTGGGACTACAGCTCCAGAAATTCGGATGGGCGCGATCTGGGGCGGGTGAAGGCATATCTAGGCTATAACGACTAGACCATCTTCACCGTCGATCGATCAGGCTTCCAACCAGGTTGCGCTCCTTGCGATTTGTACGATCTGTACCAAGCCTTGTGGTCGATTTGAGCACTCATATAAATTCGCGATTGTCCTCATATTGCGGGAGGCAATGCGATGGATAGTGACATAGCCAACGGCAAGGGTCATCCTTGCATCGAAGTGGTCGAAGCCTGTGGCGAATGGTTCGTCCGTGTGGTCGAGGAAGATCAGGGACTAACTCGATCATTCGACCTGGAATCGCTCGCCCTAGCCTTCGCGGAAGGCCAGCGAATACGCCTGCAGCTCGACGAGTTCGTCCGGGGCGTGACCGACCAGCGCATCACCGGCGGGCTAGTTCACAGACAGCTCGTCGGTTAGGCCCGGCACCTCGTTGGCGTTGGGTGTCGAGCCGCATGGCCGGGGAGGAGTTCTCGGGCACTTTGTCCCGGCAATCTGAGACCAGATGGGCCGCGCCGATGGGCAAAGCGGGCGTACGCATATCTTACTTTGGCCGAACCAGTGAAGTTTAGAATGAACTCGCCACAGGTCTGCAACGATGAGTCGTTGTCTGCAAAGGGATTCTCCAACAGCTTGCTAGGGCGCGTGTGCCCGACCCTGCGGACCTGAACCCGTCTGCCGCTCAGCCGCCATGAGCATCTCGACGAAACTGGTTACCTTGGGTGGCCGGAACCGCGCAGCGGGGTAGACCGTGTAGATGCCTCCGGAGGGCAGCACCCATTCGGGCAAGACGTGGACGAGGCGGCCCGCGGCCAAGTCATCGCTCACCAGGAAATCCGGCAGAACCGACAGGCCACCGCCGGTGCGGACGGCCGACAGCACTGCCGGTGTGGCATTGATCGAGATTGTTGCCTGCATGTGCACGGCGTGATGTTCGAGGTCGCCACGCGAAAATTGCCACAGCAGCGGCTCACGCAGCGCCGTGTTGGCGACGAAGGGCAGCCGGGCAAGACCTTCCGGTTCGGTAGTCGCCATCTGCCCAGCGAAGCCCGCGCCGCATACCAAGAGTTGCCGGAAGGTGCCGATCCGTCGCGCCTGGAGGCTGGAATCGGCAAGCCAGCCGACGCGGATCGCTAAGTCCATCCTGCCGGAAACGAGGTTGATCATCTCGTCATCAAGTTCCAATTCCACGCGACAGGCGGGGTAACGCGCGCTGAAGGCGGTCACCACCGGGACGACCGCACACGTGCCGTAGTCGTTTGGTGCTGCGATCCGCAGCGTGCCGGCCGGCTCGGCGGCGGCCTGCTCAAGCTCGCCAAAGGCATCCTCCGCCTCGCGCAGGATCAGGAGGCAACGGGCATGCAATGCCCGACCCGCCTCTGTCGGTTGGACTCGTCGCGTCGTGCGGATCAGCAGCGTCGTTCCCACATCGCGCTCCAGCCGCGCGACCTGCTGGCTCACAACCGCCTTGGTGATGCCCAGCCGCTCGGCGGCCTGGGTGAAGGAGCCGGCATCGACGACCGCCGCGAAGTACGCCAGCCTATTGAGGTTCATGCATAGCCCAAAGCAGATCGGCTCCAGCCGTATTGTATGGCCATAGCATACATTATGTCTATTTTGTTGGTCTTATCAATCGATGCGCGCGTGGCATATTTTCGCCCATCAAGACGTTCGCTCGCGTTACCCCAGACCAGCACAGGCCGTGAGATGACGACCAAACAAATCCCGTGCGTAGTTCTTGCCCTTTCGGTTCTTCTGACCGGCACACCCGGCTTTGCCCAGAACCTGCCCTATGGCGCTCCCATCAGCATCGAGCTGGCCAAGCAGGCGGCGCAAGCCGCCGCGACGGAGATGCGCAAGCGCAACCTCGACATGACCATTGCCATCGTCGATTCCGGGAGCAACCTTGTCTATCTGGAACGCGGCAACCAGGCCGGCATCGGCACGATCGATGCGGCGATTGGAAAGGCCAAGGCGGCCAACGGGATCAGGTCTCCGACCAAGGCCATCCAGGATCTGATCGTCACTCAAAACCAGATCAGTTTGCTTGGGGTGCCGGGCGCCTTTCCGGTCGAAGGCGGCGTACCGCTGATCGTCGACAACAAGGTCGTCGGAGCGATCGGCGCCAGTGGCGGCATGCTGCCGGATGACGGCGCCGTTGCGAATGCCGGTGCAAAGGCCTGCTTCCCTAGCACCCCGCCATATCTGAAATCCATGCCCTGAAACCAAAATCAAGGAGACATCCATGTTTACCAGGAGAACCATCTTGAAAACGACCCTCGCCGCCGGCGCCGCTGCCGTGTTTGCTCCCGCAGGGCTTGGCCATGCTGCCGCACGACTTTCCTGGAAGCATTTTCCCGCCGGGGAAAACGGCTTCTTCCGGGCCCCTGTTCTGGTCTCCGGAGCCACTGAAGCCGTGCTGATCGACGGCGGCTTCACATTCCCCGATGGCAAGGCCCTGGCCGAGGCGATCAAGGCGACGGGAAAGAAGCTCACCACCATCTATATCAGCCAGTCCGACCCGGACTACTATTTCAGCCTGAAGCCGATCAAGGAGGCTTTCCCCGACGCACGCGTGATCGCTGCCTCCGAGACGGTGACCGCCATCAAGGGCAGTGTCGACAAGAAGCTCGCCGTCTGGGGGCCGCAGCTCAAGGAGAACGGCCCGCAGGCGCTCGCCGATGTCGTCATCCCCGAAGCGTTCGACGACAAGACGCTCACCGTCGATGGCGAGACCATCGAGATCGTCAGCGCCGAAGGCCTCGCCAATCGGCGCTATCTCTTCGTGCCGTCGCTGAACGCGGTGTGCGGCGGCGTCATGATCTTTGGCGGCGTACATGTCTGGACCGCCGACACGCCGACTAAGGAACAGCGTGCGGCATGGATCGCCAATCTCGAAAAGATCGCGGCGCGCAAGCCGGCGATAGTGGTTGCCGGTCATATGACGCCACAGACCCCTACCGACCTCTCGGGCGTTGAGCACACCAAGACCTATCTCATTGCATTCGAGGAAGAACTGGCCAAGGCCAAGGACGCGGCCGCGCTCAAGAGCGCTATGGAAGCCCGCTTCCCCGGCCTCGGCATGGGGGTCGCGCTCGACATCGGCTCCAAGGTTGCCACCGGCGAAATGAAGTGGGGCTGAGATGGGAGCCAATCTCGATCTGATCCGCGCCACCTATGAGGGGGCCTCGGAAGACAACGGACGCAACCTGCTGGCCGCTCTCGCCCCCGACGCGCGGTGGACCGAAGCCGAGGGTTTCCCATACGCCGGGACATATGTCGGCGCGGAAAAGATCATCGCCGGCGTCTTCCGGCGCCTCGCCACGGAATGGATCGGCTATCGCGCCGACGTTCACATCTATCTCGAAGACGGCGACCGTGTCGCCGCCTTCGGGGTCTACTCCGGAACCTACAAGCCAACAGGCAAGCCGATGCACGCCGCCTTTGCCCATCTCTTCGCAGAAGGGCTGACCATCAGCCGCCCACCAAATCCACGTCACGGCTCGTCAAAAACGGCCCGCCCCACGGTTCCCTGGAGGACCGCATTCGAAGACAACATCCGCGCCGCCCGGCAAAATTTCATGACCAGATGCGATCCGGTCAAGGACGTGTCCGGTCGAAGGTTCGACAGTAGCGGTCGCGCCCAAACGCGTGCCGTTAGTTGATGTCAATCTTATCCATGATCAACCGCGAGGGTCGCATCTCATCGAGAAAAACCGTATTGCGCGCCGCCTGACGGCTACGACCGAAGCCAGCTGGTTCACCGGTATTCGGATTGACGTCGAACTTTGGAAAATTGCTCGAGGATATGTCCAGCCGTAGCCGGTGGCCGGCACGAAACAGGTTGGCGGTTGCAAACAGCTCGATGCGAAGCCGCATGATCTCACCTGGCCTCACCAGCTCGGCTCTTTCGAATGAATGCCGGAACCGGCATCGGAAAATCCCGTCGGTCAGGTTCAAGGCAAAGCCCGTCGGATAGTCCGCGCTCGGTGGATGAACGTCGATCAGCTTCGCCGTAAAATCGGTGTCAGGCGCATCGGTCGCCGCCCAGAGCTCCACTGCCACCTTGCCAAGCACGGTCAGATCGTTGACCAGCGGCTCTGTCTCGAACGAAAGGACGTCGAGGCGGGCAGAAAGCGGCAGGCCGAAATTTCGGCAGCCGAAGAACCTCTCGTCCTCCCTCTGGTCGAAGCCGCCGCCAGCGAAGATCGGTTGGCCGCTTGTCAGCGCGCCGCCTATGGTCGGGACTGGATCGGCGGGATCGAAATCATAGCTCAGCGGCGGGTCGTCGGGCGCAGGAAGGGACTTCGAGAGCCTGCCCTCGCGATGCAAGTAGTAGCTTAGCTCCTCCACATTGGGCAGCGGCCATTTTTGAGCCCTGATCCAGCGCCCGCCGTGATCGAGACGGCCCGCTTCATTTTTCGTGCCCTTTCCCCCGCCCATGACAAAAAGACGGATCGGCTCCTTGTCGAGATCGTTCTGCGGCCCACACTTCAGCCAGCGATCGAACCAGCGGCGACGAAACTCCAGCCAGCTTGCTGCCACATTGCCGCCGAGCGGAGCGTTCGGTCCGAAGTCGACGTCGCCGGCAAAGGTCAGATTCCGGTCGCCATGCAAGCCCGGACCCATGATCATGGAGAGCGGCCGTTTGCCATTGCTGGCAAGGCCTGCCAGATTCTCGAACGTCGTCGAGACATAGACGTCGAACCAGCTCGACATCAGGGCGATCGGAATGTCGGGGATGGCGTCGTAGAAGCCCGCCGCATGAATGCCGGCCTGCTTCCAGAAATCGTCGAAGGTCTCGTGCCGCCACTGCTCCAGCAGATAAGCCTCGTAGTCCGGAGCCCAGCGGAGCGGGGAACGGCCCTCCGACCAGGGCATTTTGCCAAACCAGCGATGCAGGTTCTCGGCGTCGATCGCCTTTCGGGCCAACTCGTCGCCGGCGGCAACGGCGCTCTCGCGGGCTTCCCGGTAGGCCCAAGTCGCCTGTTTCAGCTCGAACGCGCCGCCTTGGCGGATGCCGCAGGTGAAGGCGTTCGAGAACCCGCCGGAATCGAGGATCATGGTTGCAAGAGCGGGCGGCGCAAGGCACGCCGCCGCCATTTGGGTATGCGCGGCGTAGGAAAGGCCCATGGTACCGATCCGGCCGTTGCACCAGGGCTGGGCCGCGATCCATGCGAGCGTGTCGTAGCCGTCCGGACCTTCTGAGAGATATTTGACGAACTCTCCTTCCGAGCCGTAGCGGCCGCGGCAGTCCTGATAGATGACGATGTAACCATGGCGCACGAAATGCTCGGCGACTGTCGCGCGATCCATCGGTTCGGTCATGCCGACTTCGAGCTCGGCGCGCGACGCCATCGCCTTGCCATAAGGCGTCCGTTCGATGATGACGGGAGCTGACCGGTCCAGCGCGCGGCCTCCCCTTGCCGGTCGGTAGATGTCGGTCGCCAGTCTTACGCCATCGCGCATCGTCACCATGACGTCGCGGCAGAGGACCATGTCATCGGTCACGGACTGGAGTGCCTGGAGGTCGGTCATCTAAAAATTCCAAGGCGTTCAGGCAGCAGCGTCATTGAGGTGGCATGCGCTCTTGTGTCCGGCAGCAACCACCTTCAGGCGGGGCGCTTCGGTCCGGCAGCGAGGCATCGCGTGCGGGCAGCGCGGGTGGAAATGACATCCGCTCGGCGGCGACAGCGGGCTCGGCAATTCACCGTTGATCGCGGCAAAGCTGCGTTTGGTGGTTTCGATCCGCGGCACCTCGGCGAGAAGCGCCTGCGTGTAGGGGTGGTTGGCCCGTGCAAAGATCTCCTCGGCCGGAGCCTCTTCGACGATGCGGCCGAGATACATGATCGCCACGCGATCGGAGATGTGCTCGACCACCCCGAGATCGTGGCTGATGAACAGGTAGGTAAGGTTCAGCCTCTCGCGCAGGTCCATGAAGAGATTGAGGATTTGCGCCTGGATCGAGACGTCCAGAGCGGCAACGGCCTCATCGCAGACGAGAAATTCCGGCTGCACGGCCAGAGCGCGCGCGATGCCGATCCGCTGGCGCTGACCGCCGCTGAACTGATGCGGAAAGCGGTGCTTCAGCGCCGGATCGAGGCCGGCACGTCGGAACTGTTCATCGACAAAGGTGCCGAGATCGCCCTTGACCAGCCCGTGAACGCGCGGCGCCTCGCCGACGATATCGGCCGCTTTGCGGCGCGGATTGAGCGACGCATAGGGGTTCTGGAATATCATCTGCACGCGCAGTTTGGCTTCACGCCGCTCGGAAGGCGGGAGCGCCCTCATATCCTTGCCGCGCCACGATACCGATCCCCTGGTGGGCGATACGATGCCGGCGACGATCCGCCCGAGGGTGGACTTGCCGCATCCCGATTCGCCGACGAGGCCCAGAACCTCGCCCCTGCGAACGGTGAGGCTGACGCTATCGACCGCCTGCACCCTTGCTGCCGGTTTGGCGAGTTTGAGCGAGATTGCCAGACGGGCGGCGAGGTCTGGCCGCGTGCCGAAGCTGTGGAAAATGTCGTTCAGCTCGATCAGCGGCACCGCCTCGGCAGAACCGGCCGAGGCGCTTTGGACATTTGCCGCAACCGGAGTGGAGGAGATCATATGCGGAGCTCCGGTAAGGGATGAACGCAGCGGTGCTCGCGTGTGCCAGCAGTGAACAGTGGCACCGCCTCGGCACACATCGCCTCGGCACGGGCGCAGCGCGGGGCGAAAGCGCATCCAGTCGGCAGCCGCGCAACACTGGGCGCCATTCCGGGGATCTGCCGAAGCCGCTCGCCGCGCTGGTTGCGGCTGGGAACGGAGTCGATCAGACCGGCGGTATAAGGGTGCAGCGGACGGGCGAGAACGTCCGACACCGGGCCGGATTCGACGATGCGGCCCGCATACATCACGGCGATCCGGTCGGCGAGCCGCGAGACGACGGCGAGATCATGCGTGATCCATATCAGCGACGTGTTGTTCTGCGCCACGAGCTTTTGCATCTCGGCCAGGATCTGCGCCTGGATCGTCACGTCGAGCGCCGTGGTGGGCTCGTCGGCGATGATGAAGTCCGGCCGGTGCAGCAGCGCGATAGCGATGACGACGCGCTGACGCATGCCGCCGGAAAACTGATGGGGATAGGCCTGCAACCGCTCATCCGGGCTCGGAATTCCCACCATACCCAGCGCATCGCGGGCCCGCGCCCTGGCGTCGGCTCGTGAGACATCTTCATGCGCCTGCACCGCTTCGATCATCTGCGTATCGATGCGCAGGACCGGGTTCAGGGTCATCATCGGATCCTGGAAGATCATGGCCATGCGGCGCCCGCGCAGCGCACGCATCTCCTCGCGGCTGGAGCGGGTGATGTCGCGTCCGGCGAACACGATCTGGCCACCGACAATCGTCCCAGGCGGATCAACCAGACCGATGATCGAAAAGCCAGTGACCGACTTGCCCGAGCCGCTTTCGCCGACGAGACCCAGAACCTCGCCGCGCGCGACGCTGAAGGAGACGCCGTCGACGGCTTTTGCCGATCCGAAATGGGTCCGCAGATCGCGAACTTCCAGCAGTGCCCCACTCATGCTCGCCCCCGCGGATTGAGCACGTCGCGAAGCCGATCGCCGACGAGGTTGATCGCCACCACGGTTACCAAAAGCGCCACCCCTGGATAGAAGCTGATCCATGTCATGCCGGAGAGCATGTACTGGTAACCGTTGGAGACCAACAGACCAAGGCTCGGCTCGGTGATCGGCACGCCGAGACCGAGAAAGGACAAGGTCGCCTCCAAGGCGATGGCGCGCGCCACCTGCACCGTCGCGATCACGATCAGCGGCGGCAAGCAGTTCGGCAGCAGATGGACGAACAGGATACGCCATCGCGGAATGGCCAGCGATTCCGCGGCTTCCATGTATTCCTTGCGCCGCTCCGTCAATGCGGTGCCGCGCGCGGCGCGCGCATAGGTCGCCCATTCGACAATCACCAAAGCGAGTACGACGTTGAGCACCCCCTTGCCGAGAAAGGCAAGGATCATCAGGGCGACGAGGATGGACGGGAAGGAGAGTTGCAGGTCGACGATGCGCATGATCACCGTCTCGGTGCGGCCGCCGATATAGGCGGCGAGCAGACCGAGCGAAGCGCCGAACAGCGCTGCGAAGAGCGCTGAACTGACGCCGACACCGAGGGATATGCGCAAGCCGTAGATGATGCCGGAAAGCATATCGCGGCCTTGGTCGTCGGTGCCGAGCCAGTAGGTCATGCCGGCCATCGATTGCGAGCCGGGCGGCAGGCGGCTGTCCATGATATCCAGTTGACTGAGGTCATAGGGGTTCTGCGGCGCTATGAGCGGCGCGAAAAGCGCCAGCAGAACGATCGCCGTCAGCAGCACCAGACCGACGACAGCCATAGGCGAGCGGAAGAATGCCCGCACGAGGAGCCGGAACGGCGGCTCCTCACCTTTTTCAACCTCGGTCGGCAGTGGCGGCGGCAAGGTGTCGATGCTCATCTCACGACCCCTCGCCCTGAAGCCGCACCCGAGGGTCGAGCGCGGTGTAAGTGAGATCGACGACGAGATTGATGATGACGAAGAAGACGACGATTGCCATCAGGTAGGCCGTGATGATGGGGCGATCGAGCACGTTGATGCTGTCGATGATCAGCTTGCCCATTCCGGGCCAACTGAACACACTTTCGGTAACGACCGAGAAGGCGACGATCGAACCGAATTCCAGGCCGACGATGGTCACCACCGGGATCATGATGTTCTTCGAGACATGGACGCCGATGACGCGCGATTCCTTGAGGCCCTTGGCTCGTGCAAACTTGATGTAGTCGAGCGGCAGGACTTCGGCGACACCGGCGCGTGTCAGGCGCAGGATGAGGCAGGCATCGAACAGAGCGAGGTTGACCGCCGGCAGGACCAGATGGGCAAGCCCGTCTTTTGTCAGGAATGCCCACTGGACGCCGAACAGCTCGGCGGTCTGCCCGCGTCCGCCGCTCGGCAGCCATCCGAGCTGCACGCCAAAAAGCATGATCAGCACCAGCCCGACCCAGAAGGTCGGCAGCGAGAAACCAAGAATGCTGACCGTCATGATGATGCGACTAACGATGCCATCCGGCCGCAGCCCGGCATAGAGGCCGAGCGGCACGCCGACGACGGTCGCTATGAGTATCGCCGAAACGGCCAGTTCAAGCGTTGCCGGCAGCCGCTCCAAGATCACCCTGATCGCCGGTTCGTTGTAGACGTAGCTCTGGCCGAGATCGCCATGCAGCGCGGCTTGGAGGAAGCGGAAATATTGCTGCCAAAGCGGCAGGTCGAGGCCAAGGGCCTGGACGACGCGCGCTCGCTCGATCTGGTCGGCGTCAGGCGAGATCAGGATATCGACCGGATCGCCGATGACATTGACCGCGATGAAGACGATGACGGTCATGGCAAACATGACCAATGCGGCCTGGAACAGACGACGCACGATGGCGGCGATCATGACGACCTACCCCAGCTTGCCTGCCGGGAACTGTTGCAGGTCGCGTGTACGAAACGCGTCACGCCGGCACCGCCATAGCCATGCCATCGCGTTGCGGATCGGCGCCGCCGCGACAAACTCCGTCCTCGATCTGGATTCCGTGAAGAGCGGCAAAGGCGTAACTTTGCCAGGAGCGCTTCACCTCGTAGCCCTTGCCCTCGATTTCGTCGGTGACATAGCGTGGAACGCGGTTGGAGACGTCGATCGTGTTCGACACCGCCACGATCCGCGGGGCGGCCACCGCTTCCGGCATGCTCATGCCGAAATCAATGATGTTCATCAGGCCTTGGGCCATCGATGGCGCGATATAGCTGCCGCCCGGCGCTCCCATCACAATTACCGGCCGGTCATCCTTGAAGACAATAGTGGGCGCCGCTGAGCTGGCTCGCCGTTTGCCAGGAGCCAGCGATCCTGCCCTGCCCGGCCTCGGATCGAAGCGGCTCATCGTTCCGTTATACATGAAACCCAAGCCATCGGTGATCGCTCCCGACGGACTGCCCAGCGTGTGGGTCAATGCGACGGCATTCCCTTCCCGGTCAATCACCGAGATATGCGTCGTCTCGCGCGGCGACCGGTCCTCCACTCGCTGGACTTGGGCCCGAACCCCAGCCTTGATCTCGTCGGCCATTTGACCGCAATACTCCCGGGACAAAAGACGCCCGACCGGCACATCGACATAGGCTGGATCGCCGAGGTGTCGATCCTTGTCGTTGGTCATGCGTTTCATCGCTTCTGCCAGTACGATGACATGCTCGGTGCTGCCGTGGCCCAGGGCACCGATGTCAAAATGCTCAAGGGTATGGAGCAGTTGCAGCATGGATATGCCGCTGGCGGGCGGCGGGCTGGTCGCGATGCCGTAGCCGCGATACTCCCCCCAGAGTGGCTCGGCGATAGAGAGCTGATAGTTAGCCAGGTCGTCTTTCTCGATCAGGCCTCCATTCGCGGCCATGTCGGCTGCGATTTCGTCGGCGATCTCGCCCTTGTAGAAGATATCAGGGCCAGCTGCAGCGATGCGCTCCAACGTGTGCGCGAGGTCGGCGTTGACGACGATGTCGCCCGGCAGCTTCACCGTGCCGTCGGCGCGGAAATAAATGGCGCGTCCGGTCTTGCTGAAACCCAGCTTGTCGAGGGTCCGCACTTCGCCGGTATCGACTCCGTCCTGCGCCCAATACCAATGGACATGCGGACGGACCATGAAACCTCGCCTCGCCTGCCCGGCCGCGGGTGCGATGACGTCGGCCCAATCGAAGGTGCCGTATCTCTCCAGCGCCTCGGCGTAACCCTTGACGCTGCCCGGAGTGCAAACGGCGAGATAGCCGACCTCGCTGATGCCGCCTTCCAGCAGAAAAGCGAAACCGTCACGCGATTGGCCGACCAGCAGTTCGCTCCACATATCCGGGGAGGCCTTGAGCGGCGCCCTTGCATAGAACTCAAGCACCTCGTGCACGCCGCGCCGTGGCATATAGACCTGCATCGAGCCAAAGCCCCCAAGGCCGGACATTTGTGGATCCACGACGCCCTGCATGAAAGCGCAGGCAATCGCCGCATCGACGGCGTTGCCGCCGCGCTTGAGCACAAGGGCGCCTGCCTCCACCGCTTCGGGCTGTGGGGCAACGATCATTGCATTCATCACGACGCGTTCCGTCGTTGCTTGAGTTCTTCTGCGAGGAAATCCTGGACGGGATCAAGAACCTCCAATCGGTCGTGCGAGACCCCCGGCAGCAAATCGAAGCGGACGCGCACGCCCACTTGCTCGAACGATTGACACAATGCCCTGAGGCGTTCCGGCCTCGTGCGGCCGGCATCGTTGGCTCCGGGTAGCCAGTGGGGCCCGCCTTCACGATGCGTGATTTCCCAAGTCTCCAGATCAGCGTCGCCGACAATCATCTGGACAGGCACGTTGGCCAGTGCGGCGGCGTTGAAGGTGATACCGAACTTCTCTGGAAGATCGCGAATGCCTACCCACCAGTCCCGGGTCGGGTCGAGCAGGGTCACCGAGCCGGGCGCGCCGATCGAAGCCGCCCACAGCCGATAGGGATGCAGAATGGCGAAACGATGCGTGAAATGCCCGCCGCCGGAAAAGCCGAACATAGCGAAGTGGCTCCAGTCCTGACGGTATTTGACACTGACTTCCTCGACGATGGCGAGCAGCGCCTGATCGTAGCGGATCTCGCCCTCCAGCATGTATTTGTAACCACTGCGGGCACCATCGCCCAGAACGCCCATTGGAAATACCGGGCACAAAATGGCGCAGTCATTCCAGCGCCCGAACTCAGCGAAACCGTCTCGGAAGTCCAGGAAGGAGGTTCGGCCGGTGCCGTGCATGGCAACCAGCAGATCGACCTTGGCGCCGTCTCCGACCGAGCGCGGTACATAGAGACAATAGTGAAAGCGCGGATCTGATTTGGAAGCAAAGATTGCGGTCGCGCCAAGATCATAGATAGCGCGACCGCGATCTGCAACGAACCCAGTGGTAATGCTCGTCAAGTCGACAACTCCTCAGGCAGTCTTGGCGTTCATGGCCAGCGTGTACTGATCGGCCCGCGTCGTGAACTGAATATCCTTGCGGGCAGCCACCACGAGAACCTCGTGGTGCATCGGGATCAGGGCGACATCGTTGAAGACAATCTCGCTAATTTCCGACAGCATCTTTTCGCGCTTGGCATCATCGAGCGTCCGCTTGGCCACGGCGAGCTTGGCATCAACGTCGGGATTGGAGTAGCGGCCCGAATTGGCGATGCCCAGACCAGCGTCGGAATTTTGCGTCGCAATCAGCGCCGTCAGCGGGTTCGAAGTCTCGCCTGTGTTTACGCCCCAAGAATCCAGATTGAAGCTGAACGTATGCGCATCCGCTTTGTCGGCATAAACCGACCAGGGCATGACGTCCACGCTGACCTTCAAGCCGATGCGGGTGAGCATCTGGGCCACCACCTGCACGATCTTGGAGTCGTTGACGATACGATCGTTGGGCCCGTGGATAGTCAGTCGGAAGCCCTCGGGGTAGCCAGCTTCGGCGAGCAGGGCCTTGGCTTTTGCAGTGTCGAATGGAACGGGTTTGATAGCAGCCGAAGTGCCCGGGGCGCCGGCAGGCAGGAACTGCGAAGCGACAATGGCATTGCCCTGCATCAAGCGCTCCACAATGGCGCCGCGGTCGATCGCCATGGACAGCGCCTGCCGCACGCGCAGATCCTTCAGCGGGTTGCGGTCGAGCGGCTTGCCGTCCTTGCCAGTGATGAAGGGCGTGACGTCTCGGAACGTGTCCAGGGAAAAGAAGACGACCCGGCTCGAGACGCCGCGGATGATATGAAAACGTTCGTCCTCTTCGACGCGAGCAACGCCTTCATAGGGCACCTGTTCGACCAGATCGAGATCGCCGGCGAGCAGGTTCGCAAGCCGCGCGCCGGCATCGGTGACGATGCGAAGCTCGACGTCCGGCAAGGCAGGCTTCGGTCCCCAGTAGTTGGGATTGGCGGAAAGCGCGACACGGTTGCCGGAAACATATTCCTTCAGCACATACGGGCCGGTGCCGATCGCCGCGGTGCCGTTGTTGAACTGATCGCTCGCGGTATCCTTGAACTTGGCGCGGATGATGCGAATGCGACTGAGGGAATTGGGCAAAAGCGGCTCCGGCTGCTTGGTTTCGATGAGAAGCTTGCCGGGTTGGGGTGAGGTGATCGACTTGATGTTGCGCGTGTAGGTCCGGAAGGACGCGGTGCTTTCGATTGTGTTGGCCCGGTCGAATGAGACGACGATGTCGTCTACCGTGAGCGGCTCGCCGTCGCTGAAGCGCACGTCCGGCCGCAGGTCGAACTCCCAATGGGTGTCGTCGACCACGCGCCAGGCCGTCGCGAGCCCCGGTCTCGAGACGGATTTTTCGTCATTGGTGACAAGCGTGTCGTAGATGTGGGTGGCAAGCGCGTTGTTCGGCGCGTTGCTCTTCAGATGCGGGTCCAGCGTCGTCGGCGGAGCAGCCATGCCGATCCGCAACTGGCCGCTTGCCGCCGCAGCTTGGGCCATCCCCACTCCCGTCCAGTTGGCGCCTTGCAAGACGGCGGCACTGCCGAGCGCCCATTGCATCAGCGCACGGCGCGATATTGTCCGGTTCTTCATTGGTTTTCTCCGTGTCCACTCTGGATAGTTCCATCGGAGGAGTTCTTTTCCGCTGCCGCTTGCCATCATCGACCCTGTTGGGGGGTTCGCTTACGGTGCCGGCCTCCTTCCTGACAGCGAGTTGAAAAGAAAGCTTCTCCGTTTGTCAACGCAGATAAACCGTTGTTTCACTGGACGAAACGAAATTCCTCATTTAACCTTCGGAATCAGATGTTTTGGGGAGGGAGTGAGAAATGACCGATCAGGCAGACACCCGATACACGGTCGATTCCGTCGATCGCGCGATCAGTTTGTTGCACACTGTGGCCGGCGAGGCAGATCTTGGTGTTTCCGAAATCGCGCGGCGTTCTGGTGACAGCAAGGCACGAGCTTTCCGGCTTTTGCAGACGCTGGTGAAGCGCGGCTTGCTGGCGCGGTCATCGGATGGAAAGGGCTATCGTCTCGGCCTCGCCGCGCTGATGCTCGGCCACGCCGCTAGCGAACAGATGGACCTGATCCGCATTGCAAACCCTGTTCTGGAAGAACTCGGTCAGGAGATCGGCGAAACCACACAACTGCGAATCCGCGATGACCAGGAAAGCCTCTGCGTCGCCAAATGGGAGCCGAAGCGAGATCTTCGCGTCAACGCGATTGTCGGCCGACGGCGCCCACTACATGCTGGTTCGAGTAAGGCATTCCTGGCCCATATGGATGACGAGGAGCGCGAGGCCATTCTTTCCGGCCCCTTGAAGCGCTTCACCAAGAAAACTGTGACCGATCCTCGGCTTCTAAGGGGCGGGCTCGAGCAAATCCGCAAGGCCAAGTTTTTCGTCAGTCGCGGTGAGATCAACGACGATCTGATTTCGATCACCGCGCCTGTGTTCGCTTCGCCTGGCAAGATAGTCGCAGCACTGAACATCGCCGCCCCGGAAAACCGCGTACCAGAAGAACGCATATGCGAACTCGGTGAAATGGTGGCCAAAGCCGCCCAGCGAATTTCTGCCGCTCTCGGTTTCCGCTCACCGGCTATGAAATGATGCAGACGAGCGCCCTCGGCAAAGGCTCGGTTGGGATCGAGAATCTCCTGGCTATGGCGCTCGCCTACTCGCAGGCGGAGGCGGCCCATCCAGGATGCCGCGCGCGTGTTGCGGGCGCTCTGTGTCGAGCGTCTACGCAATCTCGACGCCGCCTAGTAATCACATCTAACTGGAGCGTGTCGGATTTCTCCTTATACCCCCCTCCCGGGTCGCGCCCCGCGCTCGCGAGCCGCACGGAGATCGCTCGTTGATGACGGTCGCCCATCGCCGAAAATGGAATTTGGCCGCCCCCACGGTATCGGCGAGCTCGATTGCAATCATCGGCGGCGGTGCAAGCGGCGTGCTGATGACGACCAGCTTCTGCGCAATCGAGATTCCGACCTTGACATCGTCATCCTCGAAAAGCGGACCTTGCTTGGACGAGGCTTAGCCTATTCAACCGACCTCCCGGATCACCTTCTCAATGTCCGGCCTCGAATATGAGGCCTTCGCCGATGATCCCGACCATTCGTGCATTGGCTGCGGGCTCGCAATATCCAGATCGATGATCCGACGACCTATTTCGCTCCCCGCCGCCTGTATGGCAGATATCTCGGGCAGCTGCTGCATGAGACTTCGAAAGAGAACGGCTCATATGGAAGATTGCGCATAATCGACGAGGAATGCGTCGGAATCGTTGAGCGCGATGAGTATTTGGAGCTGGCCGATGGTTCAAGTGTTGTGACGCAGCGATGCGTTCTGGCGACGGGACACGATCAGAAGGCGAGCCGCAGTCAGTCCTTGCTTGCGCAGTCAGGGGGCAGATGACGCCGCCCTGCCCGATCCAGCCGATCAAGTCCTCATCATCGGCAGCGGCCTCAGCATGGTCGATACATGCCTGTCTCTGATGCTCGCCGGGCACCACGGCCAAATCGTCGCTGCTTCACGTATCCGCAGAGATCGCATTTCAGCAGTGCGCTTACCCGCGGCACCTTTTTCGAGATCGAAGCGATCCCACATCCGCGTTCAATGCCAGCGCCTCGCGACCGCATTGCTCAGCCAGCCTTCGTCGACGTGACGCCAGGTGGCGCCTTCTTGTTCGGGCCACGGGCCGGTGCTTTGTCGGTCCTCTCCTCCAAAGGAAAACCTTTCTCAATAAATTCTATCAGATTAGTAGAATATCCTTTGTGAGGGCTCCTCCCGCCCGTTACGCTCAACGAAATCGGGCATCCCCGACTGCGCTCCTGAATTGCGGGCGCAGAGCACTGCGGCATGCTTCATGCCAGCTGATTTCAAAGTCCTGTACTGACGTTGGGAAGAGGAGTCCGATTGATGAATGCCTTCATAAGCTACCTTGCGAAGCTCGCTCTCGCCGGCACCATTGCGCTGGCCGCCGCCACCGCAACTCATGCGGATGACAAAATCGTCCGAATAGGGTTCCAAAAGTACGGCACACTCATTCTACTGAAGACAAAGGGGCTCCTTGAGGAAAAGCTGAAACCGCAGGGCTACACGGTCGAGTGGACCGAGTTCCCGGCGGGGCCGCAACTGCTTGAGGCGCTCAACATCGGGTCCATTGATTTCGGCACGACTGGCGAAGCGCCGCCTATCTTCGCGCAGGCTGCCGGTGCTCCCCTCGTCTATGTGGGTTATGAACCTCCGGCGCCTGAAGCCGAGGCGATCCTGGTCCCCAAGGATAGCCCGCTCAAGACCGTCGCCGACCTGAAGGGAAAGAAGGTCGCGCTGAACAAAGGCTCGAATGTCCATTACCTTCTCGTCAAGGCGCTGGAGAAAGCCGGGCTGGCCTATTCTGACGTGGAAGTCTCATTTTTGCCGCCTGCCGACGCACGCGCCGCATTCGAGAAGCAGGCTGTCGATGCCTGGGTGATCTGGGAACCATTTCTGGCGGCCGCGGAAGCAGCCACCGGTGCCCGCCAATTGGCGAACGGCAGCGACGTGGTGGACAACCACGAATTCTATCTCGCCTCGCGCGGCTTCGTCGACACTCACCCCGAGGTCGTCGACACCATCGTGGTATCCCTCGGCGAGATCGACACATGGATCAACGCCAATCGCGGCGATGTGGCCGAACAGTTTTCGCCGGCACTCGGCATTCCTGCCGACATTCTCGAAGTCGCAGTCCAGCGGCGCTCCTATGGCGTGAAACCGATCACACCGGACGTGGTGGCCGCGCAGCAGAAGATCGCCGATGTGTTCCATGAACTCGGCCTGATCCCGACCGCGATCTCGATCGCCGATGCCGTGAGGAAGCCACAGTCGTGAACGTCGCCGACGAGCTTTTTCCCGACCGCGTCAACGTGCTGTGGTTCCTGCCGTCTCATGGAGACGGCAGGTACCTCGGCACAGCGACTGACGGGCGTGCCACAGACCTGCCGTATCTGCGCCCGGCGCCGCCAAGGGCATCCTGACCGTGGCTCACCCGACGCAGCTTCGAAACGCAGGCGCAGCGGCACTGCAGATCCTCGCGTCCTGGGCGTTGCCGATCGGCACTGTGGTCGTATGGGAAATTGCTTCGCGCAGCGGAATAATGTCGACCCGCCTGCTGCCAGCTCCGAGCGCGGTGGCCGCCGCTTTTTGGGAAGGCCTGCGCAATGGGACGCTTCTCACCCATGCCGCCATCTCGACGGAACGGGCGCTGAAGGGGCTTGCTATCGGCGGCAGTATCGGTTTCGTCCTCGGCGTTCTGGCCGGAATTTCGCGGCCGGCCGAGACCGTGTTCGACTCGTCGATGCAGATGTTGCGCAACGTGCCGCACCTGGCCATGATTCCCCTCGTCATCCTCTGGTTCGGGATCGGTGAGGAGGCGAAGATCTTTCTGGTGGCGGTCGGGACCGCGTTTCCGATCTACCTGAATACTTTTCACGGCATCCGCACCATCGACGTCAAGCTGATCGAGATGGCGCGCGTCTATGGGCTCGGCCGCCTAGCGCTGTTCTGGCGGGTGATCTTGCCGGGTGCGTTGCCGTCGATTCTTGTCGGCCTGCGCTTCTCGCTCGGCATCATGTGGCTGACGCTGATCGTCGCCGAGACGATCTCGGCCTCCTCGGGCATCGGCTACATGACAATGAATGCGCGGGAATTCCTTCAGACCGACATCGTTGTCCTCGGCATCATCGTCTACGCGCTGCTCGGCAAGCTCGCCGACGCGATCACCCGGCTGATCGAGGCGCGCGCTCTCGCCTGGCATCCGGCGTACCAACCCGCCGCCACCAGGGCAGCACCATGAGAGAAGTTGCAACCGCGCTCCGGCTGCGCGAAGGCGGCCCCACAGTATTCCAGGAAACGGATTCCGTCCTGGTTCGTACCGAGACGCTCCGCGAATTCGCAGAGCGTGGTCTTGAAGAGCGCTCAGCGAACGGAGAAGCCGTGCTGCTCGACGGCTTGTCCAAGTCGTTCGGAGAAAGGCGGGTGCTGTCCGAGTTCGGTCTGAGTATTCCGGCGGGGCAACTGCTGGCGATTGTCGGTCGCTCCGGCTGCGGCAAGTCCACGCTCCTTCGCCTGATCGCCGGCCTCGACCGCCCCACGAGCGGGACCGTCTCGGTCGGCGGCGCGAAGGTCCAATCGCTGCAGTCGAACGTCCGGCTGCTCTTCCAGGACGCGCGGCTTCTCCCTTGGCATCGTGTTCTCGGCAATGTCGGAATCGCACGGGCGAATGGCTGGCGCGAGACCGCCACGGCAGCGCTCGCCGATGTCGGGCTTGCGGACCGGGCAAACGATTGGCCCGCGGTCTTGTCGGGGGGCCAGTGTCAGCGCGTCGCCCTTGCCCGTGCCCTGGTGAGTCGGCCCGGTGTTCTTCTCCTCGATGAGCCGTTCGGGGCTCTTGACGCGTTGACGCGCATGGAGATGCATCGTCTGCTCGAGCGCATCTGGCGCGAGCACGGTTTCACGACGGTTCTCATCACTCACGATGTCGCCGAGGCGGTGGCCCTTGCCG
This sequence comes from Mesorhizobium sp. M1409, assembly GCF_040317535.1. NCBI lineage: Bacteria > Pseudomonadati > Pseudomonadota > Alphaproteobacteria > Hyphomicrobiales > Phyllobacteriaceae > Mesorhizobium > Mesorhizobium sp. M1409. Next base: position 41,193 of record NZ_JAMYKV010000047.1, read on the forward strand.
ACAGGGTGATTGTCATCCGCGACGGCGCCATAGCGCTCGACAATCCGGTCGATCTCCCTCGCCCTCGACGCGAGGCCGCGGACACGTCGGCCGTCGCCCTGCAAGCGCGAATTCTCGAAGAGGTTTAGGCGCGGCACACCTTCGATCAATGCAGCGCTTCGGCGAAACAAGGAGATCGCAATGACGCACTGGGATCACGGATCAGAAGGCGACGGCCAGACCGGCCGTGAGGCATCCGCACCGGATAGGGCAGATGTCCACAACGGCGGCCGCCGCCGCTTTCTTGGAGCAGCCGGAGGCGTCGCGGCGATAGCGGTCACAGGCTTGCCTTCCCTTGCGGTCGTCCGCTCGGCCAGGGCGCATGCCGGCGAGGAGACGACGGACGCCCACCTTGTTTTCCGCAAACACGCCTTTGTCGTGCGGAGCGCCGCGGCGGACACGGATTTCGCGGTGGCGGTCGTGCCGCATCCGGTCAGTGGCGACGAAGAGAAATACCCAACTCTCATCGGTTCCGATACGCGCGGCCTGCCGCACGACAAACGCGGTGAAGTCGACAGACCAGCCTTCGACGCGACGCTGAAGGCCTACGCCTCGGGTGATCCGGCCGACTTCGAGGCGATACCGCTCGGCGGCAAGCGCAAGCAGCTCAATCCGATCGGCTCCCTTGCCGTGAACCTGACGGGCTGCGTCGGTCCGCAGTTCGCGATCCCGCCGGCACCTGCGCTCGACAGCGTGGCGCGGGCCAGCGAGGCTGTCGAACTCTACTGGCAGTCGATCCTGCGCGACGTTCCGCTGTCGGAGCTGACGGACGACACCAGCAGCAAGGACGTGCTCGCCGCGGTTGAAGAGTTGAGCAAGCTCGCTGCCTTCAAGGGGCCGCGCAGGAACGGAAGCATTACTCCACAGTCGCTGTTTCGTGGGACGGCGCTTTACGTCGACGTGGCTGATCCGTCGCGGCGAACCGGTCGCTATGTGACGCCGCCCGGCACACTTCAGGGTCCCTACATCTCGCAATTCCTGCTCAAGGACGCTCCTTACGGCAGCCAACTCATCTCCGCCCGCATTCGCACCGCCGCGGCCGGGACCGATTTCCTCACCGGCTACGACGAGTGGCTCGCCATCCAGAACGGCAATCCGCCCGCCAAGCCGACCAGCTTCGACCCGACGCCGCGCTACATCGCAACCGGCCGCGATCTCGCGGAATACGTCCACAACAACCCGGCCGCCTTCTGGTCGGCAGCCCTGCTCCTTGGTGTAGCACCCGACAAGGCCAATCCGGACTATGGCGGTTTTGGAATCCCCTTCAGCAAATCCAATCCGTATGTGAAGTCGAAGACGCAGACCGGCGGTTACGGCACGTTCGGGCTGCCCTACGCGCAGAGCCTGCTGCCGATCACCGCCTCGCTGGCCATTCGCGTTGCGTACTGGCAGAAGTTCTATGTCCACCGCACTTTACGGCCGGAAGCGTATGGCGGTCTGATCCATCACCGTATCGCCAACAAGGTGGACGTCTATCCGGTCCACAGCGACGTCCTGAACTCGGCTGCGTTGGCGCGAAGCGTCGGCAAGTTCGGCAGACATCTCCTGTCGCACGTCTACCCCGAGGGCGCGCCGATCCACTCGAGCTATCCCGGCGGAGCCGCCCAGATCGCCGCGTCCAACGTGACGATCCTCAAGGCGCTCTTCGATGAGGACGCCGTGATTTCGAACCCGGTTCAGACTGATCCCAAGGATCCGACTAAGCTCATCCCCTACCGGGGTGGGCCGCTCACTGTCGGAGGCGAGCTCAACAAGCTTGCCTGGAACTACGGCGTCGGCCGCGACTGGGCCGGCATCCATTGGCGCTCGGATTTCTCGGCGTCGCTGGCGCTCGGCGAAGAGCTCGCGATCAGCATTCTCCGCAACGAGCGGCAAACATATCGCGAGCCGTTCGAGGGGTTCAGCTTCGCCCGTTTCGACGGCACCAAGGTCGAGGTCTAGCGCATCCATGCCAGTACTCGCCCAAAATGCAGTTGCGGCACAATTCGGCGCCGCGCCTCCTGTCAGAGAGAATCTGATGCCACACGATCCCATCATCGAGCCCGACGCGCTGCCATCAATTGGCGAGTTTCGTCTGCTGGACGTACGTGAGCCTGCGTCCTTCGAGGCCGATCACCCGGCGATGGCCGTTCGCGTGCCAATCGAAGAATGGGAGGCCGCCGCGAAGTCGGGCGAGACCTCCTTTGAGAACGTCGCCTACTGGGAGCAGGCGATCACCGATCTCGGCGTCGGCGGCCCACGGCCCGCTGTGATCTATGACGACGGGCGCATGACGGAGGCCGCCCGCGTCTGGTTCGTCCTGCAGTATTTCGGCGCCGAGGCGCTGATCGTGAACGGCGGATGGCCTGCGATCCGCGAACGCGCGGAACTTCTGGCAAAGGCACGCGAAGCTTCGGAAGTAGCGGCGTTCCAAGCTCGACCGGGAGCCGGATCGGTTGGGCTGGTCGATCGGCACATGCTGAAGGCCGACCTGGACAGCGTCCAACTTCTCGACGCTCGAACGGCGGACGAGTTTGCCGGCACCGACTTGCGGCGTAACGCTCGGGGCGGCCATTTGCCGGGCGCGCGCTCGCTTCCGCATGCGGACCTGCTCGACGATCGCCGCCTGAAGTCGCCCAGCGCTCTTCGCGATCTCCTCTCCAAGGCCGGCTTCCAGGCCGGGGGTCACGTGATCACCCATTGCGACGGTGGTGGCCGGGCGGCACTCGCGGCCGCCGCCGCGGTCCGAGCCGGATATGACGACGTCCGCGCCTACTATCTGAGCTTCGCCGACTGGGCGAAAGACGAAAGCTGCCCGGTCATACTGGACCCGCAACCCCGGTGACTGCCATGACAAATCCCACCGTCGTCTGCTTCTCAGGCAATCTCACGCGGCCGTCCAAGACGCGCAGCTTCGTCGAAGGCAAAGTTTGCCTCTACGACCGAAATCAGGCGCGAAGTTGCCGTTCGCGTCGTGGATAGCTTTCGGGTCAGACTCTCCCGTTCCCTACCGGTCTTTGCAGCACCGAGACAGGCCCATCACGCCCGACACTGTGGAACATATCGCATGCTCTCCGAGTGGGGGGAAAGGCGGTAGCGCTCTCCCGACTCCCCGACTCTAACCCCGAATACCCGGCACCTCGCATTGACTGGGATCAAATTGCTACCCTGCGTTCGCAGATCTGGTCCAGCCCGCAAGCCCCGTGGCGATCGACCAGCCGACCGCTCGCTAGTAGCCGTCATGCACGGTGATCGGGCTGCGGCCATCTGCTTCTTCGCAGTCAGACCCGGCCGCATCTCGGCGTTCATATTCGTGGGTGGAAGCCATATGCATGCGCATCAGATTTGGAATGAATCTTGCTTGAAATTGGCTGGGCGCATTGGATCTGGCTCGGGCACGAATATGAACCTCATCAGCGTCGACATACGAATGCTCCGATCGCTGCAATGTGTCGCGGAAACCGGCAGCATTACGGAGACGGCGCGGCGCCTCAGCCGCTCACAGCCGGCCATTACCCTGCAACTTCAGCGACTCGACGACATTTGCGGCTGCAACCTGTTCCGTCATGACGGACGCAAGATGGTGCTCACTTCCGATGGCAGGCTGGTGCTTTCCTATGCAAATTCGATCCTGCGCCTGCACGACGAGCTGCTGTCGCGCCTCTCGTCGCCCGACATCGAAGGCCAGGTCATTCTCGGTACGCCCGATCTCTACGCGGCCTATCTGCTGCCGTCGATCCTGGCTGTATTCCAGCGCGCCTTCCCGCGTGTCCAGGTCCAGCTTCAATGTTCGCTGTCGACGCCGCTGGTCGCGCAGGTCCATCGCGGCGAAATCGACATCGCGCTGGTAACGCGGATGAACGACTTCGTCGGCGGGCGGGTCGTGCGTCAGGAACAGCTCGTCTGGATCACCGGGGAACACTCAACGGCGCATATCGAGACACCCTTGCCGCTGGCACTGCTGCCGCCTGGCAATATCTATCGCGACCACGCCATCGAGCACCTAGAAATGGCGGGCCGCCCCTGGCGCATCGCCTGCGTCAGTGAAAGCGTCAGCGGGCTCCAGGCCGCGGTGTTTTCGGGTATGGCCATCACAGTGCTCGGCCGCAGCGCGCTCGTTTCGGGCATGCGCGAGATCGTCGCTAGCGGCGAATTTCCGACACTGCCGAAGGTGGACCTGCTGCTCTACAAGGCGCAAGGCGCGACCACGCCGGCCGCCAAGGCACTGTACGACTATCTTTCGCACTATCTCGATATCAGCCGCGAGATCGGCGGTGTGCTGATGCCGGACATGCGTGAAGCTGAAAGCGAAGAACCCCTCACTGGAAGTTGAGCGGCGGCCATTCCAGAGCCCAAGGCCGTGCCTGCTCGAAGGCTCCCGCCAGCGCAATGACGGAGCTCTCCCGCATCCATGGCGCGATCATCTGCAGGCCAATCGGCAGACCCGAGGAATCGCGCCCGCAAGGAACCGTCGCGGCCGGCAGGCCGCACAGATTGACCGGCCAGGTGAAGGGCGACCAGCCCAGATGCGCGTCGACCTGACGCCCGTCGACGCAGGATGCGCCAAGCGTGCCGGCGGCGAAGGCGGTGACTGCGACCGTCGGCGTCAGCAATATGTCGACGGTGCCGAACAGTTCGACGAACTGGCTCCTCAGCCTTGTGCGCAGATGCGTTGCCGCCATGTAGTCCGCGCCACTGTAGCCAAGGCCTTTTTGAAGAACCGCGCGGAACGCATCGTCCGAACCGACAAACGCCTCTTCACCGCGGTCGCCGACCGATGCCGCTTGTTCGGTGAAGGCGATCGGCTTGAGCACCTTGTCCAGCATCTGCGGGTCGAGGGTAAAAGGGAACTCGACGAGTTCGGCGCCGGCGGAAGCCAGGATATCCACTGCGGTGGCAAACGCCGCCCGGACTTGCGGGTCGATCGGCGCGTAGCCGAAATCGGCCGAGAAGGCGACGCGCAGGCCCTTCGCTGACGGCGGTATCCTCGAATATTCCTGTGGCTTCAGGGCGAGCGAGGCGGCGTCGCGCACGTCGTAGCCCGCAATTGTCTCGAGCAGCAGGGCCGCATCGGTGACCGTTCGAGCAATGGGGCCGGTATGCGCGAGCGATCCCCATGACGGCGGGAAGAAGCCGGGCGCGCGCGAAACGAGGCCAAAGGTCGGCTTCAGACCAAAGACCCCGCAGAACGAAGCCGGGACGCGGATTGAACCGACGCCGTCGGTGCCAATCGCCAGCGGGCCGCAGCCGGCGGCGACACCGGCGGCGGCACCGCCGCTTGAGCCGCCACTGGTGCGGTCCGGTGACCAGGGATTGCGGGTAATGCCGCTGACCGGACTGTCGGCGGTGAGCTTGTAGCCGGATTCACAGGTGGTCGTTTTGCAGGTTACGATGGCGCCGGCGTCACGGAGGCGGCGCACGACATGCGCGTCGACCTCAGGCACGAAACCGGCGAGCGAAGGTGCGCCCGCTTTCGCCGGTTTGCCGGCGACGAAGACGAGATCCTTGACAGTAACAGGAACGCCCGCCAGCGCACGGTTCTCAATGCCCTTTCGGTAGCGTTGTGCTATCACCTTGGCGGCGGAAACAGCCTCGTCATAAAGGTCGGTCACCACGATGTCACAGACAGCGTCCGCGCGGCGCAGTGCCGACACCGTATCGTCGATCACGTCGACAGCGTCGAAACGCCCTGCTCTGTAGCCGGCGACCATGTCGGCGGCGGAAAGACGCGCAAGGTCGCCCGGCGCGCTGGCCGCGCCGAAATTGGCTGGATTGACGGTCATAAGCCCTCCCGGGCCGGACTCGCGCGGCCGAACCGCGCCGGCCGGCCGCTATTGTCCTTTTGTTGCACCCTGGCCGGCGTTTCGAAGCGCAGCCGCTACCGCTCGGCGTGCCATGACCATCACCAGATTGGCGCGATAGTCGCGATCCGAGTGGATATCGGAATTCAGTCCCGATGGATCCATCGAGACGCGGTTGAGCGCATCCGGATCGAACCGCTCCTGCAGCGCCGCCTCGACGTCGAGCGCCCTGAAAACCGACGAGGCCGCACCGGTGACGGCGACACGCACCTTTCCGGCCGTCCGTGCGACGAACACGCCGACAAGCGCATAGCGCGACGCCGGGCTGCGGAATTTCGCATAGGCTGCCATGTCCGGAACCGGGATTCGGAAAGCGGTGACGATTTCCCCAGGCTCGAGCGCCGTCTCGAACATATCGACGAAGAACGCGTCGGCGGCAACGGTCCGTCTGGTCGTGACCACAGTCGCATCGAGCGCGAGGATCGCCGCCGGATAGTCGGCGGCTGGATCGTTGTTGGCTACAGAGCCGCCGATCGTGCCGCGATGGCGCACTTGCGGGTCGCCGATCTGCCCGGCGAGCAAGGCCAGGCCGGGGATATGCGTCTGCACCAGAACGGAGACCGCCACGTCGTAGTGACGAGCCATTGCGCCGACGACCAGGGCACCCTCCTCGAATGCTATCTCGCGAAGTGCCGCTACCGCTGAGAGATCGATGATCGCTGCCGGCGCGGCCAGGCCTTGCTTCATCGTGGGTAGCAGCGTCATGCCGCCGGCCAGGATCTTGGCGTCGTCATGCTCGGAAAGCAGATCGGCTGCCGCAACGGTCGTCTCGGGCTTCAGATAGGCGAAGGATTTCATCGAAGCCCCCTCATTCGGCTGCAAGCGCGGCGCGTGAATTGCGGATGATGTTCCAGATCCGGTTGGGCGTTGCCGGCATGTCGACATGGGTGATGCCCAGTGGCTGCAGGGCGTCGACCACGGCATTGATGACGGCAGCCGGCGAACCGATGGTGCCGCATTCGCCGCAACCTTTCACGCCCATCGGCGTATGGGTACAGGTCGTCGAATGCGGCGCCACGATGATCGACGGAAAATTGTCGGCGCGCGGCATGCAATAATCCATGAAGGACCCGGAGAGCAGTTGTCCGGAGCTTTCGTCATAGACCCCGTGCTCAAACAGCGCCTGACCGACACCCTGGGCGATGCCGCCTTGCAACTGGCCCTCGACAATCATCGGATTGATGATCGTGCCGACATCATCGACGGCGGTATAGCGCTCGAGCGTCACCGTGCCGGTGTCGGGGTCGATTTCGACTTCGGCGAAATGCGCGCCGCCGGGATAGGTGAAATTGACCGGGTCGTAGAAGGATTGCTCCTCGAGCCCGGGTTCGAGCGTTTCCAACGGATAATCGAACGGTACATAGGCCGCGCCGGCGATCTCGGTGAACTTCTTCTTGCGGTCCGTGCCGGCGACGGAAAACTCCCCCGCGTCGAAGATGATATCCCCTAGATCGGCCTCGAGTTGGTGGGCCGCGATCTTCCTCCCCTTCAAGATCACCTTGTCGGCCGCCTTCGAAAGTGCCGCGCCGCCGACCACGAGCGAGCGCGAGCCGTAGGTGCCCATGCCGAACTGCACCTTGGCGGTGTCGCCGCAGACGATGTCGATATCCTCGAAGGGTACCCCAAGGCGATCCGAGACGATCTGCGCGAACGTCGTTTCATGGCCCTGGCCGTGATTGTGAGTGCCGATCAGCACGGTGACGGCACCGGTCGGATGCACGCGCACCGTGGCACTTTCATAGAGGCCGCCGCGCGCGCCGAGACTACCGGCGAGCCGCGATGGCGCAAGCCCACAGGCTTCCACGTAGGTGGAGAGCCCAAGGCCGCGATATTTGCCGCGGCGCGCCGATTCCAGCCGCCGCTGCTCGAATCCTTCCACATCGGCGAGCTTCTCGGCCCGGTCGAGGCAACCCATCGGGTCGCCGCTGTCATACTCGACGATGACCGGCGTCTGATAGGGATAGGCCTCTGTCGGGATCATGTTGAGACGTCGGATGGCGCGCTTATCAATACCCATCTCGATCGCCGCCACGTCGACCAGACGCTCCAACACGAAGGTTGCTTCCGGCCGCCCGGCACCGCGATAGGCATCGACGGGAACGGTGTTGGTGAAGACCACCTTGACCGAGCAGTGGATGGCCGGCATCCGGTACACCCCCGATAGCAGCGGTGCATAAAGATTGGTCGGGATATTGGGTCCGAAGGTCGAGAGGTAGCCCCCCATATTGGCGAGGGTGCGCACCCTCAAACCCAGGAACTTGCCGCTCTCATCGAGGGCCAGATCGGCCTCGGTGAAATGGTCGCGGCCATGGGCGTCGGAGATGAAGCCTTCCGACCGCTCGCATACCCACTTGACCGGTAGGCCGAGCTTGGCGGCTGCCCAGGTGACGACGGCTTCCTCGGCATAGTGGAACTGCTTGACGCCGAAGCCGCCGCCGACGTCTGGCGCCACGACGCGCAATTTGTGCTGGGGGATATGAAGCACGAACTCGCCCATCAAGAAGCGCACCACATGCGGAAACTGGCTGGTGGTCCACAGCGTATGCTGGCCAGTGGCGAAATCATATTCACCGATGGCCGCGCGCGGCTCCATCGGATTGCCTATGAGGCGGTTGTTGACGAGTTCGATGCTGGCGATATGCGCGGCGTCAGTAAAAGCCGCCTCCACGGCGGCGGCGTCGCCCAGTTCCCAGTCGCAACAAAGATTATCTGGGATCTCGTCGTGGACGGCGGGCGCCCCCGCCTGCAGGGCCTCGACGACGCCGACCACGGCGGGCAGGACCTCGTACTGGACTTCGATCGCCTCCACGGCGCTCCGCGCCTGCTCGACCGATTCCGCCACCACAAAGGCGACGGCGTCGCCGACGTGGCGCACCTTGCCATGCGCGATCGGCGGGTGTGGCGGCTCCTTCATCGGGTTGCCGTCCTTGCCGTGGATGCCCCAGCCGACCGGTAGTCCGCCGACATTGTCGGCTTTAAGATCTTCGCCGGTATAGATCGCCGCCACGCCCGGCATGGCCCGCGCTGCCGTCGCATCGATCGCTCCAAGCCGGGCATGCGCATGCGGCGAGCGCAGGAACGCGCCGTACAACATGCCCGGCCGCCTCATGTCCGCGACGTAGTTGCCGCGCCCGGTAACGAAGCGCAGATCCTCCTTGCGCTTTGGCGACGCGCCGATACCGACCACGTTTGACATGTTCATAAGCCCCTCACTTCGCATCGCGCATGGCGGCAGCGCCGGCGATCACCGATTTGACGATGTTGTGGTAGCCGGTGCAGCGGCAGAGATTGCCCTCCAACCAATCGCGCACCTTCGTCTCGGTCGGGTCGGGATCGCGTCCGACGAGATCGACCGCGCTCATCAACATGCCCGGCGTGCAGAAGCCGCATTGCAGCCCATGGTTTTCATGAAAGGCCTGTTGCATCGGATGCAGACTGGCACGCCCGGCAACCGACAGGCCTTCGACCGTCATCACCGAGCCACCATCGGCCGAGACAGCCAGCATGGTGCAACTCTTCACGGACTCGCCGTTGAAATGCACGAGGCAGGCACCGCATTGACTGGTGTCGCAACCGACATGAGTTCCCGTGAGCGAGAGCTGCTCGCGCAGAAGCTCAACCAGGAGCGTCGCCGGATCCACCGAGACGCTGATCGGGCGTGTGTTGAGTGTAAGATTGATTTCCATCACGGGCTCCGGGCTAGGCAAGCAAATGTGCGCGGTCGATCAGCCATGCGGCAAGGACGTTGTCGCCCACATCGAACGGATTCTTGAAAAAACGGCGCTCCGGCACATAGGCGACGAATTCCGTCTCGCCGGCCGCGTCAAGCATCACCTTGACGAAGTTTCCCTGGTACTCGATGCCGAGGATCGTCGCCGGCACCGATGCCATGTCCTCGGAGAGTACCGTATCCTGGCGGAAGAGCTCGACATCGTCGCGCCGCACCGCGATGTCGATTGCCTGGCCGGCCTCAAGCCGGGCACCAGCGTGCACTGGAATCTGAATGCCGGCGATCTCGGGGCTCGCGATCATCGCCCGCGTGCCGTTGATCTTGCCGACCTTGCCGCTCAGGACATTCTGCCCGCCAAGAAACTCCGCGACGTAGCGATCCTTCGGTGCGGCATAGATTTCGCGGGCCGGACCCGACTGCTTGATCTTGCCGTTCTCCATGACGACGACCATGTCGGCGAGCGCAATCGCCTCGAGCTGGGTGTGCGTGACATGAACGAAGGTGATACCGAGTTCGCGCTGCATGCGTCTCAGCTCGGCGCGCATCCTGATGCGCAAATGCTCGTCGAGCGCCGACAGCGGCTCGTCGAGCAGCAGCACCCGCGGCTCGGTGATGGCGGCGCGGGCCAGCGCAACGCGTTGCTGCTGGCCACCAGACAGCTGCGCCGGGAGGCGGTCGGAAAACTCGGCCATCCGCACCTTCTCGATCATGGCGTCGGTCTTGGCGTAGCGCTCCGTCTTCGAAAGCCCGCGAACCCTGAGCGTGAAGGCGATGTTGTCGCGCACCGTGAGATGCGGAAACAGCGCGTAGGACTGGAACATCATCGCCGTGCGGCGCTCGACCGGCGGCAGGCCGACGACATTCTCGCCGCCAATCAGGATCTCGCCGACGGTCGGATCCTCATGGCCCGCGATCATGCGCAGGATCGTGGTCTTGCCGCAGCCTGACGGGCCGAGAATGCAGCAATAGGCGCCGTCCGGGATCTTCAGATTGACGCCGTCGACCGCATAGGTGAAGCCGTCATAGCTCTTGGCGACCCCGGCGATTTCGATATGGCCCTTGCCGAGGCTCATGCCGCGCCTCCCAACTGGCCAGACGGGCGCGACTCGCGCCGATTCCGCATGGAGGCGATCGTGCCCAGGCTCGCAGCAATGACAACAAAGGAGACGATCGTTGTGACAGTGCCGAGCGCATAGAGCGCCGGTGAGGTGATGTTCAACGTCATGCTCCAGATCTCCAGGGGCAGCGTGTTGAGCGAGCCGGCCGTCTGCAGCGTCCGGGCAAATTCATCGTAAGACAGCGTGAAGCCGAACAGCGCGACAGCGACAATGCCGGGCGCCAGCACCGGGATCACAACGAGGCGGATCGTCTGCCAGGGCGAGGCGCCGAGATCGCGCGCGGCCTCCTCCCAGGCATGGTCGAACCGCGACATGACAGCGAACATGACAAGCACCCCGAAAGGTAGCGTCCATGAAAGCTGCGCGCCAAGCGCCGATGTGAACAGGCTTGCCTCGACGCCGACCGCGTTGAAGATGAGCCCGACGCCGATGCCGAGCACCAGGCCAGGAGCAACCAGGCTGCCGATCATCAGGTAGAAGATGATCGTGTCGCCAGCGAAGCGCTTGCGGAAGCCGAGCCCGGCCAAGAAGGACACGGCCACCGTCAGCACCGTGACCACGATCGCAAGCTCGAACGAGCGCTCGAAGGAGCCTTTGACATCGCCGGTGCGAACTTGCGTGAAGAGGTCGACGAACCAGTGCAGCGACAGGCCCTTCATCGGGAAGACCAGCCCGCCGCGCAGATCCTGGAAGGAAAGAATATAGATGCAGGCCATTGGACCGTAGAGCGCCATCAAATAGAGGGTGAACAGGGTGGCAAGCACGTAGAAGGTCCACGGCCGGCGTCCACTGGCCGGCGCGATCGCCCTGCTTCTGCGCGCCGGTGCGCTGGCGACGGTTGCGTCCGAGACACGGGCCAGGCTCATCGCGTGATCTCCTTGCGAATGTCGACCAAGCGCAGGATCAGGCCGACCGTGACAACGAGGATTGTCGTCAGCAGAACCGCACTTGCGGCTGCGGTCGGATACTGCAGCACAGAGATGTCCTCGTAGAAGGCGCCGACGACCGAGGCCGAACCGCCGCCCGACATCACCTTGACCACGAAGAAATCGCCCATGACGATCGAGATGACGAAGATCGAGCCCAGCGCGATACCACTCTTCGACAGCGGCACGATGATCAGCCGCATGATGTCGAAACGACTGGCGCCGGCGTCCAGCGCGGCCTCGACGATGCGTTTGTCGATCCGCCCCATGGCATTGAAGATTGGCACGATCATGAAGATGGTCAGTTGGTGGACATAGGCGACCACCACCGCGAAGCTCGAAAACAGCAGGAATTCGAGCGGCTGGTCGATCAAGTCGAGCTTGAGCAAGGCCTCGTTGACCAGCCCTTCCTTGCCAAGCAAGGGGATCCAGGAAATCATCCGGATGATGTTCGAGGTCCAGAACGGCACCGTGCAGAGCAGGAACAGCCCAAGCGCGAGCAATTGGTTTCTGACATGGAAGACGAGGAAATAGGCAACGAAGAAGCCGATGAGGAGACTGAAGAACCAGGTCAGCACGGTGAACTTGATCGTCTCGTAATAGAGATTGAACGTCAGTCCCGAGGTCAGGATCTCGGTGTAGTTGTCGAGGTTGAAGGCCGGCAACAATCCCCCGAACCCGTCGGTGTCAAAGAAGCTCGCGGCCACCACGGCGATCAGTGGCAGCACGAAGAAGGGGATCAGCACGACGACCAGTGGAGCCACGTAAGCCCATCCGGCCAGATTTTGCTTCAACGCAGCGCTTTGCGCCATCGCGGAACTCCGAAGATTTCGGATGAAGGTACGACCGGGCACGGCGTGCCCGGTTACGGCTAGCGCCTCAGGCGACCTTGAAGTCGTTCCAGCGCTTGTTCATGTAGGCCGCCTCGTCCATCAGCGTGTTCCAGCACGAGATATTGGTTACGCGCTCGACGAAGGAGCCGCCGTCGCGCACGGTGCCCACCTTCTCCATTGGCACACCATAGGGATCCTTGACCTCTTCCGGTGCCGGTTTGCCCTCGTACCAGAAGGTGTATTCGGCTGGCGTCATGAACTTCTTCGCAGTGGACGGGACCGGACTGTAATAGCCGTAGCGGCTGACGAAGGCACCCTGCCAGCCCGACATGTACCAGTTCATATATTCATAAGCTGCGTCGAGCTTCTTTCCGGTAAGATGTTTCATCAGGCCCATGCCGTTGCACCAGCCGCGATAGCCTTCCTTGTCGCCCTTCTTGTTTACCGGGGCATAGACGCAAGGAATTTCCTTGACCCTCACAGCGGCGACGGCTGGCGACCACATCGACTGGATGATCACCTCGCCAGCCGCCATCAACTGCACCGATTGGTCGAATGTGGTCCAGGTGGCCCGGAAGTGGCCCGACTTCTTCAGTTCGATCAGCTTGTCGATGGTGAAGTCGATCTCGGCCTTGGTCATGTTTCCCTTGTTGCCGTATTTTATCAGGTCGGCGCTCTCAAAACAAAGAGCGGCGTCCATGATGCCGATCGCCGGCACGTCGAGGATCGCCGCTTTGCCCTTGAACTTCGGGTCGATCAATTCCTTCCATTCGGTGACCGGATGGCCGACCAGATCGGGACGGTAGCCGACGGAATCGGCATTGTAGACCTGCGGGACATTCGTCAGCCATTCGGTGACGCCGTCATGCAGTTCGGTCGAGCCCGGTTTCTCGATGTAGAGCGCCTCATAGGGAGAGATACCCTGGCGCGGGATTTTGTGCCCGTCGAGTTCACCTTTGGTGAAGATCGGCAGGAAGTTGTCGAATTCCTTGATCCTCTTGGCTTCGATGCCCTGGATCACGCCGCGCTTGGCAGCGAGCTTGGCCTGCCAGCCTTCGAGATCGGCAATGTCGACCGAATTCGGCTGGGTGATAAAACGATTGATGGCTGCCGAGGTGTCGAGATTCTGCATCGTCACCTTGAAGCCGAGGTCCTTGGCGGCCTGGTCACCGATGGCCTTCACCACCGAGTACGAAACGCCGAGATGGCGCAATTCAATATCCTTAATCTCCTGGGCCCAGATCGTTGGAAACCCGCCGATCGCACACGATCCGACGGCAGCCCCAGCAGCGGCCGCGCTACCTTTAAGAAACTTTCTTCTGGTCAGTGAATTCGTCGAGACTTTCACCTGTTTCATGGTCAAACCCTTCCCCTGTATGTCGAACCTGTCGTCGGCAATCCACATTCCTTCGATGTCTGGCTGTCTGCTTGAGAGCAGGATATATTTTTTGCGTTGCCCGCCAAATTAGAAGTAAAAATTCCAATTATAAGCCGCGCAAATCTGCCGCCGATTTGGGCACGGGTAAGCACAAACCTGCCAAAACATATGCAGAAAGCTCAATTTCCTGGGATTTTCTGCCAGAATATTGAGCAAACCGGCCATTCTGTTTCGCGAAGACGCGCAGTAGCCGAATTAAAATAACGCTAGGGCGCTCTGGCTGAGGCCCCATCGCTGAATCTTAAGAACACGCCTTGCGAACGGTTCAGGTTTGAATGGGCTTGAGTGGCGCGTCCCTCTGCAAGCTCCAGAGTAAAGCGCTAGAAGCCGCCGACTGGCTTCCCCTTGTGTCGCCTTCATTCGCGTGCTGCGTGCGCGATCATGCCCGCATCTCGGGTGGGGGGAAGGGCGATAGCGCTCTTCCGACTCGAGCCCCCGATAAGCGCTTCGATGAAGTTTGCACCACTGCGGATCCCGACCGCCAACGTCCTTCATAAGCGCGCGCAATTCGGCTGGAGGCGCAAAGCATTTCGAAAAGCATCCAGGAACCTCAGTCAAACTGGACGCAGCGGCGGACGATGAGGTTCACGGATATCGCAGCGAACGTCCGCAATGGAGCGGCGGAGCCATGACAAGCAAGACGACCAACAAGTTCTCTCCCGAGGTCCGAGCCCGTGCGGTGCGGCTGGTTCTGGATCACGAAG
>NZ_JAMYKV010000048.1:0-55087 GCF_040317535.1 Mesorhizobium sp. M1409
ATTGGACACTGCCACCGCCATGCGGGAAGCAAAATATCCGATACGATGGTTCGAGCGAGCTCTTCACGACGTTCAGTAAGGTTTTTGACTCTGGAAGATGTTGTTTCATTTCTGGTCACCTAAAACTCCGTTTGCAAGCACTGTCCTTTTTGGCGCTTGTGTCATTTCCCATCAGAATTGCACTGTCCTGCCGGTACGCCGGCCTTCTCGGGCACTTGGAAAACCCAGTAATGCGCGCCCTCCTCCGCGATGTATTTGCCGTCACTTAGGCACTGTGCCGTCACAAGTACGCCCGCAGCTTGCAGACGCCGCGCCTCATTTTCAAAGGAAGTGGCCTCCGCATAGCTCTTGCGGGTGCTTGCGATGATGAATCCGTTGGGGCGCGTGACGCGAGCCAGTTCGCGCAGCGCATCCGGTCGGACGTGCCCGAGGGTGAAGACGCCGCAGCAGACCTTAATGTCACAAGTCGCAGTGGGGTGGTCGGATAGCGGCCCGTTAAGGTCGACATCGCCTTGGACATGGCGGTAGAGGCCTTTTCGACCATTTCTTCCGAGAGATCGAACCAATCGACCGAGTGGAAGCCGAGACGTTCCAGTTGCACGCCGAGAGCCCCCGTTCCGCAGCCAGCGTCCAGGATTGTGATGGCTGGTCGCTGGCTGGCCAAATAGGTTGGCTGCATGGTGCCCGCCAGTCCCGCAACGAGCGTCGGCCCGCAATACCCCTCGCGGCCAACATCTAGGTCATAGGAACTCGCCCATCCGCGAAAGAAGTGGGCCAAGCGACCAACATCGCCGTCGAGGGCACGGGAATCATTGATGCGCTTTCGTGCGGCTTGCTTCAGTTCGGTCTGTTGATCGAGGGTATGCATGACGTTCTTCCGTGTAGGGGCAGATGGTTATTGGCGGCGCAATGGCCGCGGCTGATCTAAAAGCTGTTCCTTCCCGTGTTGCCGAGCTTGACTGTCCGACCATGCGGTTCGGCTACCGGATAGCCGGTGCCAGGAGTTGGCGATTATCGATGGGTGGACTTGGCTATAAGCCAGACACGTGAATACTGGCGTATATATGTCGGTTTTTTCCCTAGCAAGCAAGTATAAATTGGTTAAACTATTTTGATTAATATTCAATTTCATTAAATATACTTTAACATATTTACAAAGCAATATTGACAATTTGTCATACCTATTTCAAATGCCTGTGCCGACCGAATGCGCAATGATGTCCGACCTGTTCTTTTTCGTAGACACAGTGAACGTTTAGCGCGGGATAATCGACAACCCCGAAATGATCGTGACATCGGGCTTCGGCAGCTTGAGTTTGATCGTATGGTCGTCAATTCTTGTGTGGCGCCCTTGAGCGCCTTACCCCGCTCGTCCTCCTGTGGTGGGACCGGCTCGGCCCGTCCGAGCAACCCTGGGACGCTCAGTGTAGGGCGAGCCAACTCAGTGGCTGAGGTGAACATACCGCCCTCTGTAACGGCCCTCGTCAGTCATTCCCTTTTTCGAACGATGATCCAGTCGCCGCCGCGCGGGTGGCGGAGGTCGCCGATAGCGACAGCCGATGCTCAATGGCGGCGAAGACGTGCTCCGCCGTCAACGCTTGAAGCTCTTTGGTCGGGATGATGATGGCGGAGCCAATCCAGAAAGCGGCGGCCGCCCAAAAGCACGTCCTCGCGGCTGAACTCCCCGCACCTTCGAAAAGGAGGCCAGACGCGGAGCATCTGGATCATCCTCCTTGGAACAGAACCAATGAACCGCTCCGGAGCCAGTTGGCGTGCGTGTCCCAGAGCCGACACTGCCCCAAGGCGCGGAGTATCAGTAGTAAACGTGCACAAATAGCTGTCGATGACGTCTTGGGAATAGGCATCGGACCACAGCGTCGCGGCAAAATCGCTAAAGCACGCAATCCGAGTCAGTGATATCAGCATGCAGTGACCAATAGCGCGGCATGCACGGCATCAACCACGTCGACGCGAACGCATCGCTGGAGGCATCGTGACATTCCGGGAACCATCGCGTCTAATAGTCCTGACGACATCGGACGCTTTGGAAAGGCTGCTTGCCAGCACGCTGTAGATGTCTTTGCCAGCGCTGGTAAGCATGACGCCGGTTCCTCGCCTCACAAACAGCGGAACACCAAGGTCGTCCTCAATGGCTTCGATCTGCCGACTGATTTCTCCCGATGTCACGCCCAGCTCGGAAGCCGCAAGCTTGAATGAGAGATGGCGTGCCGAGGCCTCGAATGCCGTGAGAGCGCCCAATGACGGGAGATCGTAATACTGAGAAACCATTGAAAAATCCAATCAGATCGGGAGTCGCGAACCACAAGCAGGGTATCCTCGTCCTCTGGCCCATAAACGACCGCCGCCATTTTGGTCAATCACACCAGCCTCCTTAGCGGAGTGCGGCCGTCCGCCGTGACCGGAGCAAGTTGCGTGCCGTTCTAGTTGCACCACTTCCCCAGACCGATGGCCGCCCCTGGCGACCTTTTCGTTAAGTTTCCGACATTCTTGTCCAGTTCCCGACACAGGTTTGTGGATAGACATGCGCGGGACCGTCGCTTGACGGTGGGATCCGGCCACCGTGTGAAGAAACCCCGTGCCATCGATTCCGTGCCGAGGTGCTCAGGGTGGGGGCAGCCACGGCACGGTTTCACCTAGCGTGAAGTTGGGATAGGGGCCTGGCTGCGACCGGTATTGGTCTTGCCGTTCGCCAGGATCGGCACGGTGGTGGCGTCAGCATTCGGACGCTCGGCGGCAAGCACATGTGCGCGGCGACAATCAAGGGTTCTTCCGCATATTTGGTGCAGGTTGCGGGATTCACGGACGGTGCGAATAAGTTCATAGAGTCGGGATCCCAGTCGACGCCGTGATTTGCCCGTGCTCCATGCCTTCCGCTCGCTGATTTCGCCCGAGCTTTCGATTGTCCAAATTCTCCCGCAGGCTGACAGGGTTGTGCTTGTTGCCCGGCCGAAGGCGATGGAATCGTGCTGTCCATGTTGCGGTCGCCCACCCCGCCACGTCCACAGTCACTACATGCGGCGGTTGACCGATCTGCCGTGGCAGGGGCGGATTGTCGAAATCCAGCTTCACGCACGACGGTTTCGATGCGCGAATCCACAATGCCCGCGCCGGATCTTCACCGAGAGGTTTCCTGAGACGGTTCAACCGAAGGCTTGACGCACGTTCGGCTCGGCGAAAGCCAGCTGGCATCGGCTTTGCGGTGGGTGGCGAGCCGGGCTCACGCCTGTCGGACAGGCTCGCCATGCCGGCGAGTGGCGACACACTGGTGCGGATGATCCGCGCGGCCGGGTTCGAGCCGCCGGAAGCGCCGCGTGTGGTCGGCATCGACGATTGGGCCGCGCAAGGGGCACCGCTACGGAACGATCATCTGCGATCTGGGAGCAACCGCGTCCTCGATCTGTTGCCGGATCGAAACGCCGACGCGGTCGCATCATGGCTGGAACGCCATCCTGGCATCGAGGTCATCGCGCGCGATCGTGCCGGCGTTTATGCCGAGGGCGCCCCATCGCGGCGCTCCCGATGCAACGCAGGCCGCCGATCGCTGGCATCTTCTGCAGAACCTGGGTGAAGCGTTGCGTCTGGCCGTCGGCTGCCATCGCAAGGCGGTCAGTGCCGCCGGAAAGGCCATGATCGCCGAGATGGCCGGAATCGACGACGCCAGGCAGGAACCATCGGAAGAGACTTCCACAAAACTTGATGGCCTGCGCCGGTCGCGGCGCAACCAGCGCCGCGAACTCTATGCCGAAATCTTTGACTTGCGCACGGCCGGCCTATCGCCGCGCCAGATCGCGCCGCGGATCGGCATCAGCGTGAGGACGGTCGAGCGCTGGCTTGCCGCGGGCGGTAAGCCCGAGCACCGGCGGCCATCCACGCGCTCGGTCCTGGATTCTTTCCAGGACTATCTCGAACAGCGCTGGCAGCAAGGCCAGCGCAACGGGCTCAGCTGTGGACCGAAATCAAGCGCCGCGGCTTTGAAGGCAGCAGGGGGACCGTCTACAGATGGACCGCCGCCCGCAAGGAGCGGTCATCGACCACTCCACCAAATTCACGGTGGCGGCCGCCATCGCGCCGGAACTGTGCATGGCTCCTGAGCGAAGACCCGACATCTCTCGATGAGCAGACCAAGCGGTTCCTCCACCATCTCCATGAAAATGCGCCGGAGCTTTCGATCGCGGGCGAACTCGCCCGCCGTTTTGCCGCAGTGATACGCGGCAACGATGATGCCGGCCTCGAGCAATGGATCGCCGATGCCGCCAACAGCGAGCTGGCCTCCCTTGCAGCAGGTATCGGCCGTGACATTGAGGCTGTCCGGGCGGCAATCACCCAGCCCTGGAGCACGAGCCCCGTCGAAGGTCAGATCAACCGCCTCAAGACGATCAAGCGGCAGATGTATGGGCGCTCGGGATATCCGCTGCTTAGAAGCAGGCTGCTGGCCGCCGCCTAATCAGATCGGCCAAGGAGGTACCCCTGACAACAGCCCCTGCACCAAATATGCGGAAGAACCCCAGATCGTCGCGCTATACACATGCGCCTCGATTAGCGCGTGCGCCGGCTTCAGTACCGCGGTACAGGCGCCGTCCTGGTCCGCCAGCCTAGAGAGGCTCAGATCGGTGGCCCCCGCAGCGCTCTCCGCCGGTTCAACGGATAATGCTGAGGAACCTCTCCAACAGGATCATCGCCCACAGGTTCGGCCCGGCAAAGCCGCGCGACGCCACATGGCCGGGTGCAGGCATCTGCGTGATCGCCTCGCATTCTTGGCAAGTGAAGTTCTTGCGCTCAGTCTGGATCAGTTTCCACTGGCGCGGGATGATCTTCATTCATGTCGGTGCCGTCTTCGCCAAGCTCTGCCAGTCGGGCGAGTTGCATATCCACTCTCATCACGCTTTGGCCAAGTGAGCGTAACTTGCTGCGAAACGCCGGAACTTGTGCTCGCCGCACGTCACCCGCTTGTAGTGAAGCGGGTTGCTGTCCGTGACACATGAGGGCAATGGTTCAATGATCGCATTGAAATCAGCGTCGATAAAGAAGGGGATCGAGTATCGCTCGCGTCCCGAGATATTCACCACGCGGTGCATATTCGCCAGGTAGACATCATTGGTGAGTCGCTGAATCAGATCGCCAATGTTGATTACGAATGTGCCATGGATCGGAACGCCCTCGACCCAATCGCCATCGCGGTTCATGACCTGAAGACCACCCACGTCGTCCTGCGCCAAGATGGTCAGATTGCCGTAATCCGTGTGGGCGCCAATACCAATCATCTCTTCGCTAATGTAGCCACTTTGCGGTGGATAATGAAGCAGACGCTGTATGCTGATCGGGTTGCGCATGAGGCTTTCGAAATAGCTTTCCGACAGGTCCAGACTGAGCGCAATGCCTTGCAAGAGTTGTTTCGCGAGGTTCACCATCTTTTCATGGTACCCGTATGTCAGTTCCTGAAACTCGGGCAGACTTGAGGGCCACTGGTTGGGGCCGAAAAACGGAACTTCCAACATCGAATGTTCAGGCCCGATGTCAAAGCATTCCTTCAGGTCTTTCGTCTTGCCCGGATCGGTGTTCTCCCCGAACGGCTCAATGTATCCGCGAAGGGCCACATTGGAGTTGCTAATATGCAATGTCATCTTCTGTGACATGGTCAGATCAAAGAAACGACGGCTCACCTCGAACACCGAATCCACGAAATTCTGCGGAATACCATGGTTCTTCACGTACATGAAGCCGGTGTTCGACAATGCCCAGCGCATTTCTTTCGCCACCCTCTGTTTATTGCTGCCATCGAGAAGTGGCGCGATGTCAATCACCGGCAGCTTGTCAAAGCTCTCCCGTTTCGCGCGCAGCCTGTCGTCCAGTTTAGCTAAGAGATCTTTGGGCATGAGTACACCTTTCTTGACCGTCGAGCCGCACAACGATTTGCACTGTTTCGGGATGCCGTGCCAACAAAGGTCGAAGAGCCCGAAGTCATGGCAGGCATACGCAGGAATTCGCACCCTTCGTGTCGCCTTGCATTGGCCGCCAACTTCGCCAGGGAGATTTGCGGCAATGTTGTCATGGCCGGTGGTCCGTTGGTGCATTGGCATTCTCGGGCACCCGGAAAACCCAATAGTGCGCGCCCTCCTCCGTGACGTATCTGCCGTCCTTTAGACGCTGTGTCGGTACAAGGATGCCCGCATCCTCCAGATGCCGCACCTCCTCGTCAAAGCACGCGGTTTCGGCATAGCTCTTGCGGGTGCTTGCGATGACGAATCCATTCGGGCGCGTGACGCGGGCCAGTTCGCGCAGCCCATCCGGTCGAACATGCCCGAGCGTGAAGACGCCGCAGCAGACCGTGATGTCATAGCTCGCGCTGGCGTGGTCGGAGAGCGGCCCGTTGAGGTCGACGTTGCCTCGGACATGGCGATAGACGCGCGTTTGCCGGGCCTTTTCAGCCATCTCCTCGGAGAGGTCGAACCCGTCGATCGACCGGAACCCGAGGCGTTCCAGTTCCACGCCGACGAGGCCCGTTCCGCAACCGGCGTCCAGGATTGCGATGGCTGCTCGCGGCCCAGCCAAATAGGCCGTCTGCACGGCGCCCGCCAGTTCTGCCATGATCATCGGCCCGCAGTACCCGTCGCGGCCGACATCCAGATCGTAGGCACTGGCCCATCCGCGATAGAAGTGGGCCAAGCGACCAGCGTCTCCGTCGAGGGCGTGGGAATCCTTAATGCGCTTTCGTGCGGCTTGCTCCGCAGGCGTCTGCTGATCGAGGGTGTTCATGATAGTTTCTCCGTATATGAGTGATGAGTACAGTTGTCATTGGAGCGCAATCGCCGCGGCTCAACCCCTGAGTTGTTCGTTCCGTGCGCTGAGCGTAGCTCTCGCGGGCGCTTTGAGCGAAATGCACGCCAACTGCCGCCGGATGGGCGATCTCAAGCGTCTTCAGTGGGGGTATGTTAACTTCACCGCGGTCTGGCGCATTCCGGCCAAAGCGGCCCTGTGGGCCTACTAACGTGTCGAAGACGTTGCGTGGCGGCAGGTAGTCGACGACAAGTGCCGTTATTGCGAGTCGCATCGCGATGCTTGTCACCGGTTGCCCTTTTCGAGCAAGTCATTCGCGACCGGGGGATTGATGTCTTGTTTACCTGTTAGCCGGGCCTCCAAGAGCTTGGCGGCCGATCGGCACAACGCTATCGGCTCCAATGAATCCGATTCATTGTCGAAACGAGTGGCGCGCACGGCGCTTGCTCCAGCCTCGGCCGTAAACATATGACTTCCTTTCATAAGTTAATGTGGTAAGATTTATAGCGACTCTCCATCAGCGACGGAATATAAGTAGGATTACTCCGATCATCTAGTCATTTAATGATAAGAATATGTGTTATAATTTTAAGGCAAGTATACTGTAATTTTAAGTATCTTAGAATTTTTTCATAATTATTAAACAAAATTTGTGGATTTTCCCAAAGGGCGTGACGAACCCTATTCGACAGCCAGAGAGGTCAAGATCGGCTGCGGGTCATCCGACACCACCTTGCCGGTAGTAGCGCTGCAGACCGCCCTCAAGCTTGCCAATCGCATGATCCTCTCGTATTACCGGCCAGGGCGGAGTGTCGGGCGCCGAGCCGCTCAAGGGCCAGGAGTTTGCGCCTCGTCAAGCGCAGGCGCTTGCCGCCGACGCCAACGCGACCCGCGAACCCGGCGCCGCCATCACTCTCTTCGGGGCAATCTCTGAACTGCCCACACTTTCGACCGGACACTCAGCGTAAGCAGGAAGGCTCAAGCACAAGCTTGAGGATAGGATTTATGTCTAACGAGTATCGACAAGTCGAACTGATCGCGGCGTTACGGCGAAGGCCACCGCCAAGGCATTTCCGAATGCGGTTCAGATCGCCGACCGCTTGCATCTCTTGGAGAATGCGAGCGCGGCTTTCCTCCCGTTCGCAAGTCGATGCGGATAACCCAAACTGCGATCGACGCTAAGACGATCAATCCCGACTTTCTCACCTACGCGGAGAAGGTGCAATACGAAGGCTATCTGCGGCACGAGGAGACTAACGCGGCAATCCTGAAACTTGCCGGCGAAGGCATCCCCATCAAGGAGATCGTGCGCCGCACCGATCACAGGGTTCGCTCGAGGCATGGCTGGGTAATGGATATCGGGCTGGCACAATGCAAGATGGGGTATCCGCCTTGAGCCTCACCCT
Source organism: Mesorhizobium sp. M1409 (assembly GCF_040317535.1). Lineage (NCBI taxonomy): Bacteria > Pseudomonadati > Pseudomonadota > Alphaproteobacteria > Hyphomicrobiales > Phyllobacteriaceae > Mesorhizobium > Mesorhizobium sp. M1409. The sequence goes on from NZ_JAMYKV010000048.1 coordinate 8,202, forward strand.
TAGACGGCGGTGGATGGTAGGAGAAGGTGTTGCGCTTCGAGCATGGTAAACGTGGTCATGTTTTGCAACAGCCACAAGCATCGAGAAAGGAAGCTCAGCATGAAGCATTATACGGACCTTGATGTCTCGGTGAAAGAGACCGCCATCTGCATTGTCGATGAAACGGGCAAGATTTGCCGAGAGGTGAAGGTTCCCAGCCACCCGATGGCCTAATCTCGGTGTTGCGAGATCCGGCTTGGAACCTTGAGCGGGTTGGCCTTGAAGCCGGACCTTTATCGCAATGGCTATTCGAGGTCCTCGCCAGGGCCGGCGTGCCGGTGATTTGCATCGAAACGCGGCATGTAAAAGCCTTCCTGAAGGCTCAGCCGAACAAGACCGATCGCAATGATGCACGTGGCATCGCGCAGATGATGCGGGTCAACCTGTACCGCCCTGTGCATGTGAAACGCTGACTAGCCAGAAACGACGGGCCCCGCTGACGGCGCGCAAGCTGCTGCAGGCAAAGAGCGATCGCCATTGAAAACGATATTCGCGGACTGTTGGTAAGCGGTGTTTCGGGGCCACCTTTCGGGAGTGATCGCGATCTGTGAGGTTGCCGATCCTGTATTGGGATCGGAGATAGGCTTGTGTCTGGACTTGACCTTACGCTTGACCCGGAGCGGCAGCCTCGGCGTTTCGAGGTGATCAACGGTGCTGGCGGCCGGCGTCACTGGTCGCGGGATGACAAGGCGCGGATCGTCGCGGAGACGCTGGAACCGAACGCAATCATTTCCGAAGTCGCCCGGCGTTATGGTCTCAGGCCACAGCAGGTGTTCGCCTGGCGGCGCGAAGCGCGCAAACAGGCCGCTTCGGTGCAGCAGGAATCCCCGGCCTTCGTGCCGGCGGTGGTGACGCCTCCGGAACCCGCGCCGACGCGTTCAGCGCAGCCGCGGAAGCGGAAGGCGACCCGAGATGCTGGCCTGATCGAGCTTGAGATCGACGGCATCGCCATGCGGGTTGGCCGCGACGCAGACGCCAAGACGGTTGCGGCGGTGATCCGTGCGCTGAAGGCAACGTCGTGATCGGGCCGACGGGCGCCGTCAAGGTCATGGTGGCGACAAAGCCGGTGGACTTCCGCAAGGGGGCGGAGGGGCTGGCTGCGTTGGTGCGCGAGACGATGGGTGCCGATCCGTTCTTATGCGTCGGGCGAGGACCGCAAAGTATGGTGAATGTCGCCATGTGTGCCAATGCTGGCGGCTGTTCGTCAGCGCTTCCTGCCTCGAATAAAGATACCGGGTCGCGTCAGCCGAGAGTATCGGCATTCGCGCCGCCCCCCCTCAGGCGGTTCGCCGGCATATCCAATCAGCTTGCGGATGCCTTTGGATCGGCAAGTTCGCACATCCTACGAAGCAGAAAACCATCCGCTCCATTCATGCGATCGACGATTTCGCAAAAGACTGGCCCTTCAAAGAGATCTTCGTATTCGTCGCGCAGCATTTCCCAATACGTTGCCCCGTTCAAAATCCATGGAGCAGAGGGTAACGTCGCCGTTTGGAAGAAGAACATTCCGATACTGTCGTTCGTCCACGCAAGTCAGCGCTCCGACGACTGGCTGCCGTGGTTCAACAATCTTAGGGTCGACGCTTCCCCCCGGCTACTCACCGGCCGCGTGCGAACTAGCGCTTCGGCAGGAATTATGTCGACGCTATCGGGATGGACCCTCGCCCAAGACTACGAAGCGAATCGAGGAGATGTCTGCGTCGACCAGTTGACGAATCAAATTGAGATACTTGTCTTTGACAAGGCCCCTATTCATTTAGGCGCCATCATCGCAAACATGGATCACGAATACCCTCCAGCGCAGCGCTCGCAACCGTTGTAGATCCCGCTCCTTCAATTCCTACAAGCGTCGTGAAAATTCCGGATGCCATGGCCTTTGCCGTACGCGTGCTCGACCATTTCGGTGCAATCCGGATTGAGCCAAGGCTCGGAGTACCCAGCAAAACTAATGTCGACAGAGGTTGGTACGCGCGCCAGACATAGATTGAAATACTTCAAGCTTCTCGATGGGCATGGGCCCAAATGTGAGCGGATAGCGTTCGAACTTTTGCAGCATTTTCTCTCCGGCAACACGCGATGGAGCTGAATAGCCATGCACCAGTCATTCTAGAGGCGTCTTTGATTTGACGTCATCTGCATTATCCGGCGCCAGAGTCCAATTACTATTTCCAGCGCCTCGTTCGTCATTGAGAGTTGCAACCGAGAGTACCCCAATGCGTATGGCATTCAAGAACTGCATCTCCTGGATTAACTAGAATGACCGGATTGCGGTCACCATCGACTTCTCAAGCACAGTATTCCTTCTAATATCTGCTCAATGTTTATGGTTGGTCCAAAGTGGCGCCAGCTTGAGCACTGACCTTGTCATGGCGCCTCAGGGCAGCAGCAGCGATATGGCCCGCATTCGATCGCGCTGGAGCAAATCTGCGGATTCATTCGTCACCTCATCAAGGTCTGGCGGCTCGGATCCAACTTCCTTGCAACTGTCGAAATGCTCAGCCCTTTGGCCAGCTCGGCTAACGCAGCCAGACCGCGAGATCAGAAAGAGCACGCTTGCGAAATACGCCAGCTGAAGGAGCGGCGAACAAGTCAGCGTCGTGACGACTACTGTGCCGATGGAATGAGAAGCGAAGTAGACAGTCAGTGCGGTGCTGCACAGCACCAGCCCCAGGACACGACAAAAGGTTCTAAAGGGCAACGCCGTTCTCCTGGTTCGTCTCCTCAGATCATGCTGCGACCTGGTCGGCCGCAACATGGGTCTGGCAGTTCCTCGGGCAGACGCGGGCGCAGGCTCCGCAGCCAATGCAGCGGCCGGCATGATCGACGACCATGATCATGCGATTGAGCTCGCCATCGAAATCGTCGTCCTCGTCGTCCCAGGCGCCGAGGATTTCACCCGCGTCATCGACGCCGTAAAGATGCATGACCTCGCGCGAGCAGACTTTGAAACAGCGGCCGCAGCCGATGCAGGTCATGCCGTCTATAGCGGTGAGATATTCCGGCACCCATGCGGAGCCGTCGCGGGTGGTGAATGTGCTCGTCATCGTAACTTCTTCATTGCAGCGAGCTCTCTCTTGGCACCATCCAACTCGGCAAAAACGGCCGACGTTTCCTCGGCAACTTCCTCTATCTCCGCCCAGTTTCCCGGGAGATTCTCTGCAAGGTCGCGCAATTTCATCTTGGCAACTGCCGCGCGCAGCTGAAGCTTTCGGACCTTCTTCCCCATCTCATCTAGCTTTGACATAAATCCTTCCTCGAAATCGGTTTCTTCACGCCCGTGCCACGTCGGGATAGGCTTCGATAGCTGCAGTCGCATCGTCGAGCAGTTTCGTATCGGCCTCCGCGAGCTTCCTGAACATCTCGAAGCCGAACCGGTGGAAGTCTCGACAGAGCGACCAACCTCCCGGCCGTGAAAAGCAATCGTCCGAACCCCCCTGGTTTTCATCTCCATCGTTGGCGATGTCATCAGGCCGGAGCGCTCCTCGATTGTAAGCCCGACGGCCGTGTAAAAAGTGTCGAGCCTCCACAGCACGTCCGGATCGGGATCGCCGATGATGGGGATCGCACGGCCGTGTTTTGTGGTGACGATGAAGTCGGCCAGCCGCGTGGAGTCCGATTTGCCTTTTCCATGAGCCGCAGGAGTCTTGAGCACGGATCAGCCGCACGAGGCATCTGACAAAAGGCATGGCAAGGGCCGCCTCGTCCTCGTTGACCGCAGGGCTGACCGCGGCATCAGACATTTCGCCTTCTCCTCACTTCAGTCCTCTTCCTCGAAGCACGATGTCTGTTTTCGGGGACGCCTACTTCGGGCACACTTGCGCAGCCGACGCCCGGCTCGGGCCGCCCGATTTCACGCAATTGATGTCCCCGTGGCCGACCTTGAACACCTCCTCGACTGCGAAGTCCTCCACGCTGATTCGCGTGGAAGATCACTTCCGCCGCAATGCGGCCGGAGGTCATGAAGATTCGCGCCTCGATCCTGCTGCAAACGATCGACCAAGTGCTGCATGGACCCTCCTTGCTGCGGCCACGCCAAGGAAATGGACGAATTGGCCAGTAATCCATTTCGACCAATCAACCCTTTTTGTTTTTTCTCCTCGGCCGACCGCGCTTTGGCACCTTCGGGAAATTGTTTTGCGGAGCCGCACAGAGAGCGCCGTAACAAACCTTCCCACCCCTGTAGTTAGCGAGGGCCAGCAGCAAATCCGGCAGATGCTCCTCTTTCAATTCGTCCGGGACAGGCTCCGGACCGTCCAGCGACTGCAGTGCCAGTTCGACCAACTCGATCGCACGATCGGTGTTGCCGTTCTCGTAATAGTACCGGGCAACCGCGGGATAAGACCGGAACTTAGGGCTGTCGCCTTGCGGGGGATTCAGTGCCAGAATGTGTTCGGACAGCTCCTTGCCCATCGCAAAGCGCTCAGCGGGGGGAAGGCGCGAATGGTCATTGGCCGGATGGAAAAGCTGGTCTAGCGCCGAAACCATCCAATCCTGGGAGTTCTTGTCGATTGCGTTGCGGACCAATTGGCGCATCACGGGCAAGCCGGTCCACATGTCTTGTATTTTGTGAAGCAACAGGTGCGCATGAGCCAGGCGGAAATTGATGTCGTCCGGCATTAGGGCGATGCCCTCTTCGATCGCCCAGAGCGCCGTCTTCCAATCTTCTAACTTCACCGCCGCCCAGAATCTGTCGTCGATCGGCTTCTTCGACGCTTGTTCGCGCGCCATGGGTTCACTTGTGGCGATCCGCTCCGCATCGGCGGCTTTAGCTTTATCGCTGGTGCGCCAGCTGCCGTTGAGCGCTTTCGGCAAAACCTCATCGAGTTGCCCCGGATGACCAATAAAGGCGATGTGGCCGTCTCGGTCGACCTCGAACGAAATCGGAATCCCGACAGAAAAGGTGGGTTTCCTCCAAAGCTTGTTCATTTCGCCTGTGTAGTCGAACGCGATCCGATAGTTCAGATGCGAGCACTTTTCGGTCAACCAAGCTTTTAACTTGGTGCGAGCCTCAACGGCCGTTGGAGCGTCTTCATTAGCCGCTACTGCGACGACCTCAAGTCCGCTGTCCCTGTATTTCTCCTGTAGCCGCATCAGATCGAGCATCTCCGCCGCACATAGTTCGCACCAAGTTGCCCAAAATTCGACGATATAGACTTTGCCGGGCTGGAAGTTCGCAAGGGGCTCGCCACGTAGCCAGTCCTCCACTTTGATCGGAGGAGCCGGTGACCCCATCCGCAACATTATTTTGCTCTCCAAAGCTGTTGCCAAAGGTTGCATGACCTTATGCGCAAGCTTGTTCCCCCTTTGAGACGGGGCACGAGGGTTCAACGAAGGGAGAGCATCGCTCGTCTTGCGCATCTGCGTGCAGTCAGCCTTCACTCAGTGTTGCTGAATCTCAATTCGCAAAGGCCGTGCCAACGCGCTCAGCGGGCAGTAAGCGCATGAATCGCTAGAAAAGCCTCCAAATGCCAAGATGGCCGGTTGTATTGAACGCGACGTGTTTTCTGCCGCTGTCAGGTTTTGGACAAGTATCACGCGCTTCGCGTCGGCAGAAAAAGCGTGGCCCGGACGACTCAATATGCATTCGGGCCGAGGGACGAAGCCGATGGACATCATGACTGCGTTGGCTACCGCCAGGGCTCGTCATCATCGTCCGCTTCACGCCACCGGCTTGAGCGTCTTACCGTTCCGGTCCGGAGGCGGTAGCGATCTCGCCATTTTGCGATTGCGAGGGGCCGCTCCATCCGAGCGCGGCCTGTGCCCCCTCGCCCGCCTTGCGATTGAATTCCTGGGCTGGCGACATGGGAGTTTTTCACGACGAAGCCGGTCCAGCTGTAGCTCGCCAATACCGCCATCCTCAGACCAATGATGATGTCGCGGCGAAAGAGGCCAGGATGAATGCCGCGCGTGCCGGCCGGTGAACTCTCCGAGTTCCTGCTTTGTGCCGATATTTTCTGTGTTCCCTGTGCTCAGGCGCTGCAGGGACCGCCGGTGCGAATGTGAGCGTTGTCGGAAGTTGACCAGCCCCAAAGACCGCTCGGTCGCCACGGGTCGGGACGGACCGACTGAAAACGCTGAAGATTCGGCCGTCCGCACCCCTAACCGCCTGCAATTCTTAGACCATGCCAAGGTGATTTATGCGATCGATTCCCGCCGACCGCGGCAGGAGCCCGACCGTTCCCACTCGAAGTTGAGGGCGTCGGCCACGGCACGGTCGTTGCGTTGTTAAGCCTCCCGGCCAGTAATGAGGAGATCGTGATGGAACGCATACGATGCCGCTACGGGTCCGAACTCGGTCGCGCTGAACGACCCTCTTTGACCTGACGCCGACCTGCGCCGTAATCGTGGCTGCAGTGATGACTGCCCATACCTCTGCCCGGCCGTTGGTCTCAGCATCACGGACCAAGCTCGGGCGAGCAGAACCACTAGAGGCGTGCGCGGAGTTTTCGGGCGGCGCGGTGCAGATTGGCTTCGCGAAGCTTGCACGTTGCCCTTCTCCGACTTGGCATCAGGATAGTGACCCAGTGAATAGAGCTTCGAACAGCGTCGGTGCTGCTTCGGAACCCGTCAGCGAGCCAAAAACAGCGGCAATGGCGGCTTCCCAACTATCCATCTCGTCACGCCACCGAAGAGCCGCTCGCGCAGCCGGCGGCTGCCGTAAGCGCCCATGACTATCATGTCGGCAGACGTGTCGATTGCGTGCTGCGCGAGCACCGTGGCCACCGGTTTGCCGGCACTCGGCAGCAGGTCAACCGACACCCGAGCACCGTGCCGAGTGAGATAGGCAGCGATGTCGGCTCCCGGCTCGGCGCCGCTTCCGGTCCAGGTCGCCACAGGATCGACGAGGGCGACACGAACTTCCTCGGCGGCGGATAGCAGATCCAGCGCTTCCCGAACCGCGCGGGACGCCTCGGCTCGCGACTCCCAGCCGACCAGCACGCGCTGTGGCGACAGAGTCGCCTCAGCGCCCTCCGGCACGACAAGCACCGGCTTTCCGGTCTCGAACAAGCTGCCGTTGATAACAAGGGGTCCGAGGTTAATGTCGTTGAGAAGTGCGGGGCCGACGATTGTCAGGTCGTTGCAGAGCGCCCGCTGTCGCACCGCGTCACCGACGCTGGCCTGATCGCAGTTGGCAGTATCGACATCATAGCACCGCCACGTGGCTCTCAGCAGTTTGTGAATTTCCCTGGATATCTTTTCCAGCCTGGCTATGTCCTGTGAAAATCTTTCGATCTGCCTAAACCGTTTGTTCAGTCTGGCGATGGCCTGTGCGCGTTGTCCAGGCCACTCGGGGATGTCATCGCCGAGCAGTGGAGACGGCACAATGAGCGGCGGAGGCGACATCACCAGTACGGAAAGAAACGCGCCGACTTCGGCACACAAGCTGGCAGCTGTTCTGACATCCTGATCGGAGTGGTCAGCTCCCGTCACACTGAGTACGCTTCTGAAAGCCATTTGACTGCTTCTTTCTGAATATGTCGTACCTGCCGGCGCGTTTCGAAGCCGCAAGACTTGCCCTCAGGACGGCGGAAATGCGGAGTGGCACCACATCGGTTATCTATTCAGCCGTCCGGCCACTCGAGCGAGTAGCCGGCCGACCTGACGGTACGAATGACGCTGGAGGGGGAGGCCGCCTTCAGAGCCCTTCTGAGCCGGCTGATATGGACATCCACGGTGCGTACACCGACATGGATATTGGGCGGCCAGGCCGCGCTGATCAGCTCGTCTCTGGTGAAGACCTTGCCGGGAGTCTCAAGCAAAAGCCGCAGCAGGTTGAACTCGATCGGCCCAAGGTGGACTTCGTGGCCATTACCCCGAACGCGGTGGGCATCGAGCCTTATCTCAAGGTCGCCACAGGAGATCCAGCCGCCGTTTTCAATCCCGTTCGAACCCGGCTTTGGCAGCGCCAGCTTCATCCGTAGACAGTCAAGCAGCTTGGCCGGCGCGAAGGGCCGCACAAAGCTCTCGTCAATACCAGCCTTCAAGAGATCGAGGTGCTGGTTCTCGGCGCCGGGCGCGATCAGCGCAATTACGGGCAGGCCGCCGGTCCGGGGCTCCCCCTTGAGCCGGGCGCAGATTGTGGAGCCTGTCGCGATTGTTGGCTGGCAGTCCAGCACCACGGCCTTCGGCTCCCGTTCACTGGCCAATGCAAGCGCCTCCTCCACGCCGCCGGCCAGTTGAATCGTGAAGCCATCCACCTCCAGAATGTGGCTGTGGACCAGATAGAACTCCGGATCCTGCGAACAGATCAGGACCAGTGGCTTCATCAGCGCTACCCCAAGAACCACATCGGCCTCGACCGCCTCGATTGAGAGGGCTGGCCATCGCATGTCCTCAAGGCCTGACACGATCCCGTTGATCGAAAATCGGTTTCATCACGCCCGCGCCACCTCGGGATGAGCCTCAATGGCTGCGGTCGCATCGCCCGCCAGTTTGGTACCGGCCGCGGCGAGTTTCCAGAACGTCTCGAAGCCGAACCGGTGGACGTCGCGCAGGGTCTTCGACAGAACGACCAACCGCCCGGCCGTGAGAAGCACGCGCCCAAAGCCCTCATGGCTCATCTCCATCATCGGCGATGCCATCCGGCCGGAGCGCTCCTCGATCGCAAGCCCGACGGCGGTGTAAAACATCTCGAGCCTCCACAGCACGTCCGGATCGGGATCGCCGATGATCGGGATCGCACGGCGCTGTTCCCTGGTGACGATGAAGTCGCCCAGCAGCTCGGCGTCCGATTTGCCTTCCCAAGACCCGTGGGAATCATGAGCCCGGACCAGCCGCACGAGGCATTTGACGAACGAGGTGGCAAGGGCCGCCTCGTCTTCGGCGACAGCAGGGCTAACCACGGCGTCAGACATTTCGCCCACTCCTCATTTCAGTCCTCGTCCTCGAAGGACGGTTTGTGTACGGCGACACCTGCCTGCGCGAGCACCTTGCGCAGCCAAGGGGGAGGACACGTCCTGAGCATCAACTGCGTGCGCAACAGCACCTCTTGGATGGTTTGGGGCTGCGGCACTTTGATCGGATGAATTTTTGCCGAAACAACCTTGGCTGCCGAAGGTCCGCCGATCGCCAGACAAAACAGGAGATGACATCCCTTCAGCGCCTCCACCTTCGGGGTGATGCGGTCATCGCCCTCAGTTCGGTGCTTCCCGCTCTCGTCGGAAATGTCATCGAAGGCCACGGCCTCGACGAGATTCCACTCCTCGCGCGTCACGTCGTAGACAGCAAAGCGCCTGGCCGAACCGAAATGGGCGTTGAGGTTCTTCATATCCTGCGTGGCGATCGCCACGCGCAATGCGCCGGCTTGGCGTTCCGGCCTCGGTGCGTGAACCTCGTCAGTGACGAGCGAGAGGCGACGAACGGAGCTCATCTGGCTTTTCTCGCTTACGGAGTGGATCAAGCGCCTCAGGCGTCGGCGCGTGCCGGTTGGATTCAAAAATGTTGGCAACCTCGAAGATCAGGTCGCGGGTCCCCTGGTAGAGGATTGTGAGCTTGTGCTGCCTGCCGAGCCGGTCGAAGATCGGGAAGCCGACCCGCATGAGCGGAATGCCGAGGCGCTGCGCCGCCTGGCGGCCGTGGGAATGAGTGACGAGAAGATCAGCGTCGGCGCCAAGAGCTTCCAAATCGCCGAGATCGCCGATCTGAACCGACTGCGCCGGTACTTCCTCCAAAATTTTCGACATGTCGGTCGTGGTGACCGCCGCCGCGATTTCGGAGCCCATGCCGATGAAGAAGCTCGCGAGTTGGTAGAGTTGGTCTGGTTCAGCAGCGATCGCAATTTTCTTGCCTCCAAAGTGGAAATGTCCGTCGAGCAACGCGTCCTGCAACTGCGCCCGGCGACGGCGCACCTCAGCCGGCGCCGCCGCGCCCGAAACCGCGGACAGCAGCGAGACGAACCGGTCGGCGTCCTTCAATCCAGTCAGCGATCGGAACAGCACGTAAGGCACGCCGGTCAACCTCTGCAGCAGCTCGGCCGGGCGGCGCATATGCTCACCGATGACGATGCATTGCTCGGCCGTGCCAAGCTCACGGATATCCTCGACACTGGTGCCGCCATAGGTGGTCGTGACCCAGCGGTCGGGCACCGTACCGTCGAGCGAGCCGGAGACGTCCGGCAGAATCACGGGCTTCAGTCCAAAGCTTTCAACCATCTCACGCAAATGCTCGATATCAGCCACAGTGAGGTTCCAGCCAGGCAGGATCACGATCTTCTTCGACTGGCGCGCCTGCTCGCCGGGCCGCGTAATCCTTTCGATCATCGCGGTGACCGCCTTGGCCCAGCCCTCTTCGATCGCGCCGTCGAAATCCGGCGTGTTGGCTAGTACCACCTCCGTACCCGCGAGTTCTTCCGTGCGCTTCAGCCTGATATTGGAGATATCTCCTGCGCAGTCTTCGCCCCGGGTTTCCACCAGCGCCGTCGTGCAGACCCCGATCAGCGTTGGCTTTGTGCGGGCCTTGAGGTTGAGGATCGCCTCTTCCAGATGGTCTGCCCCGCCAAGGATCGTCGCCACCTCGTCCATCGCCGTCGTCTGCAACGGGATGGCTTCCTTGAAATGCCGCACGAACAGCACGAGCGCAAAGCTGGTGCACCCCTGGCTGCCGTGGAACAACGGCATCGCGCCGTCGACCCCAAGGAAGGCGAAGGCGGCACCCAACGGCTGCGATGACTTCAGCGGATTGACCGCCGCCGCTTTGCTCTGGGGAAGGATGCGGACCATCGCTTCCTCAACACTCGCTGAAATCGTCGGTCATCGTGCCGGCGAATTTCTTGAAAGCCTGGACGGTCGGGGTCTCGCTCTTTGTGCTCGGCACTTCGTCCTTCATCGCAGGCTGGCAATCCCATGGTGCCGGCTCCCGCACCTGGCACCAGATCGGGTTATGAATGGCGAGGTCGATCTGGCGTACGAGTTCCACCATGCCGTCATAGCCGGCGTAAGGGTGTTGGCGCTCCTGGTTGATATCGAGCCAGGGTGTCTTGGCCTTCAGCGCGATGAATTGCGTGCGCCCGCCCGACAGCATGATATCGGCCTTATGTTCTGAGAGCATGGCGTAAAGCTCGCGCGGTGCCATCTGCTCGAACATGTGGTTGTCGTCCTTGAGCATCTGTTTGACGCGCTCCTTGTCTTCGACTGTGGATTTCTTGACCGAGGTGCCGACGATCTCGATGCCGATCTCCATCAGTGCATGGACGACCGACCAGGACTTCACACCGCCGGTGTTGAGCAGCACGCGCTTGCCTTCGAGCCTCGGCCGGTAGGCCGCGAGCTTCTTCCACGCAATCGCCTCCTCCTCTGCAATCAAGGCCTCCGTGCGGCCGAGGATCTCCGGATCGGCACCCTTCTTCACGAGCAGCTGAGATATCTGTCGGAGCGCTTCCGAGGTGTCGGTGATGCCGTAGAAGGAGCCCTCGAAGAAGGGAATATCCCAGCGCTGCTCCATCTTGCGGGCGAGATTGATGAGCGCGGTCGAGCACACCATCATAGCCGCCCGGGCGCGGTGCGCGCAGGCAATGTCGAAGTAACGCGCGTCACCAGGAATGCAGGCGCGCACCCGGATGCCGAGCCGGTCAAGGAGCGGTTTCACCAGCCAGAATTCGCCCGAGAGGTTGAATTCGCCAAGGATATTGATGTCATAGGGCCCGGCGTCATCCGGTTCTACCGTGCCGATGACATGCTCGAGCAACGCCTCGCCGGCAAGCTTGTTGCCGAGATTCTTGGAGCCTACGAAGCCCGGCGCATTGACCGGCACCACCGGTAGGCCGAACTTTTCCGCCGCGCGCGTACAAACGGCCTCGATGTCGTCGCCGATCAGCGCCGTCACACAGGTCGGATAGACGAAGATCGCCGGCGGCCCATACGCTTCCTTGATTTCGCGGATCGCTTTGAAAAGCTTCCGCTCGCCCTGCCCCATCACAACATCGAGTTCGGTGAGGTCGGTCGTGAAGCTCGTGCGCCACAGCGTTGGCCCGGACGAAGCCGCACCGCGGTTGTCCCAGGAATTGCCCTCGCAGGCGAGCGGCGCATGGATCAGGTGCGCGACGTCGGTGATCGGCTGCAGCACGATCTTGGCGCCATCGAAGGCACAGCCGCCGGCCGCCGCCCCGGGGGTCAGTGGCTTCGAACAGCCCTCCTTGCGCGCCTTGGCATCCTTGCCGCGGTTCTGCTCGCAGGCGGGCTCGTTGAAGACATCCTGGATTTTGGCTCTGAGCGAGGACATTGCGTCGGTCTCCAAAGTCCCTCGGGAAGACGACCGGCCTCACCGAAGAGCCGGCCGCCACGCTTAGCGGGTGAGGTCATACGAATAGTCCGTCACGCCCGTCTCGCTTGTCTCGCGATCGAGCTTGTCGAAGATCTTGTCGAGGATCGTCGTCAGGACGCGCAACCCGCCTTGGTAGCCCATAAGCGCAAACCGATGGTGATGGTGGCGGTCGAAGATCGGAAACGTCAGCCGGATCAGCGGCGTGCCGGTGTCGCGCTCCAGATACTTGCCATAGGAGTTGCCGATCAGCAGGTCCACCGGCTCCGTGAAGAGCAGCGAGCGCATCGCCCAGAGGTCCTTGCCCGCCCAGACTTGAGCATTCTTGCCGAAGGGTGATGATGCAAGCAGTTCCTTCAAGTCCGCTTCCCATGCCGAGGTGCCGTTGGTGGCGAGGCAATGGGTCGGCTCGCCGCCCGTCTCCATGATGAAGCGGGCCATGGCGTAGACAAAGTCCGGATCCCCGTAGATGGCGTATTTCTTACCGTGCAGCCAGGATTGGCTGTCCGCCATGGCGTCAACAAGTCGGCCGCGCTCCAGGCGGATTGCCTCGGGGATTTGCTTGCCGGAAATCGCGGAGACCTCCATCAGGAACTCGTCGGTCGCCTGGACTCCGAGCGGGTAATGGAACGAGGCAGTCGCCTGCCCTACCCCCTCGCAATACTCCAGTGTTTTTCGGGTGTTGTAATGCTGTAGCGAGAGTGTCGCCTCGGCGTTGAGTGCCTTCCTCACGTCTTCGATCTTCGTGCCGCCGTCGTACATGCGGTATTCGCCGTCCGACGGCGTGTCGAACTGGTCAGAGGCGTCTTGGATGAAGGTATAGGACACGCCTATCAGATCGAGCAGGCGCTTGAGCTCCCGGTTGTTGCCAACGCAAAAGCCGTCGAAACCCGGAATGATGTTGATGGTTCCCTCGGCTTCGGTTCGCTCCTCGCCTTTCCAGAAGTGCTCCAAAATGCCCTTGACCGTTACGTCATAGCCGTCGACATGACTACCGACGAAGGCCGGCGTGTGGGCGAAGGGCACGTCGAAGTCGCGCGGGACCGAGCCTTCGTCCTTGGCGTTCTCGATGAAGCTGTGCAGGTCGTCGCCAATGACCTCGGCCATACAAGTGGTCGAGACGGCGATCATCTTCGGGTCGTAGAGTTGGTACGTGTTGGCGAGCCCGTCGACCATGTTCTTCAGACCGCCGAACACTGCCGCGTCCTCGGTCATCGAGGAGGAAACTGCCGAAGCAGGTTCTTTGAAATGGCGCGACAGGTGCGAGCGGTAATAGGCCACGCAGCCCTGGCTGCCGTGGACGAAGGACATGGTTCGCTCGAAGCCCGCGGCCGCGAATACCGCGCCGAGCGGCTGGCAGGCCTTGGCGGGGTTCACGACAAGCGCTTCGCGAGCAAGGTTCTTTTCGCGGTATTCCCACGTCTTGGTGAATTCGCGTTGGTCGGTAACGACCTGGTCCGGGTGCGGACATTCGAAATTCAGCCTCTTCTCGGCGAGCATCTGCCTGTATTCCGGCTCGCGGAACAGGGGAGCGTGGTCGAGAACTTTTTCAGCCGACTGCGGCATGGGTGGTTACCTCTTTCCATCTGGCCCGCCATACGGCGGCACAGGGACGTCGAAACGTTTCAGGTCTCCCGCGGACAAAGCGCCACAGGCGTTCAACGGCCTCCCGGCTTCCGGGAGGCCAGGTTTTCATTCGGCTGCGATCGCCGCCGACGGCTCGGCTTTTTTCTTCCAGGGAGCGTCGTAGAGGTTCCAGACCGGGTTGTTGATGGCCAGATCCATGTCGCGGGCGAAGATGGCGAAGCCGTCGTAGCCGTGATACGGGCCGGAATAATCCCAGGAATGCATTTGACGGAACGGTATGCCCATCTTCTGGACCGGGTACTTTTCTTTGATGCCGGAGCCAACGAGATCAGGACGGATCCCCTCGATGAATTTCTCCAGCTCGTAACCAGTCACGTCGTCATAGATCAGCGTGCCCTTCTTCACGTAGTGGCCGGTGCGCTGATAGTCGTCGTTATGGCCAAATTCGTAGCCAGTGCCGACGATAACCATGCCCAGGTCCTCATATGCCGTGACGACGTGACGGGGGCGCAGCCCGCCGACATAGAGCATCACCGTCCTGCCTTCGAGGCGCGGCCGGTACTTGGTGATGACGGCATCGACCAGGGGCCGGTATTTGGCGATGACCGCCTCGGCCTTGGCCTCGATTTCCGGTCCGAAATGCTTGGCTATCTTGCGCAGAGAGGCTTCCGTCTGGGAGGGGCCGAAGAAATTGTACTCCATCCAGGCGATGCCATACTTTTCCTCCATATGCCGGCAGATGTAGTTCATCGACCTGTAGCAATGGATGAGATTGAGCTTGGCCTTCGGCGCTCGCTCTATTTCGGCCAGCGTAGCGTCGCCCGACCAGTTGCCGACCACGCGCAGGCCCATCTCCTCGAGCAGGATGCGCGAAGCCCAGGCGTCGCCGCCGATATTGTAGTCGCCGATGACATTCACATCGTACGGGCCGGCCTCGAACTCGACGTCCTTCTTCTCGAAAACCCAGTCGCGGATCGCGTCGTTGGCGATGTGGTGGCCGAGTGATTGCGAGACGCCGCGGAAGCCCTCGCAGCGCACCGGCACGATCGTCTTTTCGTGCTCCTTTGCCTTGTTGCGGGACACAGCTTCGGTGTCGTCGCCAATCAGGCCGATCGGGCATTCGGATTGTACAGTCATGCCCTTGTTCAGCGGAAACAGTTCCTCGATCTCGTCGATAATCCGTTCCAGCTTCTTGTCGCCGCCGAAAACAATGTCCTTCTCCTGGAAATCGGAGGTGAACTGCATCGTGACGAACGTGTCGATGCCGGTCGTGCCGACGTAGTAGTTGCGGCGTTGCGACCAGGAATATTGCCCGCAGCCGACCGGGCCGTGCGAGATATGGACCATATCCTTGACAGGACCCCAGACCACGCCTTTCGAGCCGGCATAGGCGCAGCCGCGAATCGTCATCACTCCGGGGATGGACTTGATGTTCGATTTGACCTCGCATTCGGAAAGGACCTCGCTTTCCTCGCCAGCCTCGTCGCCGCTCTTTGCGACGCTCAGGTGCTTTTTGCGGCGCTTCGCCGCCTTGTCAGGATATTGCGACAGCACCTCCTCGATAAGCTTCGCATGGAGGGCGCCGTCATTCTCGTATTCCAGGCTCATGGGACCCCTTTCAAGGTTCAGGGTGACGCCTCACCAACGAGGCGCCGTTCTTTGAAAGGCGCGCCAGGTCAAGGCCGCGCCCCCAGTCAGTAGCGGTGGTTACTGTGCGGCCGCCTTCGCCGCTTCCTTGACCTGAAGCTCGGCAAGCATCTGCTCATCCGTCTTCATGATGCCGAAGTCGAGCAGCATGTCCTCGAGCTCCTCCATGGTGATCGGGGTGGGGATGGTGCCCTGGCCCGAATTGGCATGGATCTTCTCGGCCAGCGCCCGGTATTCCCCGGCCTGCTTGGAGTCCGGCGCATACTGGATGACAGACATCTTCCTGAGTTCGGCGTGCTGGACGATGTTGTCGCGCGGCACGAAGTGGATGAGCTTGGAATTGAGCCTGGAAGCCAGCGCTTCGGCGAGGTCGAGCTCGCGGTCCGTTTGGCGCTCGTTGCAGATCAGGCCGCCGAGCCGCACGCCGCCCGAATGGGCGTATTTCAGGATGCCCTTGGCGATGTTGTTGGCGGCATAGAGCGCCATCATCTCGCCGGACATGACGATATAGATTTCCTGGGCCTTGTTCTCGCGGATCGGCATCGCGAAACCGCCGCACACCACATCCCCGAGCACGTCGTAGGAGACATAGTCGACATCGTCGTAGGCACCGTTCTCCTCGAGGAAGTTGATCGAGGTGATCACGCCGCGGCCGGCGCAGCCGACACCCGGCTCAGGGCCGCCCGACTCCACGCATTTGATGCCTTTGTAGCCGACCTTGAGCACGTCCGCGAGTTCCAGATCTTCCACCGAACCTTCCTCTGCCGCGAGGTGCAGGACCGTATCCTGCGCCTTCGCGTTGAGGATCAGGCGGGTGGAGTCGGCTTTGGGGTCGCAGCCGACGATGAGGATTCTCTGCCCGAGGTCGACAAGGGCGGCGAGCGTATTTTGAGAGGTGGTGGACTTGCCGATGCCGCCCTTGCCGTAAAAGGCGATCTGACGCAAACCTGACATGTAGCTTTCCTTCCTTCGTTCCATTCATCGCGGCTGCCGCCACATGAATGCCGGTCGGGCAGCTGTCGCCGCCTCGCACCGAAGGATCTCAAGACTCGTGCCAATTTGGCTGATCGAACCGAAGAATAATTTCATGGTTGCTTTTCAGGGATTTAGCTTGAGGCCAAAGAAGGATCGTCGGAACGAGCCGTGTAGCGGACCCGACAATGGCGACACAAAGCGTCGGATCGCGATCCTCAGTCACCGCATTCGTTCGAATCGCATCGTTGTGTTGAGGTGGGCGAACAGCATCTCGACCCTCTAGCGTTAATTGCGGGATGCTGCGAACTCTTCTGTTCCGGCGAGCTGACGTGCTTGGTTCTCGCGTGTCCTCATCGACACTGCGCGGAATCTTGCGCGCCACCTGGCATACCATTGATCCACGGCCATCCATCCGGGGCCGCGGGCGGATAATTCCGCCATATCACCAACCCAAGGGGACTCGGCTCACTTATCGGCGCAGGAGTTCAGTATCGGCGTCATCGCCTTCACATGTTCGTCGATCCGCTCGAGCACTTTCGCTGCGACAACGTCGCGCTCAGGCAGATGCCACCAGTGCTCGTTGACGAGTTCGACGGTCTCGACCACTGCCTTCAGGACTGCCGGCTCCGGAAGCCTTGCACGGTTCGCAAATGCTTTCCATCGCAGTGCTGCTAGCGCCTTGAACGAGCGCTCCCCTCCAAGCGAAA
Organism: Mesorhizobium sp. M1409; assembly: GCF_040317535.1. Lineage (NCBI taxonomy): Bacteria > Pseudomonadati > Pseudomonadota > Alphaproteobacteria > Hyphomicrobiales > Phyllobacteriaceae > Mesorhizobium > Mesorhizobium sp. M1409. Next base: position 25,412 of record NZ_JAMYKV010000048.1, read on the forward strand.
GCGCCATGGCGGCGGCGGGAATATATGGCACGGTCGACAGAACGTCGTAGATTGGTGCAAGCACCGGCTTGTCGCCGTTACCGGGATAAATCAAAGACCACTTCTTCAGGTGCATGTCGCCATTGCCAGTGATGACCGTCAGCGCCAGGCGGCGGACGAATTCGAGAGCCGCCGTAGGCGAGACGGCCACGCCAAGGGCCAAGGCTATGTCGTGATAAGCGGCCCCCTCATATTTGCGCGAGGGAAAGACACCGAAGACCTGAGCGAAATCCTCGATGTGTATCCTCTCGCCATCGGCGCCGCGATCGAAGCGTTTGACGAGAAGAACCTTGCCCTCCGACAGCGTGTTGAATTCTTCGGGAACGCCCTCAAAATCGGACTTCTCGACCAGTTCGGATTCAGGAACCTCCATGCCGATTGCTGCAGCCAGCGCGAGGTTGGCGAATTCGTTCTCGGAAACGCCCGGAAACGCCGTCGAAGGGAACTTGGCGATGTACCGGCCCTGCTCGTCGTCCATCGGCAAGGTAAGGCCGCCGCCTTTTCCAGTGTTCTTCATGACCGACAGCTTCATCTGCACGCCGGCAAGTGAGAACCGTGCCTTGGGCTTATCCTTTGAAGCATCCTGCGAAACCGCTATCGCGCCGTCACTGGGCAACGCCCGTACGGCTCCAGGCAGATCGGCGCCCAGCGCCGCTAAAAGATCGAAATCATTGCCTGGCCGCACATTGCCTTCGTGGTGCTTTTCCATCGCCTCGCGCAATTTCTCCTCCGGCAGGAGGTTCGCGAAGAAAGCGGGCAAGGCGCCCGCCAGAGGCTTCGGATCTTTCCGCAATCCTCCTGTCGCTGCCCGGAACGACAGGCTGAAAACCGGAAAGCCGCCCGTCGCGCGGTAGGGCTCATCGAAGTTGAATGCATTGAAATCGCCCGGCGTCCTAACGATTGTGCCGATCTTCAGTGCGTTCAAGAGCACGTCCAGCGACGGGATCGTCTTAGGTGCGCGAAAGACTGGAGCCATGATCGTCATCGTCAGGTTGAGAAACAAAGGCGGGTCGATCGTCATCATCATGCGGACGCAATAGAGCCTGGACAGCCGGCACCATGACTTGCGGAACCAGCATCATTTCCAGACCGAGCGCGCGAGCGATATTCATGAGCGTCGTCGCACGTGCCGCTGCGGCCCCCTTTTCGATGTCGCGATAGCGGGGACGGGATATACCCGCCAAGTCAGCGACCTGCTCCTGCGTCATGGCAGCGGCCAGCCTCGCCTGCCTGAAAAGCCCACCGATTTCGCGCAGAATTTCCGATTCAGAGTCCATCATGATACCTATACGATCTATTCCAATGCGCGATGATACGCAAAGGTACCTCATCCAGCGAGCAAGTCAAAACTTTTAAATCTGTTCGCGTATCATATATAAAAAAAATGATGTGCAAACGGATCAATCCTTCTTCGAGGATCTCTCAGGCTTTAGCCCCGCACAGCAAACGGCGTTCCTCGAGAACAGCTGCTATGGCCGGGCTCCTCTGATGGGGCTGCCGCCGGTTTGCCAGGCTTCTTGCGGCCTGCGGCCTGGCGCTGCTCTTCTTTTTCGGGCTCGATCCGGCGCTCTTCTTGCGCCGCCAGCTTGGCCTCGGCTTCCAGCGACGCCATCGCCTGCTGGATCTTGGCGAGCCGGTTCTGCTTGTCGCCGGCCCAATCCGGCATCTCGTCGCCGCGCTTGTCCTTGCCGAAGTCACGTCCTCCTCGGCATCCGCGGCCTCGGCCGCCGTCAGCATGCGAGCGACCTCGGCTTTCAATTCCAGCTCGCGCTTCTTCATGCGCTCATAACTCATCGCCTTGTGTTTCGACGCGTTCGCCTTGATCTTCTTGCCATCCAGCGCGACATGGCCGATTTTGACCAGTCCTGTCGTCGCACACAGCTTCAGAACCTGCACGAACAGCGCCACGAGCGCCTTCAAATGCCGCTTGCGGAAGTCGCTGATCGTCCGGAATGCGGCGGATCGAGCGCCACGATCATCACAAAATCATTCCGTTCGCGGCAGGCCCTGGCCGGCTGTTTTCGCCAGCTTTGGGCCATCGACCGCCTGTCGCGTTCCTTCGCGCCCCTCTGTCCCTCCAGCATCAAAAGGGCCGTCGCGGCGCACCCGCCCTTCCTGCTCAAATCACATTCAATTCCCGAAACGCCCGCCCGTCAGCGATCCGGCTATACCCAAACGCCGAGCAATCCACCGTGCGATAGCCGCCATGCACGATCAGTTCGGCCAGCGCCTTGCCGACCGCCGGAGCCTGCTGCAAGCCGTGGCCGGAAAAACCGTTGGCGAAGAGGAAATTGCCGACCTCCGGGTGCGGGCCGATCACCGCGTTCTGGTCGAGCGTATTGTAGTCGTAATGGCCGACCCAGGCGCGCGTCGGCTTGATCGCCTCGAGGCCGGAATGCGGGTCGCCAGCACCGGCCAGATCACCTCTTCGAACAGCGGCCAGTCGGGGTCGAAGTCGGCGGGGTCGGCCGGTCCTTCGCCCTCTTCCGGCTCGGCGCCGCCGGTGATGTAGACCGAGCCCTCCGGCCGGACATAGATGCCGCTCGGGTCGACCAGCAGCGGCATGTCGTCATATTTTTCGCGCGCCTCGAAGACGAAGACATTGCGCTTGCGCGGCTCCACCGGCAGCGCCAGCCCGGCCATTGCTGCCACCTTGCCGGCATTCGGCCCGGCGGCGTTAACGACGGTGCCGGCCTCGAGCCGCTCGCCATTGTCGAGGGTCACACCGGCGACGCGCTTCCCCTGCCGTTCGATACCGGTCACCGACGCTGTGATGAAATCGATGTTCTTCGTCCGCAGTGCCTTGCGGAACAGCATCAGCATCGCATGCGCGTCGAACCAGCCTTCGCCGCTGCGGCCATAGGCGCCGGCGGAGATGCCCTCGACTGACAGCCACGGAAAGCGGCGGACCAGCGCCTCGGCATCCTCGAGCACGATGTCGGCGCCCTCGGCCATCTGCGCCTCGTGGTTGGCCCGCAGGATCGGCAGCCCGTTTTCGCCAGCAAGGATGAGATAACCGCCTTCGCGAAAGCCGATATCGGCGTCCGCGCCAAACTCTTCCTTGAGCCGCCGGAACAGTTTCAGCGTGAATTGCGACAGCCGGATGTTTTCAGGGATCGAGAATTGCTGGCGGATGGAGGCGCAGGACAGCGTGGTCGCGGCGCGGGAAAATTGCGGGTCGCGCTCGACAAGTGCAATCGAGCCCGAAAACCCTTCCTCGCGCAGATAATAGGCGACCGAGGAGCCGACGATGGCTCCGCCGATGATGATGATGTCGTAGCACACTTTTTCGCTTCTCCAGTTCTAGGGGCCCGCCGCCACGTGCGGGCGATGCCGGCATCAACCGGCGGGCAGATGTGCCGAGGGCAACAAGCGCGCCTGACGCAACGCCGCCAGATCAGCCGAGCCGGTGCAGAAGCAGGCGACGGCCAACTGGCGGATGACGATCTCGAAATGCGCGACCACCGCCTCGGTGGATATCGTAGCCGCGCGCAGCACGCCGGCCGCCTGCCCGGCGATGTCCGCGCCCAGGCGGAGGGCCTTGGCCACGTCGACGCCGTCGCGGATCCCGCCCGACGCGATCAGCTTCACCTTTGGCAGCGCCCGACGTACCGCCTGCACGCTGGCCGGGGTCGGAATCCCCCAATCGGCGAACGCCATCGCCACTGCACGGTCGGCGGCATCGCGGGCGCGCTCGCCCTCCACCGCGGCCCAACTGGTGCCGCCGGCGCCGGCGACATCGATCACCGCCACGCCCGCCTCGACGAGCGCACAGGCCACCGAGGCGGACAGGCCCGACCCCACTTCCTTGGCCACGATCGGCACGCCCACGCTGCGCGCGGCGCGAGCGATCTGCGCCAGGACGCCGCGCCAGTCGCGGTCGCCCTCCGGCTGTACCGCTTCCTGCAGCGGATTGAGATGGACGATGAGTCCATCGGCCTCCAGCGCATCCACCGCCCGGCGCGCCACGTCCAGGCCGTCGGCCTCGCGCAGTTGCGCGGCGCCGATATTGGCCAGCAAGGGAATGTCTGGGGCCAGGCGGCGTAGCGCGCGCGTCAGCCCCTGGGAGTTGCGGGATTGCAGGCTCACGCGCTGCGAACCGACGCACATGGCGATCCCCAAGGCTTGCGCTGCCTCGCTCAGATGCCGGTTGATGGCCTCGGCGCGTGGCATGCCGCCGGTCATGGAGCTGATCAGCAGCGGCGCGCGCATGGTCTTGCCCAGCAGCGAGGCGCGCAGGTCGATCTGCGTCAGGTCCAACTCGGGCAATGCGCAGTGTTCGAAACGGATGTACTCCCAGCCGGCGGCGACCGTGGCCGGCGCCGTTCGCCGATCCAGCACGATGTCCAGATGGTCGTCCTTGCGCCGGCTCAGCTTGGTGTCGCTCATGCTCGCCCCATCCGTCGCATCGGGCGACGGCGTTGCGTCGGATCGGACCGACGGCAGCGTGCGCACGCCGCCGCCTCCCGCGCGTTCAGGCCGGCGCACGCTGGCCTCCCCCCGCAGCGTCGCTGCGGTAGCGGCTGGTTGAGGTCTGGTAGTACTGCGCGCGGATGGCCGCCATGGCCTCGATCAACGGTCCCCACGGCGCGGGAAAGCGTTCTTTCGCCATCACCTGGTGCAGCATGCGCGTATGGCCGGCCAGCTCGTCGTTGAGGAACTCCAGCACAGGCATAGCCGGATAGCGCTGCAGCAGCAGGATTGCCGCATTGTCGGCCTCGCCGGCCGACCTGTCCTTGTCGCGTCCATGCAGATCGTTCTGCAAGCGCCCTATCGCGGAGATGAGCCGCAGGACCTGGCGAAACGCCGGACGTGCGCGCAAGGTCGCCATGTCCAGCCCCCACAGCAACGACAGGCAACAGAACACGTTCGTGTAGGCGATCGAATCGATGCCGTTGTGCAGGTACTCGGCGTAGGACCAGCGTTCCGCCCCTGCCGCCTGCGCGTGTCCGGCGCGCAGCGCCGCGCAGTAGCACCGGGTATCGTCGAGAAGCTGAGCATAGTCGCGACGATCGTAGGCGAGCGCCGCCAGCGAAGCGCGCAGCACAGCGCAGCCCTCGAATCCGGGGAGCGCGCACGGCACGCCCTGCCCCAGCGCCTGCTCCACCGCGGCGAGCTGCTCCGGCGCGATCAGGCCAAGGTCGTTGCAATCGTCGAGCCAGAACAGCAGCGCCAGTTCGCGATAGAACGCCACGATCAGCGCTTCGTCCTGCGGATCGCGGCCGGTGCGGGCGCAGGTGTCGCGCAGGCTCGGGTGGATGCGCTGCAGGATGTACTGGCCGCCCCTGACCGCTTCCACGGCATGCTCGTCGGCGAACCCGGTCAGGGAACGCCCCCACTCCAGCACCTGCTGCAGCGCGCGTTCGGTCTGGATCATGGCGCCGCTCCTGCTCCCTCGGCCAGGACGCGCCGCCCCCAACGAAGCGCCAGCCACAACCCGGCGAGTTCGGCCACGCGCACTACCCGGGTGGGGCAATACAGTTCCTTGCCGATCCACAGCGGCGTCTGCGGCAATGCACGCGCCGCATGGCGGGCGAGCATCCACTCCAGCGCACGCGCCACCGCCTGCGCGATGCGCCGGCGCGCTGTCGGCTCTTCGCTCCCGTCCATCACGTGCAACGCGAACAGCGCATAGGCGGTTTCCTCGAATGTGGACGCGCGACCGGCGCCCCAGCCGCCGTCGTCGCGCTGCGCCCGCAGCAGCGCCGCCAGCGCGCGCTCGTCGCGCCACTGGGGTTTGCCTTGCGCCAGCGCAGCGACCGCATGCGCGGTGGGATACAGCCACGAAACGTGCCATTTTTCGTTGTCCCATAGACCGTGCGGGTTGCGATTGGCCTCGACGTAGGCGCTGGTGCCGGCGGCCGGCTTTCCCAACATTCGCAATGCATGCAGGGCATGGATGTTGGTCGACACCGAGGCATTGCGCTCGCCGGGGAAGGTGACGAACAGCTCGCCGATTTCGAAATGGCGCAACGCATCGACCGCCGGGTCGCGGCCTGCAAGGCGCAGGACGCACAACGCAACGGCGGTGTCGTCCGCGTCGGCCACGAAGTGCAAGGCGGGGCCCAGACCGCGCACGCCCAGGCGGGCGTCGAGATGCGCGACGATCACTTGCACCGCCTCGGCGAGCGCGGGATGCGCGAATAGCCCGGCCAGATGCAGGGTGTACAGCGACCAGCATGGCTCGAACACATTGATCGGCCAGACGTTGGGAACGACGCCTTCGATGCCGCTGCGCGTCGCCCGCGATGCCGCCTGCAGATACGCGTCGGCGCGCTCGACCTGCGGCGTGCTCCCCTGTGTCACGGCGTGCGCACGCCACGCGGCGGTGGCCGCCGGACTGATGCCGATGCTGCCGTCGTCATCCGGGCATGCGGTGGTCGGCGACGTCCCCCAGGCTTCCCAGGAGTGCAGCAACGGATGGCCGCTCGGCAACGTCGCCACCGCCCCCAGCTTGGCCAGGCACGCTTGCCGCAACGGCAACAGCGCCGGGTGGCGCGGAAACGCCACGCCGCCCAGCAAGGATGCGGCCTCGCCGCACAACTGCGGCAGGATCAGCTCCGCGCCGATAGGCGCGTCTTCCGGCACCGCATGCGCGTAGGGATCGGGCTGGCGCTCGAGGAACCGGGTTGCAGCCTGGACTGCGTCGGCAGCGTCGGGAAGAGGATCGGCACGCTGCAATGTCAGCAACGCCGCCCACGTGGGCGCATGGCGGAACAGCGGGAAGTCCGCGCTTCCCCATCCGCCATCGGCCTGTTGCTGCGCGATGAGCCACGCGTATGCGTCCTGCCGACCGGTGACGTTGCCGTGGAACTGCAGAGCTCGCGCCGTGTCGTAGACGGACGGGCCGACGCTGCCGCCGTCGCTCATCTCGCTCAGCAGGTGGCGCAATTCGGAAAGGATCTGTTCGGACAGCGCGTTCACGCGGGATGTTCCTTCTGCAGACGGTTGACGAGAACCAGGATCGGGCAGACGCCGCGCACGTCGCCGCCGGTTCGGACACAGTGCAGCATGCACCGCCCGCCGGCCGATCGCAGCAGACAGGGGCGAGTCCATGCGGACGGACGCGCTCATGCGTATGGCGCGGACAGATACACGTTGGCCCGCTGCAGCATCTGCGCCAACTGTTCCGCACGCGGCCCCAGCGGGACGATGGCCTCCCCGGCGTCGCGCAACAAATCCAGCGCGAACTGGCGCGCTGCCTGCAGCCCCATGATGGACGCGCAGGTCGGCTTCTGCGCCGCCGCGTCCTTACCGGGGGTCTTGCCCAGCGTCGCGGTATCCGCTGTCGCGTCGAGAATGTCGTCGACCACCTGCAACGCCAGGCCGAAACAGGCGGTGTAGCGATCGAGCGCACAGTACAGCGCAGCGTGCGCGGCATCCTCCGCGATGGCGCATAGCGCACCCATGCGAACGGACGCGCGCACTAGCGCTCCGCTCTTCATCCGGTGCATCGCCACGATCCTGTCCAGCTCGGCGTGCTTTCCGACCAGCGACAGATCCATGGCCTGCCCGCCTGCGGCACCCTCGGCGGACACCGCCTGCGCCAGTTCGCGCACGAGCGCGATACGGTTGTCGCCCGGCGCATCCAGGCTCGCCAGGGTCAGGAAGGCGTGCGCCTGCAGCGCATCGCCAACCAGGATCGCAGTGGCTTCGCCGAACTTGACGTGCACGGTCGGAAGGCCGCGGCGAAGCACGTCGTCGTCCATCGCGGGCAGGTCGTCGTGGACCAGGGTACAGGCGTGCATCATCTCGATGGCGGCGCCGACGTCGTCGAGCATGTGCGCCGGCGTGTCGGCCAGTGCGCCGGCAGCCAGACAGAGCAAGGCGCGGGTGCGCTTCCCGCCATGCAAGGTGGCGTAGCGCATCGCCGCCATCAGCTCTGTCTCACCGTCGTCTTCGGCGCAGAGAAGACGCGCCAGCGCCTGTTCGACCCGCTTTGCGCCGTCCTGCATCCAGATCTCCGGCAGCAGCCTGCCGGATGCGCCGCGCGCCTGCGCACCCAATCCGCCGAGGGCGGAAACGCCAGCTCGGTCGTCGTGTAGCGTGGAACCGGTCTGCATGTTTTTCATGTCCTTGTACCTGACACGAGATGGCCACGGCGAGCGCCAAGCCGCCGCGGTGTTGCCGGCGTCGCACCGAGCGCGTGCGCCGAGTGCAGCAATGCCGCGCCTCGCCGGCGCCGCTGCCTCGCCACACGGGGCATGCGATGCCAGCTCATGAGAAGCCTATGCGGATTGCCATGGACGGATGTGCGGTCGGGTAATAGCGCCGGCCTTTTTCGACGCCGCTCAGCAACCGCGGCCGCACCCCGGCCTTGTGCATGGCCAGCGCCAAGGCGATGCAGAACTGCACCATTTCCAGCCATACCAGGTGGTAGCCGATGCAGACGTGTGGGCCGGTACCGAACTGCAGCATGTCCACCGGCCGGATCGGCTCCGTGCGTTGCAGCCACCGCGCCAGGCGGAACTGATCAGGCGCCTCGTGCAGCAGCGCCGAGGTCGAGAAATGCAGCAGCGGGATGCACAGATGGGTGCCCGCGGGAATGCGCCGTTGGCCGAGTTGCAATTCCTGCAGGGCGCGACGCGGCAGGAGCGTGGTCGCCGGATGCAGGCGCAGCGTCTCCCGGAACAGCGCCTCGGCGACCGGACACTCCGCCAGGTCCGCGTGCCGGGTCGGCACCGCGCCCACGCGTTGCGCCTCCTCGACCAGGGCGTCCCACAGCACAGGCTGCCGCGCCATCTCGATCACCATCCAGGCCATCGTCGAGGCAGTGGTGTCGTGACCGGCAAGCAGCAGCAAGCGGATATTGGCGACCAGGACGTCATCGGAAAGCGCATCGTCGCTGCGGTCGAAGGCGCTCACCATGTCGTTGATGAACCCGGTGCGCGCGGCATGCGCGCGTGCATCGCGGACGAACCGGCGCAACTGCGCGTCGATCCAGTCGCGGGCGGAGCGGCCGCGCCGCAAAGGCAATCCGGGCAGGTCAACCGGTGGCGCGATGATCAACTGCAGCAATTGCCGGTACTTGCGATGCCATCCCGGCAGGTCCTGCGCGGGGATTCCCATGAGGCTGAAGATGAGCTTCAGCATCAGGTCGCCGGTCTCGCGCAGGATCGTTACCTCGCCGCGGGCGCGCCACGCCTGCACCCGCGCCTGGATGACCGGCGCGAACAGGTCGCCGATCCCGGCCTGGCTCAGCCCCTTGGGCAAGAACGCTGCCTTGATGGCATCGCGCGCCTGCCGGTGCGCGCCGCCGTCCAGGGCAACCAACGTTCCGCCAAGCAATTCGGGCGCGATCTCTTCGATCAGCGCCGAGGACACGTCCTTGTGCTTGAGCAGAGAGAATGCGTCCGGATCCACACAGGTCATCAGATGTCCGGCAGGGCCGAAATCCAGCCAGAAGTGGCTGCCCAGCGTCCGTTCTGCGCGTTGCAGCAGGCGCGGCAGGTCGCAGACAATGGCGGGAAGATGCCCGACCAGGGGGAAAGCGCCGGGCATGACCGGGATGTCGGATCGCAGCCGGTGCCGACGGTTGAGTGGGTTGAGCAGTATGTCCATCAGCAGCGCGCCGCCGTCGCCGATTCGGTGTCGCCGGCAGGGCGCGCGGCGCAGCTGTTGCCACCGTCGGCGTATGTCGGCACATGCGCCAGCATGCCGCCGTCGATGCACACGACCTGGCCGGTGATGAACGCAGCATCGTCGGAGAGCAGGAACGCCACGAGCGCGGCCACGTCCTCGGGGCGGCCGACGCGCGGCAGGAGCTGGTGCCGGCGCAGATGCCGTTGCATGCACTCGTCCAGCTTGGTGAGGAGACGCTCGGTCATGACGAGACCCGGCGCAACCGCGTTGCAGCGGATCTGCGCATGACCGTACTGGGTGGCGAGCGACGCCGACAGCATGTTCATCGCCGCCTTCGACGCGGCGTAGGACGTCTGCGCGGTGTCACCGCTGAGCCCCTGGCACGACGACATGTTGACGATCGCGCCACCGCCGCGGGCGATCATCCGTGGGATGGCCTGCCGGCAGCAGAGCAGCGTGCCGCGCAGATTGGTCGCCATGGTCTGATCCCAGACCGCCAGGTCCAGCTCGAGGATCGCGCGGTCGCGCAGGGTCAAATGCATGGCGCTCGCATTGTTCACCAGCAGGTCGACCCCGCCGAAGTGCCGCTCCGCCGTCTCGAACAGCGCTGCCACCGCCTGCTCATCGGCGATGTCCATGGCCAGGGCCAGCGCGTGGCCCGCTTCAGCCGCGATCTGCGCGGTGCAGGCGATGGCCGCCGAGCCATCAATATCGGCCACCACCACTCTGCCGCCCCCGCGCGCGATGGCGAGGGCGCATGCCTTGCCGATGCCGGCGCCGGCGCCGGTCACCACGGCCACCTTGCCTTCAAACCGTCCATCGTGTCCTCCTGGATTGCGTTGGTCTTTCGCGGCATGCCGCTCGGCCTCCGCCGGAGAAGGCGCAGGGTCGGCGCGGGCGCGCTCGCCAGCGCCCGCGGCGCTGCCGATGCCCCGAAGGGCGGCGACCGGGCACGGGCGGGCCGCGCGCCGCACGGCGGCGTGCAGCGCCTGCGGGACCGTCGCCACGCACACTTCGGCCACGCCGTCCGGTTCGCGCTGGCGAAAGGTGCCCGGCAGCGTCAGCACGCACTGCCCGGTGGTTCCGCACAGATCCTGGTCGACCACGACGCGCATCTCAGCCCCCCTGCGCATGCAGCCGCACCGGCAGCGCGCCGAACGTCCTAAGGAACGCGGAGGGCTCCCGGGTCGGCTGCTCGGCCAATGCCAGCGTGGGGAAGCGCGCCTGGATCCGCGGCAGGCTCTCGGCCAACTGCACCCGGGCCAGTTGCGCACCGAGGCAGAAGTGGATGCCGTGGCCGAAGCTCAGCATGATCTTCCCGTCGATCGACATGCCAGGACTGGTGCCGTAGAACCGCGCGGGATCGAAGCGGTCGGGATCAGCGAAGGCGTCCGGGTCGCGATTGCCGGCCGCGATCAGCACGCGCACGTCCGCGTCCTTCGGGATCACCACGCCGCCCAGTTCGATGTCGCGCTGGGCGATACGCGGAATGGAGCTGAACATGGCGGGCGCGTCGCAGCGCAGGACTTCTTCGACGAACGCCTTCACCCCCACGGCATCTCCCTGCAGCCAGTGCCGCTGTTCGGGATACGCCAGCATCGCCAGGACCGCATGGTCTATGGCCGCAGCAGTGGTGGCGAAGCCGCCCAGCAGCATGCCCCACAGCATGCTGATCAACTCCGCATCCGACAGCATGTCGGCATCGTCGTCGTGTGCGCCGACCAGCATTGACACGATGTCGTGGCGGGAATCGGTGCGCTTGCGCTGTATGAGGTCGCCGAAGTAGGCCTGCACCCTGGCGCTGGCCGCGTCCGCCGCGGCGAACTGGGGATCACTGGCGTGCGGGCTCAAGCCTTCCAGAATGGCGCTGATGCCGGCGACGAGCCTCAACATGTCTTCCTGGGGCATGCCGAACAGTTCGCCGAAAACCAGCATGGGCAAGGCCAGCGCGAATTCCCGGTGCAGGTCCACCGCCTCCCCGCGCTCCAGCGCGGGCGCCATGCCGTCCAGGCGCGCTGCGACGATGCGAGCGATGGTCGGCCTCAGGTTGTCGATCTGGCCCATGGTGAAATCGCGCGAGATCAGCCGGCGCAGACGCGTATGCGTCGGTGGTTCCTTCATCGCTAGCGTGGACGCCAGCAGATTGAGTGACAGGCTGGTCGCCGCACGCGGGAAATAGCGCGCCAGTTCGCCCGGCGCCGGTCCCCGAAAAGCATCGCCCGTGGCCTTGAGCGCCCAGTAGATGTCGGCGTGGCGGCTCAACAGAAAGAGGCCCGACGCCGCGCGATGCACCGGATCGTGCTCGCGCAACCACCGCATGAACGGATACGGGTCGTGGATGCACGCTGGCGACGCCAGTTCGGCGAAGGCGTCCCGGCATGCTGCCGTGGTTTCTTGCACGTCCATCTTGGTTACCTGTTGGCTGGCTGATCTGACCGGCGCGCGCCAGGCGCGCCGGCAATTGCGGAGAAGATCGCGATTCCCGGCGGCGTCCGCGCATCACCAGAGCACCGGGAACTCCTCGAACCCGCCAGTGATGATCTCCTTGCGCAACTTCAGTTCTTCGGGCGCCACTGCCAAGCGCAGCGCGGGAAAGCGCTGGAAGATCGAACCGAACACCACCTTGAGTTCCAGCCTGGCCAGCGCCGCGCCGATGCAGTAGTGCGGCCCGTAGGAGAACGCCAGGTGCGGGTTTTCGGCGCGTCCGATGTCGAAGATTTCCGGGTCGTCGAAATGGCGCGCATCGAACGACGTCGCCGGCAGGCCGACCAGCACCTTGCTCTCCGCGGGAATATGCACGCCCGCGATGGTCACGTCGGTCCTCGGATAGCGCATGATGCCGTCCCAACCCGCGCCCGGCGGGTACATGCGCAGGATTTCCTCCACCGCCTTGTCCACCAGGGATGGATCGCCGACCAAGCGTTCGCGCTGTTGCGGATGGCGGAACATGGCCAGCAGGCCGAATTCGATCTGCGCGACGGTGCTCTCGTGCCCCGCCACCAGCATTCCCGCCGCCAAGCCGATCGCCTCTTCCTCGGTCGCCGTGCCCTGGTCGATCGCCGCGACCAGATCCGTCAGCACGTTGTCGCCCGGATCCTGGCGCTTGTCCCGCATCTTGCCGCGAATGTAGGCGCGGAGTTCTTCCCAGGCCAAGCGCGACGCGCTTCGCGGGCCGCTTTCATGCTGGTGCGTCATCACCTCGTCGGACAGCCCGGCGAAAAAGGCGTGATCCTCGTAGAGCACGCCCATCAGCGCGCCAATGACCATGGCTGGAAGCGGAAAGGAGAGGTGGCGCCGCAGATCGGCGGGCTGGGGCTGGGCCGCCAGCGTCTCAAACAACTGCGCGGCGATCGCCTCGACCTGCTGCGCGAGCTGCTTCACCCTGCCGTTGCTGAAGGCCGGCGCCACGATCGTGCGTAGCCGCGTATGCTCGCCCCCCTCGTGCGAGACCAGCCATCCTGGCGAACCGAGAATCACCGAATCCGGGGTGAATGCGGCCGGCGGCATTCCCGCGGGCCGGAACGCCGCGTCGGACAACACCGCCTTGGCCTCGTCATAGCCTGTGACCCACCAGCCTTCGTGCCCGGACGGGAAGCGCACGCGGTGGATCGGACCGTTGGCCCGCAGCGCCAACATCTCGGGCGAGGGCTCAATGTGATCGACGCGCCACATCGGCAGCGTCGGCAAAGGTTGTTCGGGCATGATGGCACTTCACTCGGTAGCGATGGAAGGGCGGAAGGTGACCGGCGGACGCTGCGGCAGCGAAGACCTAAGACGGCATGTAGACGACGTCGTCCGGAGGCAGACCGATTATCAAGATCGGCTAACGCGTAACTGTCTAGGCACATCGCGCGGCGAGATGCAGAACATTATCCTGTACCTTCGAGGTCAGGATAAAGTCCGTGTGGTGGGCCTTTGACTCGCCGCCGGCCAAGATTTCCTGCGCAAGCGTCGACAAGGGCGGCGAGCTGTTGGGTAAGGGCTTTCGCCGAGGCCCCCCTGCCCATAGACGCTATCCGACGCAGATTTGACATTTTGCTTTTCTTTCTTCGTTCCATTCGTGTCATCCACGAAATGAAAGTCGGTCGGCGGCTCCCGGCCCGCAACGAAGGTGCTTCAAATCTCGTGCCAATTTGGCCGCAGCAGAAAAATCGTGGCAGCTTCTCAGCGGCTTAGCCTGAGGCCAGAGAAGAACTAGGCGAAATAAGCCGGTGTCGCGGGCCAACAAAGGCGACGGAACAGTGTCGGACAGAACGCCTCGGGCGACCTTTAGGTCGGGCCTGCGACATTCTGGTCCAGTTTCGAACATAAGAGGGCGGCAAACAGACACGATTGGGGAATTCGATCCTCACGGCGCCAAGGCGCTTGCCCAAGAGCGCGCGCTCATGTTGCTGCGAGAGGCGCGTGTTCGCGATAGCCGTGCTGCGCACCCATGAACGCTAGCGGCACACGCTACGACTGGAGTGCCCGCCAGCCTCAGGTGGTGCATCGGCTCGGCTTCCGGTTCTTCTTTGCCCAGCCGGGGCTGAAGCGCCGAATATCCACACCATACAGCATCGTTGTTGCCTATGTGACGAGGCGGCATAGCGCGCTCCCGGTCTTCTAAGACACGGCCTCCGAGAAGAAGGGGGCGGTCCAACAGCACCTCTATTTGAAATGGCACGCCGCTTGCTGCTCCTGGTTAGAGCACCATCAAATTACGATGAAAGCGACTTGCACCATGCCCGACGCGCGAAGCTCTAGACAGTGGCCTGAGGAGACGGTGCCCGTTCCCGCTGAACATCGGGACATCGTCTCCTCCGGAAGGCCGTTCTCGGTGGCCGCTTTGCGCATGGCTGGTCCGATGCCGGCACGCCAACATGGGCCGCTCGCGCAAATGCCGTCTACCGGTTCTGTTCAGCGTGTGAGTGCCCAAGAGCCCCATCAAATGGTCACCCAAGCCAAGGTCGGCGGGTCGCTGCCAAATATCGACAATACCCTGAACCAGTTCAGTGACGCGGGTCTCTTGCGTGAAGTCACATTTGAGGCCTCGACATGCTTCCGATATTGGCTACTTCCGGCCGCTATCACTTTTTCCCGGGCACGAGCGCGAGTGATCGATGCCGCTTCCGACGCCATAGCCGTGGGAAGATCGCCCAAGCGGCTCGACGGCCTCCAGCTCGCTCAGATCGATTGCGTTCGCGTGGCCAAGACCAGCCGCCAAGACGTTCCCATACGTCGGGATGGAAAAGGAAGTTGCGAGTCGCCGAGGCCCTCATTCCGTGCCCGAGCATACGAGCCTTTGCTCGGAATTGCGCCAGCCTCTGCCAGAATCCAGCGCGCCAGTTTTTTCCTGAGGAGCAAGTTGATGACCGTTCAAAAGAAGGTTCCCTTCGTCACCTTTCTCACGCGTGTTCGCGATGAGTCAGTCCAGGGGCCAAATCCATATCGCTGGGAAGAAAAGACATCTGACGACTACTTTGCCGGCAAGCGGGTCATCTTGTTCTCGCTGCCTGGCGCCTTCACACCAACCTGCTCGACCTACCAATTGCCCCAGTTCGAAGAGCTCTATGATGAGTTTGAGAAGGAGGGAATTGACGCGATTTACTGCCTCTCTGTCAACGACGCCTTCGTCATGAATGCGTGGGGGAAGTCCTTGGGCCTGAAGCAGGTCGAGCTCATCCCCGATGGCTCAGGCGAGTTCACACGCAAAATGGGCATGCTGGTCGCCAAGGACAATCTCGGCTTCGGGATGCGCTCTTGGCGCTACGCCGCCCTGATCAACAAAGGCGTGGTGGAGCACTGGTTCGAGGAGGAAGGTTTCTCCGACAACTGCGAGGCCGACCCGTATGGCGTCTCATCCCCGCAAAACGTTCTCGAAACGCTGAAAGCCGCCGCTTGACCTAGAAAACGTCTCACTGGTGCCAGTGCCGGCCCCAAGAGGCTCCTCGACAGGATTATCGCGCTCACCATGCAATCCTCAGCAAGCCTGCTTCAACGCCAGAAGCAATCCATGGTGGCATCGCCTCAACTCATTGAGTCGATTCGCTTGCTGCAACTGGCGCATACTGAACTGCATCAGTTCGTGGAGCGGGAAATTGAGAAGAACCCGCTCTTGGAATCTGCATCAAGCGATGGCGGGCCTTTTGACGACGTTTCGATTTCGGGAGCGGATCAGCCTGTCGGCCCTGGGGCAAACGCCGTTGACGGACCGACCGGGGCAGGTTCGCCTGAACGGCTCGGGCAATGGAAATCACTTCGCAACACGACCAACAACCCGTCCGGCAATGGCCCTTCCCTCGACGAGTTTGCCACCCTCGCCGAAACATTGCACGACCATGTCGCTCGTCAGATCGCCCTCACTGCGTTCACACCACAGGAGCGGCTGATCGCTGGCCAGCTTGCCGCCGATCTGGAAGACACTGGCTATCTTCGGGCAAACCTTTTGGAGCTGGCCGGGAGCCTGAATGTCCGTGAGGCTGATGTGGAACGGGTTCTCGGAACCTTGCAGCAATTTGATCCACCGGGAATTTTTGCGCGAACTCTCAGAGAATGCCTCGAGATCCAGTTGCGCCAGCGAGACCGGCTCGACCCGGCAATGGCAGCTTTGGTTGCCCATCTTGAAATGCTTGCGCGACGCGATTTTCAGGCACTGAAGCAGCATTGCGGCGTCGATGAAGAAGACCTTCTCGACATGATGCATGAGATTCGGGCGCTCGATCCCAAGCCTGGAAATCGATTCCAATCCGGTGCGTCTGAATCAATCATACCCGACGTCTGGGTCACGCCCTCGCCGGAAGGCGGGTGGCAGATCGAACTTGATCCGGCCACACTGCCCAAGCTGCTGATCAACCAAACCTACTATGCCGAAGTCTCGCGTCAAACTGTCCAAAATTCGAAGGATCAAGCATTTCTCGACGAGTGCTTGCAAAACGCGAACTGGCTAATCCGCAGCCTCGATCAGCGCGCCAAGACCATTGTTAAGGTTGCGGCTGAAATCGTGCGCCAGCAGGGTGCCTTTTTGGAACATGGCGTCGCCCACCTGCGGCCTCTCAATCTCAGAACCGTCGCTGATGCGATCGGCGTGCACGAGTCGACGGTAAGCCGGGTGACCTCGAACAAATACATGCTTACCCCGCGCGGTGTCTTTGAACTGAGGTATTTTTTCACCGTCGCCATCGCGTCCTGCCAAGGCGGCGATGCGCACTCGGCCGAAGCTGTCCGCCATCGGATCAAGGCGATGATTGCCGCAGAATCTCACGGCGACGTGCTTTCCGATGAGGACATCGCTGTCCGGCTGAAGGAAACCGGCGTCGATGTTGCGCGCCGCACAGTCACAAAATATCGCGAAGCAATGAACATCCCCTCCTCCGTGCAACGCCGCCGGGAAATGCGCTTGTGTTTTTAAATTGGGTCAAGGCAGCCAACATCATGTTGCATTGCGTCCAGAGTGGAGACTTCGTTCATGACCCAATCCGCGGCAGGCGTCATGGACGCTGTTCTGCACGACCCAGAAAAGCCCGTCCAACCGTCTGGTCCCGCATGGGGTGCGGTCATTTCGCTTTCCTTGGGCACGTTCGGGCTGGTGACGGCAGAGTTTCTGCCTGTCAGCCTGCTCACGCCGCTCGCGCATGATCTCGGTATCACCGAGGGAGCGGCTGGACAGGCGATGACGGCGACCGCTATCGTCGGGGCGATCTCGGCGCCGACGGTGGCCATCATCACAAAGCGCCTGGACCGCAGGATCGTCATGTGGGCGATGACGCTGCTGCTGATCCTGTCGGACGTTCTGGCGGCCGGCGCGTGGTCGCTGGCGGTTCTCCTGACTGCACGCGTCGTGCTCGGCATAGCGCTCGGAGGCTTCTGGTCGATGTCGGCAGCACTGGCGATGCGGCTCGTTCCAAGCCACCTCCTGCCGCGCGCTATGTCGATCATCCTCACCGGCGTTTCCGTGGCTACCGTCTGCGCAGCTCCAATCGGCGCTTATGTCGGCGATATCTGGGGATGGCGAAGCGCCTTCATGCTCGCCGCAGCCGGCGGCGCCGCTACACTGCTCGTGCAACTCATAACCATTCCGAGACTGCCTCCGATTGGAGTGGCTAGCTTCCGCAGCCTGCTGGATGTGGCCAAGATTCCGATGGTCAAGGTTGCGCTCTTGGTTGTCCTGCTGGTCGCTTCCGGCCACTTCGCCGGAATCACCTATATCCGCGCCTTCCTTGAGAAGATTCCCGCGCTGGATGTCGAGACGATCTCGCTTGTGTTGCTGGCTTTTGGCATCGGCGGATTCTTCGGCAATTTGGCCGGCGGGCTTCTGGCCGAGTACAGTCTCAAGGCAGTCGCGGCCCTTGCACCGCTGCTCATAGCAATAGCCGCTGTTTCGCTGCTGACGGCGGGAGCATCGGCCTTGGCCTCGGCGATTGCTGTTGCCGCGTGGGGGTTTGCCTTCGGCGCGGTGCCAGTGGGATTGCAGACGTGGATGGTACGGAGGGCCGCTCCCGAGCAGGCCCAAAGCGCCGGTGTGCTGCTGGTCACAGTATTCCAAGTGGCAATCGCAGCCGGCGCGATTTTCGGCGGACTATTGGTGGAGAATGCGGGGATTACCAGCGCCATTGCCTACAGTGCTGTTGCCACGTTCGTCGCTGCCCTCATAGTGCTCCTGCTCGGCCCGAAGCGCGAAACCTAGACCGCCTGACAGGAGAGATCTCAGCAGCGCAGCGGGACGAGAGATGCGATGCACGGCGCGGCGCGATCCTCCGCTTGCATGGACCAGCGGAAGCGCCTCGCCGGCTTCACCTCCAAGCCATGGCAACTTTCCCCGCCAGACACGTGGACCTGGCCGGCACCGGTTTCCATTTGGCGACGGTGAGCGCTGCCGGCGCGATGGAACGCTTGCTGGCGGTCATGTCCTTCACGACAAGCCGGCAATTCTGAGCAAGCGACAGCTACGCGCCGGCCATGCCCTTCGGAACGCCGGTGACGATGCCGCTCGATAGCGCAGACAGGTCGCGAATTGCCAGTTGTATCAACGGCGGCCGGATTACCGTCGACCGCGCGTACCTTGTTTCAGCCGCAGACTATCGTTCGGCAGCTTGATGATGTTGACCACATAGCCTAGGAGCTATATATGACTTGGGAAGTCGTTTTTGGCGATGAGTTCGACGGGGAGTTCGAGGCGTTGCACCAGACAGTCCAAGATGAGCTATTGGCCTCGGCTAAGCTGCTCGGTGTGTTCGGGCCCCAGCTGGGGCGACCGCATGCGGATACCTTGAATGGCTCGTCGTTCGCGAACATGAAAGAACTTCGCTTCGACGCTGATGATGGTGTCTGGCGGGTTGCGTTCGCATTCGACCGGAAGCGGAAGGCGATCCTGCTCGTCGCCGGCGATAAGTCGGGCGTGAGTGAGAAGCGCTTCTACAAAAGTCTGATCGCCAAGGCGGACAAGCGCTATCAAGGGCATCTCGACCGTTTGGCGGCGGCGAAGAAGGAGAAGAAGTGATGGGACGCAAGCTTGACGACCTAATCGCTGCGCTCCCCGAGGATCGTCGGGAGCGGGTCGACGCGCGTTTCGAAGAGTTGAGGGGAGAAGTCGAGAGTCTCGGCGATTTGCGGCGTGCCGCTGGAAAGGCCCAGGCCGAAATCGCTTCGGTCCTCAAGATCAAGCAGCCTTCGGTCTCGAAGATCGAGAAACAAGCCGACATGTACTTGTCTACTCTTAAAAGCTACGTCGAGGCGATCGGGGGGCAACTCGAACTCGTCGTTCGCCTTCCCTCACGCGCGCCCCTCCATATAGAGCGGCTCGGCGACGTCGTGGCTCCCAAAGCCGTCTCCGTGCGTAGCGTTAAAAGAGCGGCAGGTGGACGTAATCGCACAAAAGCCGCACGCGCCGGCTGACCTCACTCTGTTTCGGCTAAAGACTACCGATGGGGCGAGATGGTCTCGTCGATGCAAGGAGTAGGTATGAGCAACGTCCTAGTTAAGCCAAAGACCGACCTGCCCGCCGTCACACTGCCCGACGTGACCCCTCTCTCCTGGCCCATGCTAGCCCAACTTACCGCCGCGTTGGGAGTCCCCCGCAATGTGCTCGCCGAGGACGACCAGATCGCCCATGCTTGGTCCCAGCTCCCACGCCTGATCAAGAAGATCCCTCCGCACCTGCGCGATGAGCGGATCGTCAAAATGTGTGTCGCCGTCGTCAGCGGTCTGTTCGACGCAGCCATCAACTACGTTTGGAACGCGGCCGTGGTGGAACTGCGTGACAAGGTGCGACGGTTCGGCATCAACGTCGTCCCTCAGATTCTCGACGACAAGTCCTTCGAGAGGACACGCTCCTCGACCTCAAGGACGCCGAGCTGCTCGACCTCTGCCGTAAGCTCAACCTGATCGGTGACGACGACTTCTTCTTCCTCGACCAGTGCAGGGCCACACGCAACAGTTTCTCTATCCTTGCGCCTGAGCGTAGAACGCCGTCCGAAGCGTGTCGACATTGATATGGTGGAAGAGCGCGGTGAACCGTTCCTTCTTCCTCAGCCTTGCGGCTTTCCGTACGCGGTCCAACGACTGGGACATGCGAGCCCGACTCTGTGTCCGGTGCATGCGTTGCTGTTCCGCGTTCCCCTTCGTCCCCGGCCTTGGCTCCACCAACTCCGCTGCCGGTTGTCCGGCTTTGTTCGTCGGCTTCACGGCTACTATGCCGGAGTCAGACTTCTCCTGTCCGTTCATCGTCGGCTACGGCTCCTCGCCTTCCCGATGCGGACCGGTGCGGCTTGACGCCGCCCTGCCGGGCAGGAGATCTCCCAGGTTCCGACGCGTTCCTTTCATACGTGATGTGGCCCTAGACCCCGGCAGGGCCGCGGTGCCCCGCTTATCGGCTCCGCACATATTGCCTTCGACGGATGAGAACGTCTCGGCCCCTGCAATCTTATCACTATCGTGGCTCACTCCCACACCCCGCATAATTGCTGTGGACGCTTCGCCGTGGTCGTCACCTCCCACGCCGCAACACTCACCTACCGGGCGGGCGCTATTCCTTACCCGGGCCCGACTCGCACCGGCTGGAACTCGCCAGCTTGGCCTGGCGCACCTCACCTTGATTGTCGCCGCGCAGCTACGGCCGCTCGCTTGAAGCCGAGCCGATCTTTCAGCTCCAACACCCAGGTTCGCAGGCTGGGCCGCAAGCGGTCAATCTGCTTTGAATTTCCCAAACTAGAAAAGCTGCCATCGCCGCGGGGCTGTAGGGTCGGAGGAAACTTAAATCAGCCGCGTTGTGCACCGCCATGTTGTCTGTTTTTCAGACATGTGCTAGATTGGAGTCGGATAAATGGACATGCGAGGTATCATCATGTTCCCTGCTAGAGCGTTTGAAGACGCAATCCGAAATGAAATCAGTACGGCTATCAATGACCGTCCTGCTCCACGCGCGGCATGGGAGCCTGCGGTTGACTCGCTGGTGATGGTCCGGGTTGTTTTGCGTATCGAGGAAGAGTTCGCACTCAATCTTCCGGACGACGTAATGCCAGCTGGTGGCTTCCGTAGTGTCGAACACTGCGTAGTGACCGTCATGGAGACATGTCGTGAGGCGTGGAGAGTGAGCCAGCATGAAAGCGAGGAGGTGTAATATGGCACGGACCCCTGTTGGATTTGCCGGTCCAAACCCCGAGGCCGTTCAGCTCGGCAAGCGCCTCAAGGACGCGCGTGAATATGTGGGCATCACACAAGAAGAAGCGGCGAACCATCTGAACGTCCGGCGCTCGGCAATTTCGGAAATGGAGGCAGGCAAGAGGGGTGTCGGCGCCCTTGAAATGAAAAGCCTAGCCGCTCTCTACGAGCGGCCCACGTCCTGGTTTACCGGCGAATCCGAGCAGCACGTGCCCGAAGACGTCGCATTCCTGGCACGCACCGTGAGCGATCTGTCAGAGAACGACAGAGGTGAGCTGGCAAGCTTTGCGGAATTCCTGCGCTCCCGTTCGAAGGTGACCAAGAATGGCTAGGGCGCCCACGCGCGACGCAGTCCTGAAGGGCATGCGGGCAGCGCTGCGCCTTCAGCGCGACCTCGGCCTGGATCAAGGCGCCGCGCGAGGGCATCGCGTGGACGTATTCGGCTCGATTTACAGACAGAATGTCCCCTTGCTTTTCCGGAAGCTTGAACCGCTCTTGGGGGCTTATCTGCGCGAGGGGGGCAATCCAGGGATCATTCTGACGACGCGTCGTCCGCTTGGCCAACAGCGCTTCACCGCGGCCCACGAGCTTGGACACCATGTGCTGAACCATGATCCCCATGCGGACGATGATAGTATTCTGCGCCGGTCGCCGGATCATGCTCGGGACTACATCAACCTTCCACCCGCCGAGCAAGAAGCCGATGCTTTCGCGTCATACTTCCTCGTGCCTGACTGGCTGATTACGGCACTCATGCAGCGTCACCATTGGACGCCGCAGCATCTTCAGAATGCTAACATCGTCTACCAAATGGCATTGCGCGTTGGCGCAAGCTATCGCGCGACACTCTACGCGCTAGTGCGCAACAGGGTCATTGCAACCGGAATCCGGAAGCAGCTTGTTATAGCGCAACCAGCGACGATCAAGCGTGCACTCGTGCCCGACTATCCAATTGGGTCCACGCAAAACATCGATGTGTGGCACCTGACGGAGCGAGACGAGGGTACGGTGATCGAAGCCGGTCGGGACGACTTGTTCGTGGTCAAGCTGCGAGAAGACAGTAACGCCGGGTGCGTCTGGAATTTCGACGAACTGGAAATGGCTGGTTTCGCGATACTCAAAGATGGTCGCGAACAGGTTGCCGAAGGGGTCGTTGGGGCTCCGACGATCCGACATGTGCTCGCGCGTGCGTCCGACGCGACCGTGCACGGTGTCTATACTTTGTGGGAGCGCCGACAGTGGGCTCCGGAGGACGATCCCAAACGCTGGTCGTTCGACTACAGGCCTGTCTATTCGCACGATGCAGGACTGTTTCGCCCCTCGTTCAAACACGCGGGCGGTGCGCGCTGATGTTGAATGTCGTCGCTGATCTGAGAAATAGGCTTGAGCCGGCCCGCGATCAAGGCCGGCGCCCAACCTGCCTGTCTTTCGCGGCGAGTGCGACCCACCGTGCGGCGCATAAGCACCCAAGCCAGTTGTCTCCTGAATGGCTCTATTACCACGCAACGCGACGTGACGGGTTGCAGCCGGACCAAGGTTCGACGATTGAAGCGACCTGTGTGGCGATCTTGAATGACGGTCAACCGGATGAGGTGTTCTGGCCTTACCAAGGTCGCGACGTTTGCCCCAATCCCTATCAGCCGCCCGGCCAACGGCCAGTCGTCGTCCGCTGCGATACCGGCCAACGCAGCAGCGATGCTGATCGCTGGCGCTCTGAGATCGATTCGGGCTCACCTGTCGTCATCGCATTGTTCATTTCGCCCGCGTTTTACCGGGCGGCACGGTTCATCGGACCGGAGGCGCTGATGGCGGAGGATCATATTCCGATCGATCCTGCACTGGCGCATGCGGTCGTCCTAGCCGGACACGGCTACGTTAATGGCGTATCGCATTTTCTGGTCCGCAACTCCTGGGGACTGGGATGGGGATGGGCAGGCTACGCCTGGTTATCCGAAACCTACCTCACCCGCCGCTTTGCCGGCGCCTTCGTCATCCAAGATGGAGCATCCGACGATGTATAATCCCATGACGCCCGCACCCACTCCCGTCTCCGCATGGGTTAGAGCTGCCCTCCGGCTTAAGGCCGACGGTGATCAACACGGGCTTATGCTCCATATCGAAGATCCGACCGGATTTTCGCCGGGGGAGGACGAGATTGTGTGTCAGGTCGACGCGTTCCTGCGCGATCATGACAAATGCGGCGTCAGCACGGTCGCAAATACGATCTTCCCCGCCGCCCTTGATAGAGGCGACGGCATCGATGCGCTGACGAAGCGCTACATGCAGATCTACGAGCGCCGCATGCATCGTCAGGGCGAGTGGGGTCGCTATTTTCAGCGTATGGTCGCCTGGCCGACCGGTAGTGGCAAGGGTGCGGGAACCGTCAATCAGCTTTCCGCGAATATCGATACGCTCCGGGCGATGAGAAGCGGAGAAGCGAAGTTCTTCGGCAACGTGACAGAGATCGCACTCTTCGATCCGGCTCGCGATCTGCGCAAGAAAATGAACCGGCAATGCTTGAGCTTCATCGAGCTGAAGCCCGAGCGCGAGGGACATATGTGGCGGCTCAGCATGATGGCCGTCTATCGCAACCACTACTACGTCCAGCGCACGCTTGGTAATCTCATTGGCCTCGGCCGCCTGCTGCAGTTCATCGCCAATGAAACGGGTTTTGACATTGGGACGCTGACAATCCAGTCCACGCATGCGTGCCTCGATCCAGACCTGCAACGTGGCGAGGTTTTCGATCTGATAACAGCTTGCGACGATCCAACTGCCCTGACTGCCTCGTCGAGCCGCAGCAGTGTGCAACATCTGGTTGGCGCTCGATAAATCTGCGCCCCTGGACGAAATCTGCGAGCGCTGCAATAAAAAAAGGATTGATTCTATGAACGACGCAAAGCTCCCGGCCTTTGAGGGTATCGGACAGATCGAAGTCGACTTTCTCGGCCAACGCATCGTTATCGGATGTATCGAGGGAGAAGAGGAAAAGGCTCGTCGGCTTGCCAAGCGCTTTGAAAATGACGCTGGCGAAGTGACTAAAGCGGTCTCCGCGGAAATCGAGCCGATCCAGGCCATGCTGATGGCTGGCATCCTGGCATATGAGCAACTTGAGCAGGCGGAGGCGGGCTTCAACGATGGCGCCGATCACAGATAAGAATCGACAAGCAAGCCCGAAGGAACCCCGCATTTCGATGCGGACGCGACAGCGAGCACAGCATGAGCACGATTTGCACAATCATTTCGACATATTGTCGATGTCGCGCCTGGATCGGCTGAAGCATTACGGTTTGCATTTCGCGAAATACGCAGGGCGGTTTGCTCGGGGTGATGCCGAAGTCAAAACCAGAAGGGAAACACTTGTCGACGCGTTTCTAGTTGCGCTGAGCGCTGCAAATGCGCTGAACCAAGCGTTGCCGGACGTAGGAACAGGAGGATTGATCGGGGATGCGATCTCCGACCTCGACTTTACCGACCACGCTGGACGTTTCGCCGACGCATGCGAGAAGATTGATCATCTCGAGGAATTCCGTGCGATCGCCCTTGCCGCAAACGCCGCGCTTTCAGAGTGGATCGTGTGCAGCGCGAAAGCGGCTGGCTTTGATCTCGACGCTCTCGTAGACGATCGTCGACGACAGCTTGCGCGCAGGCAGGTTTACGCACAGGAGACGTAGATGTTTCTATCGGGTGACCTCATCGCTGAACATGGCGGCGGCTGGATTGCGCCATTCGACCCGCAGCGGGTCGATTGCGCGGCCTATACTCTGCGGATCGGTGACGAGGCTTTCATCAGCCCCGAAGGTCGAGACACCCGCAAGCCGGGCCTGGTTGAACGCTTAGAGCACAAGGCGCCTATCGTGATACCGCCCGGGCAGTTCGCCTATTTGACCACGCGAGAGTTCGTAACACTCCCGCATGATATCCTCGGCTTCATCAACATGAAGAGTACGCTAAAAAATAGCGGTCTTGTGAATGTAAGCGGATTTCATGTCGATCCGGGCTACAAGGGAAAGCTTCTGTTCGCTATTTTTAACGCGGGGCCGCAGACAGTGACGGTGCGGTGCGACCAAGACGCTTTCCTGATCTGGTTTGCGCGTCTCGATGGCGCGACGGAACAATATGCCCGGAAAAAACCCGGATTTCGCGGGATCGACACGACTCTGATGGGGTTACTCCCGACCGAGACCGCATCGCTCAACTCGATCAACAAAAGGATGGATCAAATCGAGCGACGCATTTCCTACGCACTCGGTATACTGACACTTGCTGGCGGCGTCGCGGTTGCTGCGATATCCGGCGTCATTGCGAGCATGGCTTTAAAGCCTTAGGAGGATCGTGAATGGCAGACGCTTACGTTTTCAACGAACACCTCAATAACGACGACCGCGCAAAAATCGAGGCGATCCTGCAAGCGGCAGGATACAATCCACGATACGATGTTCCGTACGCTGTTTCCTCGATCGACCCGCACACTGACATCGGCGTCATCGGGCTTCCGGCCGCGCCAGAAGACGGCGGTACCATTGATGCTCGGACGATGGCCTTTGCCGGCGCCGGCATTCGGGTCGTGGCAATTTGGTTGCGCGCGGACGAGGATGGTCCAGGCCGTGTCCCCGAATCGATCGGAAAATACGCCGCCACAGTTGACAGCGATTCCAAAGTCTTGACCCCGACGCTTAAGGGCGAGACGGATGTCTGGGAACAGCCGGGCGGGGAGCAAAGGTCAAAACCTCGCATCAAACGCAATAAGTGCTGAGCCGTGACCCGAATCTACTCCTACGTCGTCGAACATGACCTTGGCTTTGCGCCGAACCCCTTCTGGGGCGTATGTACGCTAGCAAATTGCAAGCCGATGATTCGAAAATTTGCGAGCGCAGGCGACCTCATAATCGGAACAGGCTCGACGGACCTGCAGGCTACTGACCGCCTCGTCTACTGGATGCGAATATCGGAAATCACCTCCTTCGACGGCTATTGGTCAGATCCGCGCTTCGCGCGCAAAAAGCCAAACATGAACGGCAACATGATGCATCGCTATGGCGACAACATCTACCACACCGGGAACGACGGCACATTCCAGCAGATCGACTCTTTCCATAGCGAAGACGATGGCAGTCTGAGTGTCGGAAACAGGGAACGCGATACCGGTAAGACGGAAAAGGTCATGCTTGCGACCGACTTCGCTTATTTCGGGAAATCGGCTCCAATTATCCCGGAGCACGTGCGTTTTCTGATCAAAAAAGGGCCATACCACAAATGCCAATTTTCCGACGGACAGCGAGCCGCTATAGGGGGTTGGCTGGAGACGTTGCCCGAGCGCGGGTATGTCGATGAGCCTGGGCATTGGTGACGCTGAAGCGTTTGGCGCTTCAGCGCAACTGCGGTTCTCTGATCAACCGAGCGTACCGCCCCGAACTGCCTGTTACCGACAAGCAACAGCCCGCCGAAGTTCCGCCTCTGTGATTCCTTACGCTGCGATCATCTGGCAATCTGGTCTGGCGGGGGATTCGCGATGGATGGATCAACTCTATCACTAAACGAATATCAAGATTTAGCGGTCAAGACGGATCGAACAGGCCTGAAATCCAGAAATTTGAGCCTGCCAATCCTCGGACTGTTTGGTGAAACCGGCAGTCTCCTTAGCGAGGTGAAAAAGAAGCAGCGAGACTCCAAGGCCTACGACTCGTACGAAAGCGGTGTCATCGAGGAGTTCGGTGATGCGCTTTGGTACCTCGCGGTTATTGCAGCCCATGCCAATATCCGGCTAGCTGATATTGCGGAGGAATTCGAATCCGGCTCCGCCGAGGCGCTTCGCTTCGTCAATCTGCAACCGCAACAGACGCTTAACCTTGCAGCGCCCACGACGGAATTCGCACGAACGCTTCTGAAACTGGCTAATTCGGTAGGCAATCTTACCAATAGCGACGGTGAAGCCCTATCATACGTTGACCCAACCGCTTTTGCACAAAAGCTCAAGATCATTTTCCGCAATTTGGTGCACGCGGCCAACGAGGCAGGCGTGACCTTGGGAGACGCGGCGGTTCACAATCTGCGGAAGGCGCAGGATCGCTGGCCAACGGACCGCATTCCGCCTCCGCTGTTTGATCTGGAATTCCCCTCTGAGGAGCAGCTGCCTCGAAAGCTCGCGATTGAGATTTTCGAGCGCAATTCTGGCTCCAAACAATACGTCTATCAGCGTTGCAACGGCGTCAATATCGGGGACCGCCTAACTGATAATAGTGTCGTGGAAGACTTCTATCGCTTTCACGACGCTTTTCACTATGCCTATGCAGCCGTCCTCGGTTGGTCGCCGGTAACTCGGGCTCTATTGAAGCTCAAACGAAAGAGCAAGACCAAAGTCGATGACGGTGAGGACGGTGCCCGCGCGATTATTCTCGAAGAAGGTGTTGCGGCCTACGTTTTCGCGAGAGCCAAGGAACATCAGTTCTTCGAGGGACGCGATGAGGTTGATTTCAACCTCCTGAAGACCGTGAGGAGTTTCGTCCAAGGTTTTGAAGCGGAGCAGTGCCCGCTGTGGCTTTGGGAAGAAGCGATCCTGAAAGGAAACGCCGCCTATCGCTTTTTGCGCCAGTATCGACGTGGGCGCCTCATCCTTGATCTAGACAAACGTGATATGATGGTGGAGGAGCTTGCGCCATGAAACCAGCTGACTTTGTCGAAGAACTCGCGTCCTACCATTTTGCCAACGCGTTCAATCCCTACGCCGACGCGTGCCCAGAGTGTGACGCCAAAGATGCGCCAGCCGTCCGCCGTCGGAACCTGCAAGCCGTCTTAAATGCAGCAATCGAGAGGGGGGTTCAGTCCTTCTGGATTGCTCGAGATCTTGGCTATCGGGGTGGCCGCCGAACAGGCCTGGCATTAACTGACGAAGCGCATCTTGATTGGCACGCAGAACTTCTCGGTACCGAACCACTTATGAGAGCGACCAAAGGCCCCCCCGTGGCCGAGCGCACCGCTACCGTTGTGTGGCAGATGCTGCGTTCAATCGAACAACCGATCTTTCTCTGGAACGTCTTTCCGTTTCATCCGCATGGCCCCAATGAGCCGATGACAAATCGGTGTCATACCCGTAGCGAGCGACTGGCGTGCAAGCCCATTTTGGAAGCGCTGATCGACACCTTACGGCCGAAACATCTTGTTGCCATTGGACGCGATGCCCAAGCAGCTTTGGCGGACCTCGGCCTTGAGGCAACTGCGGTTCGTCACCCTAGCTATGGGGGGCAGAGTGAGTTTATAGGCCGCCTTGAGGAATTCTACTGCGTCCGCTCTAAGCCCGCTCGGGAAGCCCAGTTACATCTGCTCTAACCGTTTGGTTCTCTCTACAGGGTGGGGCGCTTGCTTGTCTTCGGCATGGCTCTGCGATGCACCGGCATCTTCCTGAGCCGCATGCCGGCTGAGGAGCCTGCATCTTCAACCGTCGACCGTGAACAATCCGGCCCCTAGAGCGGGATGAATTTAGGTTGGGCATAGCCTGCCTCTGTGAAGTAATTTCGGCATTCGGTTGACGTGACGGTGCCGAGGATTTGGCCGATGGCGTCACAGACGGTTTCGACTGTTCGCTTGGCAGCCTTGCGCAGCCAGTGCTTGAGCTTGGCGAAGAGCTTCTCGATAGGATTGAGGTCGGGCGAGTATTTCGGCAGCAAGAACAGCCTGGCGCCGGCTGAGCGAATGGCGCGGCGCACGGCCTTGCCCTTGTGTGAGCCGAGATTGTCCATGACGACGATGTCGCCTGGCTTGAGGGTGGGGACGAGAACCTTGTCGACATAGAGCTGGAAACGCTCGCCGTTGATCGGTCCGTCGATGAGCCATGGTGCATCGACACGGTCATGGCGCAACGCCGCCAGGAAGGTCATTGTCTTCCAATGGCCGTGTGGCACCTTGGCTTTGATCCTCTCGCCGCGCGGCGCCCATCCCCTGAGCGGGGCCATGTTGGTTTTGGTCCATGTCTCGTCGATGAACACCAGACGGGAAGCATCGATGCGGTCCTGATACTTTGCCCACTGTGCCCGCCGGCGCGCCACATCCGGGCGATCCTGCTCAGCCGCGATCAGCGTCTTTTTTTGTGACTGAGCTTCTCGGCGTGGACGAACTCCCACACCGAGCGGTAATCGACCGCAAGGCCGCGCTCGGCCAGTTCGGCCACAAGTCCGCGTAGCGTAAAATCGGCGGCCCGGCAGCGCAGCAGCAGCCACTCCCGATGCTCTCCGGCAATCTTCTTCGGCCTGTGCCCACCCATCTTGCCGGGCGCAAGACTGTTCGTTTCGCGCAACCGGCTCACCCATCTGATGACGGTGCTGATCCCAACCTCAAAGCGCACTGCCGCCTGCCGCCGCGACAGGCCACCCTGCTCAACTGACGCAACAACCCGTTCGCGAAGATCCATCGAATAAGGCTTGCCCA